>JAZQNE010000114.1:0-82259 GCA_045627185.1 Lachnospiraceae bacterium
CGTGAGGTTTCGAAGAATATGTTCCATGTTTATTTCCCCCATGTTGAAACAGAATCATAATAAAACCAATAAATAAGCATAAAATACTAGTATCTTCTCAATTATTAGTATATCATTATGCTGTTTTATGTCAAGAAAAACAGTTTGCAAAAAGGGGCTTTTTTTGCTATACTGTTCGGAAGAATAAAGAGAAGGAAATATCGGAAAACACTTGATTTTCATGACCTTCGTATGCTTTTCGAAAAATAAACTGAAAAGGTGTATTGCAATGAACAAAATTAAAGAATTATTCAAAAAATACAAGGAAGTTATCATGTACCTGATTTTCGGTGTGCTGACAACGCTTGTGAACATTATATGTACCGTAATCTTAAACAAATGCTTTGGCCTTTCGGCCGACAATTACATTAATACAAGTATTTCATGGTTTATGGCCGTTCTGTTTGCCTTTGTCACAAACAGAAAGTTTGTTTTTGAAAGTAAAGAGAAAAACATTCTTCTTGAAATGTTTAAGTTCTACGGATCACGTGCATTTTCCGGGCTTTTTGAAATCTTTTTACCCAGGTTTTTTGTTTTTCTTGCAGGAAATGTTGGATTCCTTAAATTCCTTGGAAATCCGTTCAGAATCGTTTTGGGCGGAAAGACGTTTTATGAACTTGACGGCGGAATTGCAAAACTTGTGACAATGGTTGTTGTAATTGTTTTGAACTATGTTCTCAGCAAACTTATCGTATTTCGTAAGAAGGATGAGCCTGAGAAGGAACAGTCCGAACCGGAAAATCCTGATACAAAACAGTCCGAACCGGAAAATCCTGAGAAGGAGCAGAACAAATGAATTCAACAATTGTAACGCTTAAAAAGGGTGAGGGACGTTCCTTCAAAGCCGGTGGCGCCTGGATTTATGACAATGAAATAGAAACCATTGTCGGCCGTTTCAAAAATGGTGAGGTTGTCCGGGTGCATGACTTTACGGGCTATCCGCTTGGAAAAGGCTTTATAAATCAGAATTCCACCATCCGTATCAGAATGATGACCAGAAATGCAGACGTGGATATTGATTCGGATTTCCTTCGTATGCGTGTTAAAAATGCCTGGGAATACAGAAAGCAGGTACTTGCACCGGTTGACCTGAATGCCTGCAGAATCATTTTCGGTGAGGCTGACTGGCTTCCCGGTCTTGTTATTGATAAGTACAGCGATGTGCTTGTTGTAGAATGTCTGGCTCTTGGAATGGAGAACTTCAAACAGGAAATTGTTGATATCCTGAAGGAGCTGCTCCTTGAAGACGGTTTTAAGATTCGTGGTGTTTATGAGCGGTCAGACGCTCCCGTGCGTAAAAAAGAAGGACTTCTGCCTTACAAAGGCTTTATCGGCCCTGAGTTTGATACAAACGTTGAAATTGCAGAGAATGGCGTTCGTTATATGGTTGATGTGGTAAACGGCCAGAAAACAGGCTTTTTCCTTGACCAGAAATATAACCGTCTTGCAATGCAGAAACTTTGCAAGGACAAAAAGGTTCTTGACTGCTTTACCCATATGGGAACCTTCGCCCTGAATGCCGGAATTGCAGGCGCTTCAGAAGTTACAGGCCTTGATATTTCCGAATATGCCATAAAACAGGCAGAAGAAAACGCCGTTCGTAACGGCCTTTCCGATGTTGTGAAATTCCGTGTTGCAAATGTTCTTGATGAACTGCCGAAGCTTTTCGAAGCCGGCGAGTCGTACGATGTTGTCATCCTTGATCCGCCTGCATTTACAAAATCAAGAGAAGCTACAAAGAATGCCATAAAGGGGTATCGTGAGATAAATATGAAGGGCTTAAAGCTTGTCCGTGACGGAGGCTATTTTGCCACATGTTCATGTTCTCATTTCATGACGCAGGACCTTTTTACCGAGACAATCGGTCAGGCGGCAAAATCAGTACATAAGCGCATCCGTCAGGTTGAGTTCAGAACCCAGGCTCCCGACCATCCGATTCTTTGGAGCGCCGATGAAAGCTATTACCTGAAGTTTTACATTTTCCAGGTATGCGATGAAAAATAAATATGCAAAATAATATTTGGTTTGAACTTGTTTTTATATTTATAATCGCACCGGGGCTCACCTGTCTTATGGAGGTTCCGATTGTCAGAAAATTTAAGATTACTGAAAATATAAAATATATTGTACTCGTGAATCTTCTGACCAATTACATACTGAATATCGGTGGCGTATTTATTGATTTGTTTTTTGGGAATACAGCTTATTTTGTCTGGTGTTGTGTTTTTGAGGCAATACTTATTCCTGTTTCGGAGGCATTTCTTTATAAAATGGTTTCCGAGCGTAGATTTATTCACATCATTCACATTTCCTATCTTGCAAATGCAGTATCGTTTGGGATAGGATTGCTGATTACAGAAATGTTGAAAAGGGGATAAAATGATTTACTATTATACGGGTCTTTCTTTTGGCTTTTTGCTTCTTTTTGTATTTGGAATTGTTGTTGTAGGTGTATTGCTTTATCTGATTATCAGGGGAATTGTACGTTCCGTAAAGAAACGTAAATGGTTTAAGGAACACCCCGATGAGGAATATTATATTCCGGATAATAATGATTAATGGGGAGATTGTTTATGAGAATTAAGAAAAAGAAAGAAAAGCTCAGCTTTTGAACGATGAAAAAGGAAACTTGGCTAATGAGAAGGCTGAATAAGGGAAATAGGACAGGACTAAGATTTTTTATTATCCATTTGTGTGTTGAAATAGTCTGCTTTGCCAATATCAGCCGTTTTTTCCCCGTTGAAATTACCGGTCTTATTGCTATTCTGTATGATTTCCTTGCATTTGTTCCTCAGGGACTGTTTGGCGGTTTTATGGAAAAACACCGTCGCTTTCCAATGAAAACAATTGCTGTCGGATTGATGGCCGCAGGTGTATTTGTTTCGTCATTTTCTCCGGTTCCCGCCATAATTTCAGGTATATGTATAATGGCTCTTGGAAATGCTATTTTACACGAACAGGGCGCTATTGAAACTGTTGCTGACGGTGCCGGTAAAATTTTTCCGGCGGCTCTTTTTGTGGCCGGCGGTTCTTTTGGCGTTGTAATCGGAAAAACCATGGGACAGTTTGAACTGAGTCTGTTATGGCTGATTATTCCGCTTGCAGTTATTGAAATCCTTCTGATTCTTCCGGGCGAAATTTCCGAAAACAAACCATATCCGCAATATAACTGTGTACGTTATAAAAATATTGATGTCAGCTCGCCTGATTTTCCGATTGGTCTGATAATTATTGCAGCTTTTTGTGTTACTGCAGTACGGAGCTTTATTGGATATGCAATACCGATTTCCTGGAAGAAGGAGCTTTGGCAGGATTTCCTTCTGTTTTTTGTAATGGGAATCGGAAAAGGTCTGGGCGGTTTTCTTGCAGACAGATTCGGAGCGCGCAGAGTAGGAGTTTTTTCAACAATTTTGGCAATTCCGTTTCTTATTGTCGGAGCAAACAACATGGTGATTTCCGTTTTGGGTGTATGCCTGTTTTCCATGACCATGTGCATCACCTTTGAGATGATTTTAAGCGTTTTGCCGCAAAATCCGGGTATTGCCTTTGGTGTAACAACTTTTGCCTTGTTTGCAGGTTATGCGCCTGTTTTCTTTGTCAGCCTGACAACAAAAACAAATATAATTCTTGTGACGGTTTTGTCGGCAATTTGTGCTTTATTGCTGTTTTTAACATGTAATAACAGGGTTGATTTGACCGGTCGGAATAATATACAACGGAGTGAATCCGACGGTCAAAATTATTAACAACAAGGAGACTTGTAATGTCATCGGAAAAGGCTTTTTTCCATCTGCCCGGTCTGTTTGAATTTTATGAGCTGTACAGTAAGTTTTTGCGGCTTTTTCGTGAACATCGTGAATATTTTTATGACTGGTGTGAAATAGGTTCGATTTACGGTGCTCCCGCAGACTGCCTGTGGGGCGGCGGACGTGTGGGTTTTGGCGATACGGACGCTGAACTTGTTCTTGCACTGCTTGGCGAATATAAGATTTCCGGACGCCTTACGTTTAGCAATTCTCTTCTTAAAGAAGAACATCTTTCGGATAAAAAATGTAATTACTTATGTAAACTTTTTGAGAAAAGTAACAATCCCGAAAACGGCATTATTATTCATTCTGACCTGCTGTTAAATTATTTGCGGAAGACCTGTCCGAACTTTTATTTTATTTCTTCAACAACAAAGGTTCTGACGGATTTTGAACAGCTTTTGGATGAACTTAAACGTGATGATTTCCGGTATGTTGTTCCTGATTTTCGCCTGAACAAAGCTTTTGACAGACTTTGTTCCTTGTCGGAATTTCAAAAGGATAAGGTTGAGTTTCTCTGTAATGAGTGCTGCCGGTTTGACTGCAATGACAGAAAGGCCTGCTATGAGGCCGTGAGCCGAAAAAGTCTTGGCGAAGATTTCCCTGAGCATATATGCAGGGGACTTCACAAAAGTCAGGGTTACCGCTTTTCGGAAGCCATGAAGAATCCCGGGTTTATTGGCATTGAGGATATTAAGAACATTTATCTTCCAATGGGCTTTTCCAATTTCAAAATTGAAGGCAGAGGTCTTGGAAGTGCTCTTATTCTTGAGTTTCTGCTGTATTATCTTACAAAGCCGGAATATCAGCTTGTAGTAAGAGAAGAAATTTATCTTGATAATATGCTGGATCTTTTTTGACAGCTGATACAGGACTTAAAGCCTGTAATGCCGGTCCGGCACATAAATAAAAATCCGCCGCATAAATGTTTTTACCTGTATTATCAGTCGGTAAAGCATTTATGCGGCGGATTTTCTTTTTTGTAAGGGAGTAGTGATTTTTTATGTTTTCGGTTTCGCGTTTTGATTAATTTGTTCCTGTTTCAGTATCACCGGTATTGGTTTCATCGTTATCGGTATTACTGTCATTTGTAGCATCGGTGTCAGTATCAGCATCGTCATCTTCTTCGGGAAGGGCTACAAGATAGTGGTCTGTGACATAGTCAAACGGAAGAACGCTTGATGTGGCGGAAAATACATATACAGCAGGGTCTGAGTCGACCATAAGGTAATAAGCGCTGACAGCTGAATTGTAACTTCCAAACGTAATCTCATGTGTTTCGGAAGCAGTTTTAATTATGATTTTGTTTTTGGGCTCATCAAAACCAAACTGCGAATAATCGGTTACATCTTCAAGCTTTGTTGATATGTCAAGATTGCAGCAGCTGTTAAGGGCTGTAGTGATTGTTGACGCTTCCACTTCACGGTCCTCATAACCTTTCAGAACCCAGTTGCCTTCGCTGCTTTCACGTGTGAAGGTAAGCTGTTCTTCCGACCCCGTGAAATCAAGGGAAAGAATACCGGCTGTATCAATTGCAAGCAGTGTTTCATGGGTATCAACAGGGGTTTCGCTTTTCTGAGGCCAGAGGTCAATCAGAAAATAAACACCAATAAGAACTGCTAAAACAATTACAATAATAATTGTTTGTTTTTTCTGTTTGTTCATTTATTTTTTCCTCCTTCGTAACCAGATAACAAGACCAACAAGAAGGAGACCTATAGGAACAATAAACAGGGTTACTGAACGCCAGGTTGCCGAATCAGCTTCTGTAACGGTAAGATACTGAACTTCAAATGATTTTGCGGGAATCGAAATATTTGATTCAAGATGAATCATACTTGAAAGGATTCCTCCGAAAAGTTCTGAGTTCCCGCCGGAAACGGTCTGGTCGGCTGATTGTGTGAACAGATATGAGCAGCTTGTTACGATGATTGTTCCGGTTATACCATCGGTTGTTTTTGTTACTTCGGCAGCTACCGTAAACGGACCGTCAATGTCGCCTTCTTCCTTGGAATAGGTTGTAATCTGGCCTGACATCGGTTTTGCAAAGGAATCGGAGGTTGTTACAAGAAGCTCTGTTATGGAAATACCTTCGCCCGATTCCTCTGATACGGTCATTGCAAGACAATACGGCGCAAATACGTAATATTCGTTATAAACACCGCTTGTAATTGTAGTGCTTTCTACTGTGGGAAGCAGGTAGAAAGGAGACTGGTAGTAATTGCGTCTTGATGATTCAACTACAAGATTGTTTGATACGTTCAGTCCGTATTCTTTAAGCAGTCCGTAAAGGTTGGGCTGCTCTTTTTCAGCGGCATAGAGTGAAATGATAACATTGCCGCCCGCATCAACGAACGATTTGATTTTATTGATTTCATCCTCTGTATAATCACCGCTGGGGCAGTTAATTACAAGACATTCGCAGTCTTCGGGAATGGAATCCTCAGTCAGAAGCATGAGGTCATCTGTTGAAACATTTGCTTTTTGAATAAGGTCAGTGAAATTGGGATCATAATCGGATTCGCCATGACCTTTTGCAAAGTAGATGGTGTGGGAATCATCGCTTGTAACAAAGGCAATTGCACTTGTCAGCTGGCCTTCTGCGTCAATTCCGGTAATAGTTGTGTCATAACTGTAAGTATAGTAATTTAAGGAATAATCAAGAACGAAAAGTTCTTCATATGTTATTGTTCTGAACTTGTCACCACAAACAACAACTACTGTTCCCTGGTCAAATTCCGTGGAGGAGTATTGGGAATAGAACTGGGGATTTGAAACAGGGTCAACATATTCAACCTTTATATGGGAGTTTTCGCCCTCATATCTGCGCATGATTTCAATGACATTGGTGTCAAAGTTTTCTTTTTCACAGTAAACGTAGATTTTAACGTCCTTATTTACTGTTTTCAGCATATTCTTTGTGTCTTGTGTAATAGAATAGATTTTATTTTCGGTTACATCGAAAACAGTGTATTTCTCAGGGATTTTGGCAACAATAAGGTTTACAAAAATCACTGCTACGATGGAAACGATAATTGCACTTACCGAGTATGCCCCCATCTTAAGATTCTTTGCGGAAACGCTGTAGCGGCGTTTCTGGATTGACTGTCCGGTCAGGAAGAGCATAAGCACAATGATGCTCAGAAAGTAAACAATTCCGCTTATTTCAAGGGAGCCCTGAAGGAACAGATCAAACCGGCTGGCAAGGTCCAGACAGCGAAGAATGTTTGTGAGCCAGTTTCCTGTGGTGGAAATAAGAGAGCAGATTCCATCCATAAGGAACGTGATGAACAAAAATACAAAGGAAAGAACTGCTGCAATTATCTGACTTTCCGTGATTGAGGAAACAAAAACGCCTATGGCGATGCAGGTCAGACCGTACAAAGCGAAACCAAGGATTGCCACATAAGATTCTCTGTAATATGAATTTCCGAACATTCCGAGAATGAGCGGATATGTGCTGATTATTGCAAGGAAGATTGCAAATACGGCAGCTACGGCAAGGTATTTTCCAAGAACAATTTTGGAAATGCTTACGGGCGAAGTCAATATCAGCTGGTCTGTTTTGTTTTTTCTGTCCTCAGAAATAATTCTCATGGTGAGGAGAGGAATTGTGATTAGATAAATAATTACGCTTGCTGAAAGGGTATATGCGAAGTACGGGTAGCAGCCCTGCAGATTATAAGCGTAAAAATAAATTCCGATCAGGGCTAAGTTAGCCGCAATAAAAATAAAACCGGTTACAGAATGAAAGAATGATTTGAATTCTCGTTTAAAAATAGCGGACATGTTTTAATTTTCACCTCGTTTCAATTATCGTTTTCTTCGGAAGCGGTATCGTCATTATCAGAAATGTCGTCATCGCTTTCTTCATCCGAAACGATATTTTCATCATCATTCTCATCATCTGAGTCGGAAGCAGCTTCATCGCTGTCGTCTTCATTTTCCGTAAGCTCAAGGAATATATCTTCGAGCGAATGGATATTACGGTGCATTTCAACGATAGGAATCCGCGCATCCGCGAATGCAAAGAAGACGCGTTCACATAATTCATTGTCAGAGTTTGAGGTGATTTTAACTTTGCAGAAGTCTTTATTGGATTTGTCCGGTGTCATTTCAAAGGAAATGTCATCAAATTTAAGCAGGAAATCAGAAATTGTGGGGATTTCGCCTTTGGCGGTGAGTATTATTTCCGTTCCCTTGCTGTTTTGCTCAAGAAGCTTTTCGGGAGTGTCATAAGCGACAAGCTTTCCGCCCGAAATAATAACGATTTTATCGCAGACCATGCTGATTTCGGAAAGGATATGGGAGCTGAGTATTACAGTATGATTTTCCCTGAGCTTGCGAATAAGATCACGGATTTCGATAATCTGCTTGGGGTCAAGGCCTACCATGGGCTCATCAAGGATGATGATGGGCGGGAAGCCTACAATCGCCTGCGCAAGACCGACTCTCTGACGGTAACCTTTTGAGAGGTTTCTGATCAGACGGTCTTCAACTTCAAGAAGTTCAACCAGCGCTTCTACACGGTCAACCTGATCCTCACGCTGTTTTGCGGGAACATTCTTAAGTTCTGCAACAAAGGTGAGATATTCCCTGACGGTCATATCCATGTATACGGGAGGTTGCTCGGGAAGATAGCCAATCTGTTTCTTTGCATTTTCCGGTTCCTTCTGAATATCGATTCCGTTAATCAGAACTGTACCGGATGAAGGTGCGATATAACCGGTCATTATGTTCATTGTTGTACTTTTGCCGGCTCCGTTTGGCCCCAAAAAGCCGGTTACCAATCCGTCCTCAACAACAAAGGAAAGATCGGATACAGCCTGATTCTGGCCGTATTTTTTACTGATGTTCTTAATTTCAATCATGGTCTCCTCCATAAATTAGTCTGCAAAAGCAGACTTTATAGTAAAAGTGTAAGAAGAAATTGTGTTCAACTATGTATTATTTTGTGAAAAATGTGTGTTGACTATTTAGGGAAATTTATTATAATGAAGGTGTAGTTAGCCAAGGCTAACCAGACGCCGAAAGGCTGAATATTTGGTTTGTATATGACAAATATCCGCTGAACGCGAAGAAAGGTCGAAAAATGACATTAAGAGAACTTCAGGTCGGACAGTCAGCAATTATTGATAAAGTTGGCGGGACAGGGGCTTTAAGGCAGCATTTCCTTGATATGGGCGTTATCCCCGGTGTAGAAGTTACTTTGGATAAGTTTGCTCCCATGGGCGACCCTATGGAATTATGCATCAGAGGCTATGAACTGACTTTACGCCTTGCGGATGCAGAAAAAATAGATATTACTCCTATTGAAAAAAAGCCCGAAGCAAAGGAAAAGAAAGTTTCGGTTGAAAGAACGGAGCATCCCGGACTTGGTGAGGAAGGCCGCTTCCATGCACCCGGAGACGGTGACCCGCTTCCGAATGATACTGTTCTTACATATGCGCTTGTCGGAAACCAGAACTGCGGCAAGACAACTCTTTTTAATCAGCTTACGGGTTCAAATCAGCATGTAGGCAATTTCCCGGGTGTAACGGTTGACCGTAAGGACGGTGAAATCCGCGGACGTCATCACACACTTGTAACAGATCTTCCGGGCATTTATTCAATGTCCCCTTATACTGCGGAGGAAATTGTATCAAGAAATTTTGTTCTTGATGAGAAACCTAAGGCAATAATAAACATCGTAGATGCGACAAATATTGAAAGAAATCTTTACCTTACGCTTCAGCTGCTTGAGATGAATATTCCCATGGTTGTTGCCGTAAATATGATGGATGAGCTGGACGGAAACGGCGGTTACATTGATATCAATACAATGGAGCATATGCTTGGTGTTCCCGTTGTTCCCATTTCTGCCGCGAAGAATCATGGTATTGATGAACTTATACGCCATGCAATCCATATTGCTCATTATCAGGAGCGTCCGCTTGACCAGGATTACTGTGATGAAAATGACCATAACGGCTCTGTTCACCGCTGTATGCACGGTATTATCGCCCTTATTGAGGACCATGCAAAGGCTGCCGGGATTCCTGTGAGATTTGCCGCAAACAAGCTTATTGAGGGTGATAATCTGATAGAAGAGCGCTTAAAGCTTGATGAAAATGAAAAGGAAATGATAGAGCATATTATTGTGCAGATGGAGAAGGAGAGAGGGCTTGACCGCAGTGCTGCCATCGCCGATATGCGTTTTGACTTTATAGAGAGGGTTTGTGAAAAGACGGTTGTCAAACCCCGCGAAACAAAGGAACACATGCGAAGCCGAAGGATTGATAAGGTTCTCACCGGCCGTTTCACCGCAATTCCCGCATTTCTGCTGATTATGGTTGCTGTTTTCTGGCTTACCTTTGATGTTATAGGGGCTGCCCTGCAGAAGCTTCTTGAGAAAGGGATTGATTCGCTTACGGCTCTTGTTGATTCGGGACTTACGGCTGCCCATGTTGATTCATCGCTTCACAGCCTGATAATTGACGGTATTTTTGCCGGCGTCGGAAGTGTCTTAAGCTTCCTGCCCGTAATAGTAACATTGTTCCTGTTCCTTTCGCTTCTTGAGGACAGCGGATACATTGCCCGTGTAGCATTTGTAATGGATAAACTGCTTCGAAAAATCGGTCTGTCAGGTCGAAGCATCGTGCCTCTGCTGATTGGTTTCGGATGTACGGTTCCGGCTGTAATGTCAACACGTACGCTTCCAAGTGTCCGGGACAGAAAAATGACGATTCTCCTTACCCCGTTTATGAGCTGTTCAGCCAAAATGCCCATTTATGCTTTCTTTGTAAGCGCCTTTTTCAACGATTACCGCGGGCTTGTGATGGCCGGACTTTATGTTCTTGGAATTGCGGTTGGTATTGTTATTTCATTCTTTTATAAGAAAATCCTGTTTAAGGGAGAAGCTGTTCCTTTCGTTATGGAGCTTCCGAATTACAGACTTCCCAGCGTAAAGAATGTTGCAATGCTTCTCTGGGAGAAAGCAAAGGATTTTCTTCAGCGTGCATTTTCGGTTATTCTGATTGCATCCATCGCAATCTGGTTCTTAAAGAGCTTCAGTTTCAGTCTCAACCTTGTTGCAGATTCGTCGGAAAGCATGCTGGCTGTAATTGCCGGTGCCATTGCTCCCGTTTTCTCACCGCTCGGTCTTGGCGACTGGAGAATTGTAACATCGTTCATAAGCGGATTTATGGCAAAGGAGAGCGTTGTTTCAACACTTGAAGTCCTTTATAACGGCAATGTTGCCGGCGCAATGACTGCAGTTTCCGCAATGTCACTTCTTGTTTTCAGTTTGCTTTATACACCTTGTGTTGCATCTATTGCAGCCGTAAAACGCGAACTCGGACGCAAGTGGGCAATCTGCCTGGTTCTCTGGCAATGTGCCATTGCATGGGGGGCAGCCCTTATTGTAAGACTTATAGGCATGCTGTTCTGATAACCGGAGCTGTGTTTAACGAAAATTCGGACGAAACCGGGACCTCTTAATAAAACCCCGGTTCCGTCCGATATTTATTTCGGACATAAAAAAGTGTCGTAAAGCGGATTTGCCTTTTGTATGCAAATAATGATAATCCGGCTTTTTGACACTCTGCAAAAAACATGCTATAATACTATCAGGAGGGCAGATTATGGATATTTCAAGCATGACACCTGATGCAATTCCTGCACTTTCAACAGTCTTGTCAACTGCTGAACTGAAAAATGAAGTAAGTTTTGCACTTATGTCTCAGGCACTTGATACGGTTGAAGAGGCCGGTGATGCCATGATTGATATGATGCGTCATTCTATGGAACTCTCCGTCAACCCCGGTGTTGGAGCAAACATTGACATTTGTGTCTAAAAAAACAGTTTGCTGAAAAATGTGCCTTGGGCACATTTTTTATGGGGAAAAATAATAGTGTGAGGAAGAACAATATGAATCCCAAAGAAATGATGCGCCTTTATGGTGCAATAAACAGTTTCAAGTCAGAGCATCCGAAATTTGCAGCTTTCTTAAAAAATGTAATCGGCGGAGGTATTCCTGAGGGCACAATTATTGAAATTAAAGTGCAGAAACCCGGTGAGCAGCCGATTGCAAGCAATATGATGGTTAAATCGTCGGATATTGAACTTTTTGAGACATTAAAGGAATTAAAAAAATGACCGTTTTACACGGTCATTTTTTTGCGAATAGCGAGAAGCCTCAGACGAGAATAAATGTTCATTGAGGGAGTCTGCCCTCGAAATGACTCGTTCGCAGGTAATCGGGCAGGAGTCGGTTTTCCCGATTATTTTTTTAGATTCAGTATCTGCAGCTTGCCCGACCCGTCCGTAGAGTAGGCATAAGTTGTTTCATTATCAAGTGTTGAGAAGAACAGATATTTTGAAGTGATGTTAAGATAATGATAATCACCTTCAAGGATTAACCTGTTCTCATTTGTTTCAAGATTAAGAACACCAATGTAATTGCTTTTTGTACGGTCAACCTGGTAGAAGAGAAAACGGCCGTCTTCCGAGATGTTGTAAGTACAGCAGGGCTTGTCAATCAGGACTTTTACTTCACCGGTATAATCTGTACGGCAGATTTGATAAGTATCAACATTGATGAAATAAATACCGGTTTTTACGGCAATGGGGAAATAAGTCATTCCCTCAACAACGGTGGTCATTTCAAGGTCAGGCAGTGTGTAACGGCAGAGATTTCTGTTGGCTTCAACATTTGAAGCAAAAAGGTATCCGTCATAAATACTGCTGGGGAAAAGAGGGTCTGTGGTAAGTTCGATATCATTTGAACCATCAATTCCGACACGATGGAATGAAAGCCCTTTGCTTTCTACGCGCTGCTGGTAATAAATATTGTTTCCGTAAAGGAGTATTGCGGCAGCCGGTTTATTGACAAGGCATTTAAGATTGGCATTACCGGTCCTGTTGATTCTGAAAACACCGGTATCATAAGCGGGAAGAAAACTTCCGCCTGATTCAAGAAGGTTGTTTACACGGGTATAATACAGATAATGTTCGTCGGCGTTAATGTAGCGGACCTTGTCCGTATATATTTTTTTGATGTTGTTGCAATCGGATGTCATGCGGTATAGTGTGCCGTCATCAGCAGGATTTGAAAAATAAATGTAACCGTCATATTCGCAGAAAAGTCCGCGGTTGTAGATGTTTCCAACCTTGCTGCCTGTTGCGTCATCAGGATTTTTCTTTGTGGTACCGCTCAGAATGGCAAATATCAAAAAGACCGCAAAGGCTGCGAATGTAAGAATTAATATTATTATTCCTAATTTTTTGCTGTTATTTTTCATTGCAAATTCCTCTTTCTTCTGTTTTAATTATAGTGAATATGAGTTATCCTTGCAAGGTGAAAAATAGCATGGAAGGATTCTTTTGAAAAAAACATCAGAAAATCTTTTTACATGATTTCGTCACAAAAAAAACAAAAACTGATGTTATTCTTTAACTGTAAGTTGAAAAAAAGACCGTCCTGCATGAAAGACGGTTTCAGAGGAATAGAAATGGAAAAGAAAAAGAACGGATTTGTTAAGAAAATAATAATTTTTGCGGTTATCGGTGTTTTTATCGGTGGTTTTACGGCTGCCGCAATGGGAAGCTTAAGACTCGCAAAAAGCTACATTAATGGGGAATTTACGGCCAGTCCCACGCCTTCTCCCGCAGGAGCGGGTGTAATACCGACCATGCCGGCTGTAATGACTCCGGTCAGCATAGGTGATGTATCAAGTATTGTAGCATATGCAATGCCTTCGGTTGTTGCTGTTAATGCTGATGTTGAAGTCGAGTCTTCTGACATTTTCGGCAGGAAAAGAGTTGAGAAAGGAATTTCGTCAGGCTCAGGTATTATTGTCGGACAGTCCGAAAATGAACTTCTTCTTGTTACCAATGAACATGTAGTAAGAAATGCTACAAAAATCAAGGTTACATTTTATGACGGTGTGGAATATGAAGTTGAACTAAAGGGTAGTGACAGAAACGCAGATATTGCCGTGCTTTCAATTCTGGCCGGAAAACTCACCGGGTCGACCTTCTCAAATATCCGTATAGCTACACTTGGAAAGTCTGAAGAAATAAAAACCGGTGACTTTGCAATTGCAATCGGCAATTCACTTGGTTACGGACAGTCAACAACGGTCGGCTTCATCAGTGCCATAAACCGTGAAGTTTCCGTTGATGATATAACACGTGAACTGATCCAGACAGACGCTGCGATTAATCCGGGAAACTCAGGCGGAGCTCTTCTAAACGCAAACGGTGAAGTGATTGGAATTAATTCCGCAAAATATTCAAGTACCGATGTTGAAGGTATGGGATATGCCATTCCTATTTCCGATGCCATTCCTATTATTAATGAACTTATGAACCGTGTCGAACTTTCGGAAAAGGAAGCAGGATATCTTGGAATTACCGGTCAGACGGTTACAACGTCATATGCTGAGCAGTTTGATATGCCGGTTGGTGTTTATGTAAGCAAGGTTGCTGCAGATTCACCTGCTGAAAAGGCCGGAATCAAACCCGGTGAAGTAATAACTGCTGTAAATGACAGAAAAATCAGCACTGTTGAAGACCTTAACGCAATTTTGAGTCATACAAGAGCCGGTACAACAGTTACTTTATCCATAACAAAATTTGAAGGCGGAAAAGATGAAGAAAGAAAAGTAGATGTTACTTTAGCCTCAAAAAAATAAATATCTTTTAAGAAATCCAGGCACACAGCGGTTTTCCGGACGCTGTGTGCTTTTTTTGATCTTATTTTGGTACACGAAATCACAACAAAAAGATACATTTTACACGTAAAGTATCATTTTGCTATTGACAAATGTATCTTTTGGTGATATTATACGGCCATAGGGTTTAGTTTTTAATAAATCCAAGGGATAGATTCCCGTAAAGTGTTGGCGCACATTGAAAATTGAACAGAGTGTTTCAGAGAAGAAACGCGACATAATACGTGTGACATCCCTTGTCACTCGGTTAACCACGTTTATCCGACTAAGAAAAACGAGGCTGAAAACAGGAACCGGTGCCCTAGATTGCCCGGTAGGTTAACCCCGCTAGCCAATAAAAGCGAGGCTGAAAACAGGAGCCTGACCCTATATCGTCAGGTAGGTTAACCACGTTTCCCTCTAAAAGCGAGGCTGAAAAGAGGCGCTCACCCATAAATGAGCTTTTTAATTACAAGACCTTAATTTAGCTTAACGCAAAGGAGAATTTATTATGAAGAATAGGTTATTCCGTTTCAGTATATGTTTTGTTATGACGCTTATTATGTTCGCAGGACATTCACTTACATGTGCTCAGGCTGCAGAAGTACATTTCTATGTTAGCACAAATCCTTCAAAAACCACTTCTGCCGATACTTCCAAGACCGGTAGTTACGTTGGTGTTTCACCGAGTTATTTTTATGAACTGACCAGTCTTGAATCAAAGATTAAAGGCCTTGATCATAAGTTTGTTATCAATGAAACTTACGACAAAAACGGCAATCTTGACGCTGATGCAGTTGAAAAGTTTCTTGAAAATCTTAAGATCGCTACCAAGGCTGATGGAATTTATGTTAACTGGTATGTATTAAAATATGATTCTTCTGATGCTTTCTGGCATGTTGACGGTTTTGAAGTTGCACCGCCTGCAGAGGAAGAAATCGTTGCAGAAGTTCCCGAAGAGGAACCCGTTGTTGAGGATCCCGTAGAGGAAGTGCCTGAAGAAGAGGAACCCGTAGAGGAAGAACCCATCGAGGAAGAGCCCGTTGAGGAAGAACCCATCGAGGAAGAACCCGTAGAGGAAGAGCCCGTAGAGGAAGAGCCCGTAGAGGAAGAACCCATCGAGGAAGAGCCCATCGAGGAAGAGCCCATCGAGGAAGAACCCATCGAGGAAGAACCCGTAGAGGAAGAGCCCATCGAGGAAGAACCCGTTGAGGAAGAACCCGTTGAGGAAGAGCCCATCGAGGAAGAACCCGTTGAGGAAGAACCCGTTGAGGAAGAGCCCGTTGAGGAAGAGCCCATCGAGAAAGAGCCCGTTGAGGAAGAGCCTGTTGAGGAAGAACCCGTAGAGGAAGAGCCTGTTGATGAGGAGCCCGTTGTAGAAGAGATTATCGAAGAAAAAGAAATCCCCACAAGCGATCCTGTAATCGAAGACGAAGAGCCTGAAATCGAAGTTGTTGATGAAGACGACAGAGAACCCGCAGCAGACGACAAGGACGAGGAGCCTGTTGATGAAGAAATCATTACTGATGATATCATTCCCCAGGCAGATGTCCTTCCTTCAACCGGTGACAGCTCTGTAACACTTTATGTAGCATTATGCGCAGCACTTGCATTTCTCTGCATGGCTATCGTAAGCCGTAAGCGCGCTATGCACAACAATTAATTAGCTTATCTCTATAACTTAAGTAGCCAACATAAGAAAAAGGTCATTCCGGAAACGGAGTGGCTTTTTTCTTTTGGTAAAAGATGCGCGACGGCCGTTTCTTTTGGTGAAAGATGTATAAAAATATGATATAATGGTTGACATATAATTATTGTATGATATAATGCGTGATAACATAATAACATGCTAACACTTTACCACGGTAAAGTAAACAGCAGAGGACAAACCGTAAAAAAATAAAAATGAAAAGCAATACGGAGGGAAACATGCAGCTTTTACACACCCCGGAAGGCGTGAGAGACATATATAACGGTGAATGCCGTGCGAGAATGTATCTTGACGCTTCAATCAGAAAAACAATGAACAGCTTTTGCTTTGAAGATATTATCACACCGACTTTCGAGTTTTTTGATGTATTTTCAGCTGAAAGAGGAACAGTTGCATCGAAGGATATGTACAAATTCTTCGACAGAGACGGAAACACACTTGTACTGAGACCTGATATGACACCTGCAATCGCAAGATGTGTTGCAAAATATTATCGTGACGAAACAAAACCGATCAGGCTCTGTTATTCGGGAAATACTTTTATTAACGGCCATGAACTCAGAGGAAAACTTAAGGAAAACACCCAGATAGGTGCTGAGCTGATTAATGACTCATCGGTTGAGGCCGATGCTGAAATGATTGCTCTCACAGTTGAGTGCCTTATATCCGCAGGACTTAAGGAATTCCAGGTTGAAATCGGACAGGCTGATTTTTTCCGCGCACTTGTTGATGCAGCCGGCCTTGATGAGCAGGAAACAGAACTTCTGCGTGCATCGATTATTGACAAAAACATGTTCGGAATGGAAGATATTCTTGCCATGAAAAACATTGATGAAGATACAAAAGCAGCTCTTTTGAAGTTACCTTCACTGTTTGGAAATATGCAGAGTATTTCCGAAGTCAAGAAAATCACGAAGAATGAGCGTGCACTGCAGACTATAAACCGTCTTGAGAAACTTTATGACTGCTTAAAGGCTTACGGTTGCGAAAATTACATAACTTATGACCTTGGTGCTCTCAGCAAATACAATTACTATACCGGAATTACTTTCAGCGCTTATACGTACGGAACCGGAAATCCGGTACTTACCGGCGGAAGATATGATTCTCTTGTAGGGCAGTTTGGCAAAGAAGCTCCCGCAATCGGTTTTGCAATCCTTCTTGATGAGATAATGGCTGCAATGTCCCGCCAGAAAATATCCGTTGTTTCCGAGGATAAGCCCGTAATTGTATATTATCCTGCTTCCTGCTATGAAAAAGCAGTTGCAAAGGTTACGGAAATTCGTAAAAATAATATTAAATGCACACAGATTGAAGTCTGACATACGAAATTCAAATTGAAACATACTTTTTTATTAAAATAAAGGAATTAAAAATGGACGAAAATACGAGATATATTACAATAGCCCTTGCAAAGGGGCGTCTTGCAAAGAAGACTATGGCCCTGTTTGAAAAAATGGGTATTCTTTGCGAAGAAATGAAAGACCCTGATTCACGTAAACTTGTTTTTGTGAATGAAGAGTGGAAACTTAAGTTTTTCCTTGCAAAGGCTCCCGATGTTCCGACCTTTGTTGAATACGGAGCTGCCGATCTTGGTGTTGTGGGTAAGGATACGATTGATGAAGAGGGCAGGAAGCTTTATGAAGTGCTTGACCTGAATTTCGGAAAATGCCGTATGTGTGTTGCCGGTCCCGAGTCTGCACGCGAGCTGCTCCGGCATGGTGAGCGTATCCGTGTTGCCACAAAATACCCGGCAATCGCAAAGGATTATTTCTACAACAAAAAGCATCAGACAGTTGAAATAATCAAACTTAACGGTTCGGTTGAACTTGCACCGATTGTAGGACTTTCAGAGGTTATCGTTGATATTGTTGAAACAGGGTCGACACTTCGCGAAAACGGGCTTGCCGTTCTTGAAGAGATTTGCAATCTTTCAGCGCGTGTCGTGGTTAATCAGGTCAGCATGAAAATGCAGCAGGAACGTATAACCAATTTGATTAACGGATTAAAGAAAGAAATCAGTACGGAGGCTTAAAATGAAGATTACTGAATTAACGGGACAGACAAGAGAACAATTTATGAAAGAGCTTAGAAGCCGCAGCTCCATGAATTATTCGGCTTATGAGGAAAAGGTGCAGGCCATTCTTGATGAAGTTCGTGCAAGAGGCGATGAAGCTGTTTTTGAGTTCACAAAACGTTTTGACCATGTTGATATCAATAAATCAAATTTTAAGGTTACACAGGAAGAAATAGAATATGCCTATACACAGGTTCCGGATGAACTTCTGAGAATTATTCGGAGCGCAATGGAAAACATCAGAAATTATCATGCAAAACAGCTTAGAAATACATGGCTTGATACGCGTGATGACGGCAGTATTCTGGGCATGAAGATTACGGCACTTGAATCCGTAGGCGTTTATGTACCGGGCGGAAAGGCTGCTTATCCTTCATCGGTACTGATGAACATTGTGCCTGCAAAGGTTGCCGGTGTTAAGCGAATAACCATGACAACTCCCGTAGGTCCCGATGGAAAAGTTTATCCTGTTACTCTTGTTGCAGCTAACGAAGCGGGCGCAACGGAAATATTCAAGGCAGGCGGAGCCCAGGCAATAGCTGCACTTGCGTACGGTACCGAAAGCATTGAAAAGGTTGATAAAATAGTCGGTCCCGGAAATGTATATGTTGCCGTTGCAAAGAAAAAGGTTTACGGGCAGGTTGGAATTGATTCCGTAGCAGGCCCGAGCGAGATTCTTGTTCTTGCCGATGAAACCGCCGATTACCGTTATGTTGCTGCCGACCTTCTTTCTCAGGCCGAGCATGATGAGATGGCATCGGCAATTCTTGTTACAACAGATAAAACCCTTGCCGAAAAGGTTTCTGAGGAAACAAACCGTCTTGCAAATGTGCTTTCAAGAAGTGAAATAATAAAGAAATCACTTGATGATTTCGGACACATTTTTGTTGCGGAAGACATGAATACCGCTATTGATGCGGTGAACGACATAGCCTCCGAGCATCTTGAGATTATTACAAAGGAACCGTTCGCGCAGATGGCAAAGGTTAAGAATGCGGGCGCCATATTCCTCGGACCGTGGTCAAGCGAGCCTCTTGGCGATTATTTCGCAGGACCAAACCACGTTCTTCCCACAAGCGGTACGGCAAGATTTTTCTCACCGCTTTGTGTTGATGATTTTATTAAGAAAACAAGCATTATTGCCTATACTGAAGAAGCACTTTCTCCGATATACAAGGATATCATCAGTTTTGCGGAGTATGAAGGCCTTACGGCACATGCAAATTCAATTGCCGTAAGATTTGGCGAAGGAAAATAAAACAGACCGGAAACTTATAATTATTGCAATCAGAATACGGAGGGTCATTTATGGCACGCACGGCTACAATTAAAAGAAAAACGAAAGAAACCGATATCAGTCTTACACTGAATCTTGACGGCACCGGCGAATCCGAAATCAATACCGGTATCGGATTTTTCGATCATATGCTTAACGGTTTTTCGAAACACGGTTTCTTTGACCTGAAACTCAGCTGCAAGGGAGATCTTTTTGTTGACGGACATCACACGGTAGAAGATTGCGGAATTGTACTCGGACAGGCAATTCGCGAAGCTCTTGGTGATAAAGCCGGCATCCGCCGTTACGGCTCCTTTACCCTTCCTATGGACGATGCGCTTGTTCTCTGTGCAATTGACCTTTGCGGAAGGCCGTATCTTGGATATGACCTTAATTTCACCTGTGAGAAAATAGGGTATCTTGAAACTGAGCTGATTAAAGAATTTTTCTATGCCGTTTCTTATAATGCCGGCATGAATATTCACCTTAAAGAATTTGCGGGCGATAATAACCATCACATCGCTGAAGCAGCATTCAAGAGCTTTGCAAAGGCTCTCTGTGAGGCTGTTACTTATGATGAGAGAATAAAAGGCCAGCTGTCATCGAAGGGTGTACTGGAATAAAATAAGGCCGGTATTCATCGAAGGATGTACCGGAATTTATAAAAGGAATAAGTAATAAAGGGTGCCAAACGGCACATAACAAGGAGAAATATGAGACTTTATCCGGCTATCGATATTAAAAACGGACAGTGTGTCCGCCTGAAACGCGGGGATTTTAATGAGGTTAACGTTTATTCAAACAACCCTGCCGAAATTGCGAAAAGCTTTGAAGAGCAGGGAGCGCAATTTATACACGTTGTTGACCTTGATGCAGCCCTTGCGGGACATACGGTAAATGAGGCAGTCATCAGATCGATTGTTGAGACAGTATCAATTCCTGTCCAGACAGGTGGCGGAATTCGTACTCCGAAGGATGTTGAAACAAAGCTTAATATGGGCCTTTCAAGAGTAATCATCGGAACGAAAGCCGTTGAAAATCCTGCTTTTGTAAAGGAAATGATTGAGAATTTCGGCGCAGATAAAATTGTTGTCGGAATTGATGCCAAAAACGGTCTTGTGGCTGTATCGGGCTGGGAAACCGTAAGCGAAGTCAAAGCTGTTGACCTTGCAATCCGGATGAAGGATGTCGGCGTGAAAACAATTGTCTACACTGATATCAGCCGTGACGGAATGCTTTCCGGACCTAATTTTGAATATACCGAAAAAATGGTCAGGGAGACAGGACTTGACATTATTGCATCGGGCGGAGTAAGTAATCTCAGGGACCTTGAGGAACTTCAGAAAATTGACGTTGAAGGTGCAATTATAGGAAAAGCTATTTACGAAAACAGAATTAACCTTAGTGAGGCTCTTCGGAGGATTAACAAATGAAAAAAGAACTGATTTCATACATAAATACTGAGAACATGCAGGCGGAAGAAGTGCTTGAACTTGCGGGAAAAGCGGAGCACAACGGAATGGACGCTTTGTTTGTATGCAATTATTCCTCAGATGATGCATCGCGTGATGAATTTCTGCATATTTGCAGAAAAATAAAATCAGAGGTTGACCTTACGCTGTATATAGGTTATCGTATAATGCGTTTTGAAGATGGTAAGAAGGCATTCTATACCGGTGCCGAAAAACTTGTTGTTCCGTATGACAAAAACAGTGATTTTGCCGTTATAAGCAGCGTTACCGAGCGTTTTGGAAAAGACCGTGTTTTCCTTGAAATTGATGCCGGTGAGAACTCTGAGGATTACCTTTATGATGTCTGCTTCATCGAAAAATGCACGGAAAATAAGATTGCGGGTCTGATGCTTGAAGATGTTTACGTAAATGACCTTTCAAAAAATGCAATAGCTGCACTTCCTTTCCCGGCACTTATTGCTGACAATCTTGAAAAGAACAGTATTGAAGGACTTATGTCACTTGATAATGTTTACGGAGTGGCTACAGGAGCTTATGCCGATACGGAGGCTTCCGCAGTTAAGAAGCAGCTTAAGGATTCAGGCATTGAAGTTAAAACTTTTGAAGCAAATATCAGGTTTTCCGACCTTAAGAAGAACTCGGACGGGCTTGTGCCTGTTGTTGTACAGGATTACCGGAACCTTGATGTGCTTATGGTTGCTTACATGAATGAAGAAGCCTTCAATGCAACACTTACTACAGGAAGAATGACTTATTTTTCAAGAAGCCGTCAGGAACTGTGGGAGAAGGGGCTTACATCCGGCCATTTCCAGTACCTGAAGGAACTTAAGACAGACTGTGATTCTGACACACTTCTTGCAAAAGTTAAGCAGATCGGGGCTGCATGCCATACCGGCTCACGTTCCTGCTTCTTTAAGGATATTGCCGATGCGGATTTTATCGGGCTTAATCCGCTGACAGTGCTTTCTGAGGATTACAAAACAATCCTTGACAGAAAAGCAAATCCCAAGCCCGGTTCATACACGAATTATCTGTTCGATAAGGGCATTGATAAGATACTTAAAAAATGCGGAGAAGAGGCGACAGAGATGGTTATTGCCGCCAAAAATCCGGACAAGGAAGAAATCAGGTATGAGATAGCGGATTTCCTTTATCACATGATGGTACTCATGGTTGAGTGCAATGTTGACTGGGATGATATTGTCCGCGAACTCGCCAACAGACGAACCTGAAAATGAAAAAAAAGAATTTTAACAGAATAGTGATTTACATAGTCCTGCCGGTGATAATTCTTGCAGGACTTGTTGTGATGTTTGTTTTTAATTATAAAAAGAATCATCCGCAGGAAAATAATCCGACACCGACAGTTACACAGGGCGAAAATCCGACTGATTCAACGTCTCCGACAAACACATCCGGTCCGTTAACACCAACAGCTCCAGAAGGTATTACTCCTTCGGGCGGGCCGGTTGGAACACCTGCAGTTACGGATGAGCCGGAAATTACAGATACACCTGCTCCGACAAATACCATGGAGCCCAAGGAAACACCTACTCCGACACCTGTTCCCGGTCCCGATGAAATAGCAATTGTCTGGAACAACAAAGCACTTGAACAGGCTCTCAGAAAAATACTGAAACGTCAGAACGGAAACATTCTTACGGGTGACGTAAACAAACTTGAAATTGTGGATTTGACAGAAGCCGGACTTGACAGTTTGGAGGACATAGAGTATCTTACTGAATTGAAAGAACTTCGTGTATCATGGAATGAGCTTGCGGATATTTCACCTTTGAGCAACCTGAAAAAACTTGAAAAAGTTGATCTTTCATGCAATTATATCAGGGATATTACGGCTCTTTCAGAATGCAAAATGCTTTGCGAGGCGAATCTTTCCTACAATTATATCAGCGATGTTTCCGCACTTGCTTCACTGGAAAATCTCTCAAAGCTTGACCTGACCTATAACATTGTTACGGATGTTTCCGTGCTTACTGAGGTATTTCCCGAACTTGAACTGATAATTGACGGAAACCGTGTTCCGACACCTTCACCGACACCTGTGCCCGAAATCACCCCGACACCCGGAATTTCGCCGGAGGACATAGCAACCCCGACACCCGGAATCTCTCAGGAAGGCATGGTAACACCTGCGCCCGAAGCATCAGGGGAGAGCATCCCTACACCTTCGCCGGAAACAGACACAAATTGATTTAATGCGGCTCCCCCGCTTAAATATACTCAAAAAGGATGGATACGAAAATGGATTTTATGGAACGCTACAATCAATGGCTCACAGACCCTTATTTTGATGAAGCCACAAAACAGGAACTGAAATCTATCGCAAATGATGAAAATGAAATCAAGGAACGTTTCTACAGAGACCTTTCTTTTGGTACCGGCGGACTTCGCGGAATTATTGGCGCAGGCACGAACCGCATGAACGCTTATACAGTACGTAAGGCTACCCAGGGCCTTGCAAACTTCATTAAGAAGGAGCATGCAGAGGCAAAAGGTGTTGCAATCGCATATGATTCACGCCGCATGTCAATCGAATTTTCGGAAGAAGCCGCACTGTGTCTGGCTGCTAACGGAATCAAGGCTTACCGCTTTGAATCACTTCGCCCCACACCTGAGCTTTCATTTGCCCTGCGTGAACTTGGCTGTACAGCCGGTATTGTAATCACCGCAAGCCATAATCCCGCTGAATACAACGGTTACAAGGTTTACTGGGAGGATGGTGCCCAGATTACTTACCCCAAGGATGAGCAGATTATTACCGAGGTTAATTCCATTACCGATTTTGGAACCGTAAAGACAATGTCACGTCTTGATGCTATCAAGGCCGGCCTGTATTTTACAATCGGCAGTGAAATTGATGACAGATACATGGAAGAACTCAAGAAGCTTTCCGTAAGTCCCGAACTTATTAAGGAACATGCCGATGATCTTACCGTTGTTTACACACCTCTTCACGGCACAGGAAATCTTCCTGTAAGAAGAGTACTTAAGGAACTTGGTTTTACTAAGGTTTATGTTGTTCCCGAGCAGGAACTGCCCGATGGAAACTTCTCAACCGTAAGTTATCCCAATCCTGAAGACTCAAAAGCATTTGCACTTGCGCTCAAGCTTGCACGCGAAGTAAAGGCCGATGTTGTTCTTGCAACAGACCCTGATGCTGACCGTCTTGGCGTTTATTCTTATGACAAAGCAACAGATGATTATGTTTCCTTTACAGGAAATATGTCCGGTATGCTTATCTGCGAATATCTGCTTTCACGCAGAAAGGAACTCGGACTTATCCATGATGACGGTGCTCTTGTTAAAACTATTGTTTCCACAAATATGGCTGACAAGGTTGCTGAGTTCTTTGGAGTTAAGCTTATTGAGGTTCTTACGGGCTTCAAGTACATCGGTGAGCAGATTAAGTGGATGGAGCAGAGCGGCAAGGGCCATTATGAATTTGGTTTTGAGGAAAGCTACGGATGCCTTGTCGGAACACATGCACGTGACAAGGACGCCGTTGTTGCTGTTATGATGCTTGCTGAGGCTGCTGTTTACTATAAGACCAAAGGACTTACGCTCTGGGATCAGATGCAGAACATCTACAAAAAATACGGTTATTTCAGAGAAGGTCTTGAAACAATGACCTTAAAGGGCATTGAGGGTCTTGAGAAAATTCAGTCCATCATGGCTGATTTCCGTGCCAACCCTATTGAAAAGCTTGGTGATTACAAGGTTCTTGCATTCAGAGATTACAAGAATGATGTTATCATAAACAAGGTTACGGGCGAAAAAACAAAGACAGGCCTTCCTGTATCGGATGTTCTTTACTTTGACCTTAATGACGATGCATGGATCTGCGTACGTCCTTCAGGTACAGAGCCCAAGCTTAAATTCTATGTAGGTGTTAAGGGCAACAGCTTTGAGGATGCAGATGCCAAGATGACAGCACTCAAATCTGAATTAACAGCACTTGTTAAATAAAACTGATTGAGGTAAAATAATAGTCGTCCGGTGGAACTCATCGGACGACTAAACATTACAAACGGAGTTACTTGTGGATAACGGGAATAAAAACGGGAAAATTACAATAGGCGATGTTGCTGACGCACTTGGTATTTCAAAAACTACCGTATCGCGTGCAATTTCGGGTAAGGGACGAATCGGTGAAGAGACAAGGCGCAAGGTCCAGGAATACATTACAGAGCATAATTACACGCCTAATGTTTATGCAAAAGGTCTTGCACAGTCTAAAACCTTCAATATAGGCGTTGTTCTGCCCGCAGACCAGAACCTTATTGAGCAGCCGTTCTTTCAGGGGTGTCTGATAGGTGTGACTGAATCTGCCGCAGCCGCTGACTATGATGTTGTTGTTACAACATCGACCGAAAGTGATATTTCGCTTATTAAACGTCTTGTGGACAACAGAAAGGTTGACGGTATTCTTCTTACAAGAACCCTCAGAAAAGATAATGCCGTAAAATACCTGAAACAGAGCGGAATTCCGTTCGCTGTTATAGGCAGCGTTGAAGATGATGACATTGTCCAGGTTGACAGCAATCACGTAGGCTGCTGCAATGAAATGACATCAATTCTGTTCAACTGTGGCTGCAGGCGAATGGCATTTTTCTGCGGAAACCTTGATTATTCGGTTAATAAGAGCCGTTATGAAGGTTTCGAAAAGGCTTATCAGGAAAAGAAAAAACATCCGGATGCGAAACTTGTTTTCTCCGATCTTAATACAAAAGCCATGATTCAGGCGGCTACCGACAAGGTTCTTCAGAGCGGATGCGACTGCATTCTCTGCGCTGATGATATCATCTGCGGAACGGTTCTTGCAAGGCTCAACCAGAAGGGCGTTAATATTCCCGGTGATATAAAGGTTGCATCTTTTTATAACAGCGTTTATCTTTCAAATTACAATCCGCCGATTACGGCTGTCAATATTGATGTGAGAGAGCTTGGATCTGTTGCGGCAAGCAGACTGCTGGAACTTATAAGCTCAGGCGAAACCGTGAAGAAAACAAAGGTTTCATATGACATCATGATGAAAAAATCGACCATGTAACAGATTATACAAATTATTTCGGGATTGTTGAAAAACAATCCCGTTTTTTTGTGGAATAATAACTTGAAATATGGTATAATAGTTTAGATTGAGGGTATTGTCGTTATGCACGACTCTGACGACAAAATGTGACTAAAAAGGATAAAACTATGCTACTTGAGTTACATGTTAAAAATTTTGCGTTAATTGATGAGGCAGACCTTAATTTCAGGGATAACCTGAATATACTTACGGGTGAAACAGGTTCCGGAAAATCAATCCTTATCGGTTCGGTTACATGCGCTTTGGGCGGGCGTGTAACAAAGGATATAGTTCGTGAAGGGGCTGATTACGCATCTGTTGAGCTTGTTTTTGAAAGCGATTCGGAGGAGGCTGCTGAAATTCTGAAAAGATATGAACTTCCCGATGATGCCGGTCAGTTTATTATTTCAAGGCGCATTCAGAACACCGGCAGAAGCGTTACAAAAATAAACGGTGAACCGTGTAGTCAGAATGCCGTAAAAGAGCTTGCGGAATGCCTTCTTGACATTCACGGACAGCATGAACATCAGTCACTTTTGTACAAGAAAAATCATCTGATAATGCTTGATGATTTTGCAAAAGATAAGGAAAAACCTGTTCTTGAACCGTTAAGAGCAGCTTTTAAGACTTATTCCGACTGTAAAAAAGCTCTTGAAAGTGAAAATACGGACCCTGCGCTTCGCCAGCGCGAAACAGACCTTCTTGAGTTTGAGTGCAGGGAAATACGTGCCGCAGAATTAAGACCGGGTGAAAAAGAGGAGCTTACCGCCAGATACCGTGTTTTAAGCAACAGCAGGGCAATTCTTGAGGGAGTATCAAACTGTTACGGGAATCTTTCGGAAAATGAAGGTTCTGCAGCAGATAATGTAAGTTACGGACTGAAGGCTTTATCAAGGGTTTCGGAGCTTGATGATAAATTAAAGGACTTTGAGCAGGAACTTTCGGATATTGAAAACCTGCTGAATGACTTAAACCGTGAGCTTTCCGATTACCTGTCCGATACAGAAGGTTCCGAAGAGGAACTTAAAGAAGTTTCCGACAGACTTGACCTGATTCATCATCTTGAAAGCAAATACGGAGACGGTGAGGAAAACATTCTTAATTACCTTGAGAAGAGCGAAGAAAAGCTTGCCAAATATGCCGATTATGATGAATACATAGCAGGCCTTGAGCATAAAAAGAATGTTGCGGAGAGAGAACTTGCGGACTTTTCGGATGAACTTGGCAGAATCCGAAAGGAAGAAGCCGAAAAGCTTGAGAAGGAAATATCAGACGCCCTCCGTGAACTTAATTTCGAGCAGACTAAGTTCAAAATCGAAGTTTCGGACAGCGGAACATTTTCCGCAAACGGCCGTGATGATGTTGAATTTCTTATCTCCATGAACCCCGGTGAGCCGCTTATGCCTCTTGCGAAAATTGCATCGGGCGGTGAACTTTCACGTATAATGCTTGGAATCAAATCGGTTCTTGCAGACCGTGATGCAGTCGGAACTCTTATTTTCGATGAAATTGATACCGGAATCAGCGGGCGTACGGCACAGAAGGTTTCCGAGCGTCTGGCTGTAATTGCCGGAAAACACCAGGTTCTCTGCATTACGCATCTTCCGCAGATTGCATCGATGGCTGATGCACATTATCTGATTGAGAAGAGCACGGACGGTGTCAGAACAAAAACGTCTGTTACCGAACTTTCGGAAGCTCGGAGCCGTGATGAAATAGCGCGTCTGCTGGGCGGCGCAAGAATAACCGAATCGGTTATCACAAATGCTTCCGAGATGAAAGCTTTAGCTAAAGAAGTTAAAGAAAACCTTAAAAAGAGGAATTGAAACATGAAAAAAATTTTATTTGCCGCATCAGAATGTGTGCCTTTTATCAAGACCGGCGGACTTGCCGATGTTGTCGGTTCGCTTCCGAAATATCTTAATAAAGATGAATTCGATGTCCGTGTCATTATGCCTAAATATATGGCTATTGCTGATGATAAAAAGGCGCTGATGACATATAAAAACCATTTCTACATGGACCTTGCATGGAGACAGCAATATGTAGGTATCCTTGAAGCTGAGGTGGAAGGCGTTCATTTCTACTTCATTGATAACGAGTATTACTTTGCCGGAATGCATCCTTACGGGAATATTTATGAGGATATTGAGAAATTTGCCTTTTTCAGCAAGGCAGTTCTTTCAGCACTTCCCCTTATTGATTTCCGTCCGGACATCATTCATTGCAATGACTGGCAGACAGGTCTTATCCCTGTTTTCCTGCATGACAGATTCCAGGAAAATGAGTTTTTCCGCGGCATTAAGACAATTATGACAATTCATAACCTAAAGTTCCAGGGCTGCTGGGATAAGAAAACCGTTATGGATATTACAGGCCTTCCCGAATACTATTTTGCACCGGATAAAATGGAAGCTTACGGTGATGCCAACTACCTTAAGGCCGGCATTGTTTATGCTGATTATGTTACAACCGTAAGCGATTCATATGCAAATGAGATTCAGATGCCTTATTACGGAGAAGGACTTGACGGCCTTATGCGTGCCCGTTCGAACTGTCTTTGCGGTATTGTGAACGGTATTGATTATGATGAATACAATCCCGAAACAGATCCTCTCATTGTTAAAAATTATAATGCTATCAATTTCCGCAAGGAAAAGGTTAAGAACAAGATTGCTCTCCAGAAAGAGCTTGGCATGAATGTTGACGATAAAGTGTTCATGCTTGGTATTGTATCGCGTCTTACGGACCAGAAGGGCTTTGACCTTATAGATTATGTTATTGAGGAAATCTGCGCTGAGGACACTCAGTTTGTTGTTCTTGGTACCGGAGATTCCAAATATGAAAACCTGTTCCGCCATTTTGAGTGGAAATACAAGGACAGAGTATCGGCTAACATCTATTACAATAACCAGCGTTCCCACAGGATTTATGCTTCCTGTGATGCATTCCTCATGCCGTCACTTTTTGAGCCGTGCGGCCTGAGCCAGCTTATGGCACTTCGCTACGGAACAGTTCCGATTGTACGTGAAACAGGCGGGCTTCGTGACACTGTTCAGCCCTATGATGAATACATGAGTTCCGGAATCGGATTCAGTTTCGCCAATTACAATGCGCATGAAATGCTTTCAACCATCCGCTATGCAAAACACATTTATTATGACAAAAAGCGTGAGTGGAATAAGCTTATTGACCGTGGAATGGCAACTGATTACTCCTGGTGGAAATCAGCCGGAAGATATGAAGAACTTTACAGGAGACTTTTACCGTAATGATACTTTCGAAATTACTTGAAAAACTTGATTATACCCTGATGCAGGGGAATGATGAAAGCGAGATTTCATCTGTTGTATATGATACAAGAAATGAAATTAAGAAAGGATCCTGCTTCATCTGTATTTCGGGAACAAAGTTTGACGGACATGAATATGCTGCAACCGCTGCTGAAAAGGGAGCATCTGCGATTATTGCCGAGAAGCCTGTTCATGTGCCTGAAGATGTTGCCGTAATCCTTGTTGACAACTGCCGTAAAGCGCTTGCTTATATATCTGCCGCATTCTTCGGATATCCCGCAGAAAAGCTTAAACTTGTCGGAATTACCGGAACAAAGGGAAAGACAACAACTGCCTGCATGATTAAAGAAGCACTGATTAAAGCAGGACATAAGACAGACCTGATTGGTACAATTGAAATTACAATTGACGGAAAAAGCATTGTCGCAACTCATACAACACCCGAATCATACCTGCTCCAGGAATATTTTGCGAAAATGGTTGAAGCAGGAACTGAATACTGTGTTATGGAAGTTTCTTCCCAGGGCCTTAAGCTTGACCGTGTTGCCGGAATAATGTTTGATGTCGGTGTTTACACAAACCTTGAGCCTGACCACATTGCTCCCGGAGAACATCCCGATTTTGCGGATTATCTTTATTGCAAGAGTCTGCTTTTCAGACAATGTAAAATCGGTGTCGGTAACATTGATGATAAGCATTTTGATGAAGTTTTTGCCGAATCAACCTGCAAAATCGCTACCTACGGTTGTAGAATTGATGCCGATTACTGCGCATCGAATATTAATCTGTGGAAGAAGAATGGTTCTATCGGTGTAGAATTCGATTTGAAAGAAACTGAGAACCATGATGTTATTGTGGGAATCCCCGGATATTTCAATGCATACAATGCACTTGCTGCTGTTTCTGCTTTGTTTGAGCTTGGCATTGATAAGAATGCCGTTCTTGATTCGCTTAAAACCGTAAAAGTAAGGGGACGTGTTGAACCGGTTGAGGTTTCGGATAAGTTCCATGTAATGCTTGATTATGCGCATAACGGAATGAGCCTCAGAAGCCTTCTTTCAACTCTTCGCGAATATGAGCCGAAACGTCTTGTATGTATGTTCGGATGTGGCGGAAACCGTGCGAAGGACCGTCGTTATGACATGGGAGAGATGTCAGCCCGGCTTGCCGATGTGACAATTATCACATCCGACAATCCCAGAAATGAGGACCCTCAGGAAATTATTAACGATATTATCACAGGCATTGACCGTGTAGGCGGAAAATATACGGCAATCATTGACAGACGTGAGGCAATCAAATACTGCCTTGAAAATGCTCTTCCCGGCGATCTTATTGTTATTGCCGGAAAAGGCCATGAAAATTATCAGGAAATATGCGGTGTGAAGTATCACATGGATGACCGTGAAATGATTTTGGAGGCAGCTCATGAACTCAATCTCTGTTAAGAAAATATGTGAAATAACAGGCGGAAAACTTTTGAACGGACAGGATATTAAACTTCAGGATATTGAAGTTGACAAGGTTGTCCTCAGTTCAAAGGAAGCCGTTTCCGGTTCGCTTTTTGTTCCGGTTATCGGCGAAAAGACAGATGCACATGACTTCATTAAGGATGCATATGACCATGGTACAAGGGTGACATTTACGTCCCGTGACACGGTTGCCGCTGAAACAGAAGGCATGGCATATATCCGTGTAAATGATACAAAGGATGCGCTGCAGGCCCTTGGAGCTTATTACAGAAGCTGTTTTAAGGGAAAGGTAATCGGAATTACCGGAAGCGTTGGCAAAACAACAACAAAGGAAATGGTTGCCGCAGCACTTTCAGCCGGTTTCAAGGTACTCAAGACAAGCGGAAACAAGAACAGTCAGCTTGGTGTACCGCTTATGATGTTTGAACTGACCGATGAATATGATATGGCCGTTTTTGAAATGGGAATGAGCGAATTTGGTGAGATGGAACGTCTTGCGAAAATTGCCTCTCCAAAGTGGGCAGTCATGACAAACATCGGTGTTGCTCATATTGCGCAGCTTCATACGCAGGAAAACATCCGCAGCGAAAAACTCAGAATTACTGATTCGTTTGATGAAGAGGGCGGAAAACTTTTTGTTAACGGAGAGGATGAACTTCTGAAAAATGTATCACCGCTCCTTCCGAAGGACAAAAAGATTCAGGTTATTACCTTTGGTCTTTCAAATAATTGTGATTATTATGCCGACAGAATTTCGACGGTTGGCGAAACAACGGAATTCATTTTCTGTGAGACGAAGACCGGGGATGTAGAACATGTTTCAATACCTGTTATCGGAAATCACAATGTTATTGATGCTGTTGCAGCCATGGCAGTTTCAAAAGAAATGGGCATTTCACCCGAACAGTCAAAGAAAATGCTTGGCGTTTACAGCCCGATGAATATGCGCGGCCGCATTGAAAACATTAAAGGTGTTATTCTTGTGGATGATACCTACAATGCAAGTCCGGATTCCATGAAGAGCGGCCTTGACATGGTTTCCAATATTCCGGCAAAGGGCAGAAAGACAGTTGTTTTTGCCGATGTTCTGGAACTTGGCGAATTCTCTGAAAAATGTCATTTTGAAGTAGGAGAATATGCAGCTGCAAAGAATATTGACCGTCTTGTTACAATCGGAACCGAAGCACGTCACATAGCGGAAGGAGCAAAGGCAGGCGGAGCATCGTTTGAAATTTGTTCATATGACTCACGTGAAGGTGTTTTCGGGAAGGAACTCAGTTCGCTTCAGCCCGGAGATGTTGTTTATATGAAAGGCTCACGCGGAATGAGACTTGACCTGCTTGCGCAGGAACTGAGAGAAAGTATGAATTGATGTTTGGCCGTGGGCCGGGGGGCCGGCCTCACGCATGTAAACATGGGAAGGAGACAGATTTTGCAATTTGCTGATATTATAGTTGATATTTCCCATGAAAATCTTGATAAAACATTTCAGTACGCAATTCCTGAGGAATTGCTTGAAAGAGCTGTTATCGGAGCGCCTGTTACAATTCCGTTCGGAAACGGTAACAGGACAAGAAAAGGCTACATTGTAGGGCTTTCGGATTCACCAAAGATTGAGCCGGAAAGAATCAAATCGGTTCTTACTGTCGAACAAAAAGGTCTTGTTCTTGAAAGCCGCATGATTGCACTTGCCGAAAAGATGCGAAGCATGTACGGCGGTACTCTGAACGATGCTCTCAGGACGGTAAGCCCCGTAAAACAGAGCGTTAAGCCGGTTCAGTCAAGGACGGTGTGCCTTATTGCGGATGATGATACTGCGAAACTTTATCTTGCCGAATGCGAGAAAAAGAATCACAAAGCCAAAGCCCGTTTACTTACCGAACTGATTTCTTCACATGAAATAGATTATGAGCTCCTTCTGCATAAACTCAATATTTCCGGACCGACTCTTCAAAGCCTTGAAAAAGCCGGAATTGTTGCGGTTTCATCTGAACGGAAATACAGAATGGACGGTCAGTTTGAGGCTGATGAAGCATCGAAGGTTATTCTGAACGATGAACAGCAGGCGGCTGTAAACCGTATTACACTTGATTTCAATTCCGGTGAAAGGAATATATATCTTTTGCACGGCGTAACGGGGTCAGGCAAAACAGAAGTCTATATGGCTGCCATTGAGAATGTGATAGCCCGGGGAAAGCAGGCAATAATGCTGATTCCCGAAATATCGCTTACTTATCAGACCGTGAAACGTTTCAGCAAACGTTTCGGAAACAGGGTTTCATTTCTTCATTCAAGACTTTCGGAGGGTGAAAGATATGACCAGTATCTGAGGGCAAAAAACGGGGAACTGGATATTATAATCGGTCCAAGAAGTGCCCTTTTTACACCGTTTAGAAATCCGGGAATCATCATTATTGATGAGGAACATGAAAACAGCTATAAAAGTGAACAGATTCCCAAATACCATACAAGGGAAATTGCAATTGAATATGCCAAAATGGTAGGAGCGCAGGTTATTCTGGGATCTGCAACGCCTTCTGTTGAAAGCTATTACAGGGCGCAAAACGGTGAATTTACGCTTTTGGAACTGAAAAAACGCGCCGGAGAGGCAAACCTGCCGAAGGTTTACATTGCCGATATGAGGGAAGAACTTAAGGCAAAGAACATTTCGATCTTCAGCAGAAAACTCAGGGAACTGATTGAGGACAGGCTGAAGAAAAAACAGCAGATTATGCTCTTTATCAACAGACGCGGATATGCGGGGTTTGTATCCTGCAGAGCCTGCGGAGAGGCTCTTATGTGTCCGCACTGTGCCGTTTCTCTTACAGCACATAATAACAGTAAGCTGATGTGCCACTACTGCGGATATGAGACGGATATGCCAAAGACATGTCCTAAATGCGGTTCGAAATATATTGCTGCTTTCGGGACCGGTACCCAGAAGATTGAAGCTCTTGTTCAGAAGGAATTCCCGAATGCGCGTGTACTTCGTATGGATGCCGATACAACAAAGGATAAGCAGGGCCATGAGCGCATTCTTGAGGCTTTTTCAAATGATGAGGCAGACATTCTTGTCGGCACACAGATGATTGTCAAAGGTCATGATTTCGGCCGTGTGACGCTTATGGGTATTATTGCTGCGGATATGTCCCTTCTTGCATCCGATTTCCGTTCTGCGGAGCGTACATTTGAACTTCTTGCACAGGCTGCGGGACGTTCGGGAAGGGCAAATCTTCCGGGGGAAGTTGTTATACAGACATACCGCCCCGAACATTATGCCGTTACGATGGCTGCAACTGAGGATTACAAGGGCTTTTATGAGAACGAGATGATGTACCGCTCAATTCTTTCTTATCCGCCGGCTGCTAATCTGTGTGCAGTGCTAATAAGCTCAGAATCAGAGGAAGAGGCTGATGCTGCCGCTACATTTATTGCAGGGCTTGTGGGTGCATGGCTTGATGAAAATGACCCGGGCGAGACAACATCGTCCATAGGTCCCGCAAAGGCCGGGATTGAGAAAATCCGTGACCGGTTCAGGTATGTGCTTTACTTAAAGAGTGCCGATTACGGTATGCTTATAAGGTGTAAGGATTATGCCGAGGAACGTATCAAAAATGATGAGGTTTTCAAAAACTGCATCGTTCAGTTTGATTTCAACCCCATGAGCGGGTATTGATAAATCTTTTTCGAAAATGAAAATATGAAATACCGGTGAAGCTGATTTCATCGGAGAAATGAGGAACAGAATGGCACTTAGAAACATCAGAACAATCGGAGACCCCGTATTACTTAAGGTTTCAAAGCCTGTTACGGAAGTTAATGAAAGAACAATTGAGCTCATAAACGATATGCTTGAGACCATGTACGAGGCTGAAGGTGTAGGCCTTGCCGCACCGCAGGTAGGCATTCTTAAGAGAATTGTTGTTATTGACTGCTCCGATACTCAGGATGATCCGATAGTTCTGATCAATCCCGAGGTTGTTGAAACGAGCGGAGAGCAGAAGGGTGGCGAAGGCTGCTTAAGCGTTCCGGGCAAGGTAGGTATTGTTACAAGACCTAATTATGCCAGAGTTCGTGCTTTCGATGAAAATATGGAAGAATATGAAGTTGAGGGTGAAGGCCTGCTTGCAAGGGCACTGCTTCATGAGATAGACCACCTTGACGGCATTCTGTATACAACACTGGTTGAAGGAGAACTTGTTGATAATGAAGCCTGAACAATGCAGAATTTTATATATGGGCACACCGGAACTTTCACAGGTTGTTCTGAAAAAGCTGCTTGACTGTAATTACAACATTATTGCAGCCGTTACACAGCCGGACAAGCCGAAGGGCAGGGGAAATCAGATTTCCATGTCACCTGTCAAGGAGCTCTGCCTTGAAAAGAATATTCCCGTGCTTCAGCCCGAACGCGTTAAAACTGATGAGTTTTATGATGAACTTTGCAGATGGAACCCCGATATGATCATCGTAGCGGCTTATGGAAAAATTCTTCCGAAGCGCGTTCTTGATTTTCCGAAATACGGCTGCATAAATGTTCATACATCACTTCTTCCGGATTACAGAGGTGCTGCACCTATTCAGTGGGTTGTAATGAATGGTGAAAAGAAGACCGGAGCAACAATTATGTTTATGGATGAGGGCTGTGATACAGGCGATATTATTTCGCAGCGCGAGATAGAACTTGCCCCCGATGAAACCGGCGGAAGCCTTCATGATAAGCTGGCCGTTCTTGGAGCTGAACTTTTGGTTGAAACTCTTCCTTCCGTAATTGACGGTACGGCCGTAAGAACACCTCAGGACCACAGCAAAATGAGGTATTTCGGACTTATTGACAAGTCACTTGGGAATCTTGATTTTTCAAGGCCTGCGGCTGAACTTGAATGCTATATCAGGGGTCTTAATCCCTGGCCGAGCGCATTTACGTTTATTAACGGAAAACTTCTTAAACTCTGGAAAGCTTATGTTATTCCGGCAGATGAAGCTAAGGAGCTGCTTACCGAAGAAAATTTCCTTGACGGAAATCCCATTTACGGCAGCCTTGTTAAAAATGACGGAAAGAGCCTGAATTTCCTTACGGGAGACGGTGTTCTTGCTGTTACGGAACTTCAGCCTGAGGGCAAGAAATCTATGCGTGCCGCGGATTATCTGAACGGCATGAAGGGAAGGAAAGCATGACAGCACGCGAAGCAGCTGTAGTGGCAATTCAGAATATTACCGATAAAAAACAGGCATCCCACAGGGTTGTAAGGGAAACTCTTGACCTTATGGGCGGCGATGCCCGCGAAAGGGCACTTTGCAAGCGCCTGACCGAGGGTACGGCAGAACGTCTGATAAGCATCGATTACGTTATTAACAGTTTTTCAAAAACACCCGTTGAGAAGATGAAACCGCTTATCCGGGCCGTTATGCGGACAGGAGCCTATCAGCTGTTGTTTATGGACGGTATTCCGGCAAGCGCTGCATGTAATGAGAGTGTAAAAATTGTAAAAAAGCATGGTCTGACCGGACTTAGCGGTTTTGTAAACGGTGTTCTGAGAAAAATCAGTACAGACGGAAAAACCTGTTTTGAAAAGGGTTGTGAATTAAAAGGACTTAAAGGAAAATCCGTTAAATATTCGGTTCCCGAATGGCTTTTACGTCAGTGGCAGCGCGACTACGGTGCCGAAACCCTTGAAAAAATAGCTATGGCACAGTGCGATGCAAGCCCCTTGTATTTCAGGGTGAACCTCAGCAAATGTACTGTTGACGAATGTAAGGATGCTCTTGAAAAGGATGGTATCATCTGTGAAAAACCTGTTCTTTCGCTTCCGGGACCTTTTGAAAATGCAGAACTTCCCGTACTTCGTGCGCTGAGCTGTGAAGGCTTTGAAAATGTTGAAGCTTTCAGAAAAGGCTGGTTTGTTGTCCAGGATGTCAGCTCGATGCTTGTCGGATATACAGCTGATGTCAGGGGCGGAGAGCGTATCCTTGACCTTTGTGCAGCACCCGGCGGAAAGACAATGCAGCTTCGTGATATGCTGGACTGCATCGGAAAAGGCGGGACGATTGACGCAAGGGATATTACATCAAAGAAAATCAGCCTGATTAATGAAAATCTGAACAGGTGCAGCTTCGAAAATGTTAATCTGAGTGTTGGGGATGCTACTGTTTTTGATGATAAGCTTACAGATAAATATGACCTTGTTATTGCAGATGTTCCTTGCTCGGGAACAGGCGTAACGGGCAGAAAACCTGATATTAAGCTTAATATGAATGAGGAAACGCAGAAGGAACTTATTGAGCTTCAGATTCCGATTCTTGAAAATGCAGCAAGATATGTTAAAAAGGGTGGAAAACTGATTTTTTCGACATGTACGCTGAATCGTGCCGAAAATGAATCCGGCATGAAGCTGCTTTCGGAACTCGGACTTGTGAAGAAAACAGAAATCCGGATGATTCCCGGCGTTCATTCGGGTGATGGCTTTTTCATAAGCCTTTTTATCCGGGAATAAAAGTTTTATTATAGATTAAGGTGTTTTATGGCAAAGACAGATATTAAATCAATGAATATCGCTGAACTTACGGAATACTTCAAATCGCTTGGCGAGCCGGCTTTCCGCGCGGGGCAGGTTTTTGAATGGCTTCATAAAAAGCATGTAAGTTCCTTTTCGGAAATGACAAATCTGTCGAATGCCCTGAGACAGAAATTATCGGATGATTGCGAGTTTGTCTTCCTTGAAAAGGTTGAGTGTCTCTGCTCAAAAATTGACGGGACAAGAAAATATCTTTTCAGAATTCCGGAGGGTGAAGTTAAACTTAAAAACAATGTTATCGAAAGCGTCTTAATGAAATACAAGCATGGCAATTCCGTATGTATTTCATCACAGGTCGGATGCCGTATGGGCTGCAGGTTCTGCGCTTCAACAATAGGCGGACTTGAAAGAAACTTAAGACCCTCCGAAATGCTTGAACAGATTTACCGTATTGAAGAAGATATCGGTGAACGTGTAAGCAACGTTGTAATCATGGGAACCGGTGAGCCCATGGACAACCTTGACAATGTCCTGCGTTTTCTTGAACTCGTTTCGAGCGATAAGGGAATTAACATCAGCAAGAGAAACATTACTGTTTCAAGCTGCGGACTTGTTCCTGAAATAAAGCGTTTTGCAGATTCCGATCCGGATGCGACTCTTGCACTTTCGCTTCATGCTCCGAACGATGAACTCAGAAAAACACTTATGCCGGTTGCAAATAAGTTTACGATTAAGGAAGTTCTTGAAGCGACCGATTATTATTTTAGCAGGACCGGTCGCAGGATTACTTTTGAATACAGCCTTGTTAAGGGTGTGAATGACGGAAAAGAGCAGGCTCTTGAGCTTGTGGGGCTTCTGAAGGGCAGAAACTGTCATGTCAATCTTATCCCCGTAAATCCGGTAAAAGAGCGGGGATATCATGCAACAGAACATCCTGATGTGCTTAATTTCAAAAATCTTCTTGAAAAAAATCATATAAATGTTACTATTAGAAGAGAAATGGGTTCGGATATTAATGCTGCCTGCGGTCAGTTACGCAAGAGTCATGCCGAATCACATGAAGGGGAAGGAGTAGTGCAGTGAGGTCTTTTGCACTTACGGATATCGGCAAGAAGCGTGAAGACAATGAAGATTTTGTTTTCCGCAGTGAGGAGCCTGTTGGCTGTCTGCCGAATCTGTTTATTGTTGCCGACGGAATGGGCGGTCACAATGCCGGAGATTTTGCTTCCAGGTTCTGCGTTGAGGAATTTACCCAGCTGCTTCGCGAATCAAACGGTAAAACCGTTTACAGTACGCTTGATGCTGCTTTTCGCGAAATGAATGAGAAACTGATTCAGCAGGCCAAGGAAAGAAGCGAACTTGACGGTATGGGAACAACTTTTGTTATGGCTTTTGTACAGGATGGGGTTCTTCATGTTGCGAACATAGGGGACAGCCGCCTGTATTTAGTGCGCTCAGAAATAGAGCAGATCACCATGGACCATTCTCTTGTAGCCGAGATGGTCAGAAACGGTGATATTAATGAGGAAATGGCAAGATTCCATCCGAATAAGAACATTGTCACAAGGGCTATCAGCACCAACGGAGTTGTTGTTCCGGATTATTTTGAGGTTCCGGTTTCAGATAACGATTCTTTCCTGCTTTGCTCGGACGGTCTTTATTCGATGGTTGAAAATAAAGAAATATTTGATATTATTAAGAAACATCCTTCCGATGAGCAGGGAGCATGTGAAGAACTTATTGAAACAGCCAATCAAAATGGTGGCAAGGATAACATTTCAGCTATCGTTGTAAGCCTTAAGTAATACAGAATAGGAGTTATTTATGATTAAAGTAGGTATGTTTATTAACGACCGATACGAGATTATTGATAAGGTCGGTACAGGCGGAATGGCCGATGTTTACAAGGCAAAGGACCATCGTCTGAACCGTTATGTGGCAATAAAGGTCCTTAAACCGGAATATTCAACCGACAAGAATTTCGTATCAAAGTTCCGTGGTGAGGCACAGTCTGCAGCGGGTCTTTCACATCCGAATATTGTTAATGTGTATGACGTAGGCGAAGACAACGGTCTTTATTACATCGTTATGGAACTGGTTGAAGGTATAACCCTTAAGCGTTTTATTGAGCGTAAGGGCCATCTTGAGGTGCGCGAAACTGTTGGAATTGCTATTCAGATTGCCCTTGGTATGGAAGCTGCTCATGCAAAGCATATTATCCACAGGGACATCAAGCCTCAGAATATTATTATTTCCCGTGAAGGAAAAGTTAAAGTTACCGATTTTGGTATTGCAAAGGCTGCTACTTCCAACACTGTAACGCAGAATGCAATCGGTTCGGTTCATTATCTTTCTCCCGAGCAGGCAAGAGGCGGCTACAGCGATGAAAGAAGTGATATCTATTCACTCGGTATTACAATTTATGAAATGCTTACCGGTAAGGTTCCTTTCGCGGGAGACAATACCGTTTCTGTTGCACTTCTCCATATTCAGGGTGAGGCTGAGCCTGTTCGCGAACTGAATCCCGATGTTCCCGAGAGCCTTGAAAAGATTGTTGAAAAATGTATGCAGAAGAAGCAGGAACGTCGCTATCAGAATGCTTCAGAGCTTATTGCGGACCTTAAAATGTCCATTACCAATTCAAAGGGCGATTTTGTTGTTATCAATTCAACACCTATTGATTCCCCTACAATTGAAATGACCAAAAAGCAGCTTCAGGAAATTGAAGCCGCTACCGGAACAAAGACCGGCGTTCAGCCCCAGAAAAAGAGCAAAAAGGCTGTTAAGGATGAACTTGATGATGACGGTGATGATATTGACAGCATGAATCCCGTTCTTGAGAAAATTCTCACTGTGGCAAGCGTTTTTGCTGCCATTCTGGTTGGTGTTGCAGTTCTTTATCTTGTAACCAATTCTTTGGGAATTTTCAAGGGAATTTCGGGTATAGGAAAACCTACAGATCCAATAATTCCTACAAACTCGCCTACACCTACCATTACACCTATTCCGCAGTCAGACCTTGTATTTATGCCGAATGTAATAGGTCTTACCGAAGAAAATGCAAAGGATTCACTCGAAAAAAGATCAACCAAGTTTTCTATTAAGATTAAAGAGGATTATTCTGAGGAATATGATAAAGGACAGGTAATTGAGCAATATCCTCAGCCTGATGCCGAAATAACAGAAACCCAGGAAATAATTCTTACCATAAGCACCGGTAAGAAATCCGGACAGATTCCTGACGTTGTAAACTATACAAAGAATCAGGCTGTTACCGTTCTCCAGGATAAGAAATATGTTGTTGATATCATTAATGTTTTCGATAACGAAGTTGAAGAGGGACGTGTAATTCGTACAGAGCCTGATGCATATACACCTGCATATCCGGGTACCGAGGTCAAGCTTTATGTAAGCCTTGGTGTTAATACCGAAAAGGTTGAGGTTCCCAGCGTTCTTGGAAAGACAGCTACGGAAGCGCTTGCAATTCTTGAGGCTGCACAGCTGAAGCTTGGTGTGACCGAATACGAATACAGTGACATTTATCCTAACGGACAGATTTGCATTCAGAGTGTTGAGCCCGGTGAAAAGGCACAGATTAACAGTGCAATCGGAATCTTTATCAGTAAGGGACCTAACCCGAATCCTACTGCAACTCCGATTCCTACCGAAACACCTTCGCCTACTCCTACAACACAGCCTGAAGCAACACCTACTCCCGAAATTCCGGCTACACCTACACCTACTCCTATTGTTACGGGATCGGTAGATGTGGAATTCCCGGCTTCCATGCCTGATTCGTTTGATACAATGTTTGATGATGCAACATCAACATTTGTTCTTACTCTTGAACTGAAACAGGGCGATGAAACTTATTTGATTTATAATGCGGAAATAGAGGTTGATAACTTCGTAAACAATTTCCTTACGAAGAGAAGAAACTTCAACATTCCTGCCGGTTATGCGTCAAAATTCAAGGAAGGTGCCGCATCTGTTGATTTAAGAGCTAATGGCGAAACAATGGCTACAATTGGTACATATATTGTACTTCAGACTCAATGACGGGAAAAATAATTAAAGGAATTGCCGGTTTCTTTTATGTTAATTCCGATGAAACCGGGGTAATTGAATGTAAAGCAAAAGGTATTCTCCGAAACAGGGGCGAAAAGCCCCTGGTCGGGGATAATGTTGAATTCGGTATTATTGATACCGAAAAACGCCTTGGAAATATTATCAGACTGATTCCGCGAAAAAGTGAACTGATAAGGCCGGCTGTTGCTAACGTTGATCAGGCACTTGTTGTTTTTGCAGCTGCAAAGCCTGAGCCAAACCTAAATCTTCTTGACCGTCTGCTGATCAATATGGCTCAGCAGGGGCTTGAAACAATTATCTGCTTTAATAAATGTGACTTGATTAATGATGCTGAAAAGGCAATGCTTTATGATACATATCGTGACTGCGGTTCAGATGTTATTTTCATCAGTGCAAAAAAGCAGATAGGAACAGAAGAATTATCCTATATGCTGCGCGGGAAAACCACAGTTCTTGCAGGTCCGTCCGGTGTTGGAAAATCCACTCTCATGAATCTGCTTAATCCCGATGCCGATATGGAAACGGGTACTATCAGTGAAAAGATTGAGCGCGGCCGTCATACAACAAGACATTCGGAGCTGTTTTATCTTGAAAACGGGACATATCTTATGGATACTCCCGGTTTCAGCTCTCTTTATGTGACGGATATCGAGCCGGTTGACCTCAGGCAGTTTTATAAGGAATTCACCGCTTTTGAGCCGGAATGCCGTTTTGGAGACTGCGTACATCTGAATGAGGCTGACTGTGGCATAAGAAGAGCAGTTTCAGAGGGAAGAATTCCTAACGAACGCTATGAAAATTACAAATTGATTTATAAAGAAATTAAGGAGCAAAAGAAATACTGATTTATGATAAAGCTTTCTCCCTCCATCCTTGCTGCTGATTTTAACAAGCTCGGAGAACAAATTGAAGAAGTTTATTACGCAGGAGCGGAATATCTCCATGTAGATGTTATGGATGGCTTTTTTGTCCCAAGCATTTCGTTTGGGATGCCTGTAATTACATCAATCAGAAAAAATACCGAAATATTCTTTGATGTTCATCTTATGATTAATGAGCCCATACGTTATATCAAAGAATTTAAGGATAGCGGTGCGGACCTTATTACGGTTCACGTTGAAGCCTGCAAGGACTTAAATGCTACAATAGATAAAATACATGAGATGGGCTTAAAGGCAGGCATTTCGATTAAGCCCGGAACGCCGGTTGAGGCTGTTCTGCCTTACGCTGACAGGGTTGAACTTATTCTTGTTATGTCTGTTGAGCCCGGATTTGGTGGTCAGAAATTTATTCCGGAAAGTCTGCGTAAACTTAATTCTCTTAAAAAATATAAAGAGAGATTCGGATTCGGGGCAGAGATTGAGGTTGACGGCGGTGTTACACTTGATAATGCAGCTGAAATTATTGAAGCCGGAGCAGAAGTTCTTGTATCGGGAAGCTCGGTTTTCAGAGGAAATATCACAAAAAATATAAAATCCTTCAAGGAGGTTTTTGCTAATGCTACTAAGTGAAGTCAGACTCGGTAGACCTTTGGAAATTTATATTACCAGAGACGAATATCATTATCGTATCTTAAGCCGAATTGAATATGCAGAAGAAGGTTGCGTCTGTGTAACTCTTATTGCCAGCGGAAAGCGTATTTTCCAGTTCCTTGATACCGATATCGTGGATATTGTATATCAGGAACAGGACCGTATGTGGAAATGGTCAAATGTCAAGGGCGCTGTTGTTACCGTTGAAGGTGATAAACTTCACGGATTTTTCTCATCCGACCAGGGTCAGAATTATAACCGCAGAAATGCTTTCCGTCTTTATTACGGCAAGGAAATCAATATTCATTATCTTGTGCGTGATGACATTCAGTTAAAAAATATGCAGACTGAATCTGCTCTGAGCAGCCAGCGTGTTTATAACTATGACAAGAACACGGACGGAATCCGTGAGGAATGCTTCAGGCTTGTTGACTGTCGTGCATTTCTCCGCGATATCAGTGAATCCGGCGTTGGTGTTTTCACAAATGAGCGATTTCTTCCCGAAGATGAATTCACCTTTACGCTTGATTCTGATTTCGGACCTATTGAATGCAAGGCAATGGTTATTCGTATGAAGGATAACACAAATGGTTCATTCAAGCATTATTACGGCTGCAAATTCATTGAGACCAGCAGAAATCTTACAAAGTACCTGTATGAGCAGCAGAGGCTTCAGCTTCAGAATGCCAATAACATCATTAAGAGAAAATAATTTGGGGATTTGCAAATTACGGCAGTTCTGCCGCATAGAATATATTTAGAGAATTGGAGAGAATTATGAAACTTGGAATCGTAGGCTTGCCGAACGTAGGCAAGAGTACATTGTTTAACTCGCTTACTAAGGCGGGCGCTGAATCGGCCAATTATCCTTTCTGTACAATTGACCCGAACGTTGGTGTTGTTCCCGTTCCCGATGAAAGACTGAAGGTTCTTTCTGACATGAACAAATCGGCAAAGATTGTTCCCGCTGTTGTTGAATTTGTTGATATTGCAGGCCTTGTTAAAGGTGCTTCCAAGGGTGAAGGACTTGGAAACCAGTTCCTTTCACATATCCGTGAGGTTGATGCCATTGTTCATGTTGTCAGATGTTTTGACGATTCGAACATTATCCATGTTGAGGGCAGTGTTGATCCTGTCAGAGATATTGAGACCATTAATCTTGAATTGATTTTTGCTGACCTTGAAGTTCTTGAGCGTCGTATTGCCAAAGGCTCAAAGGGCATGCAGAATGAAGCCGTAAAGAAAGAAATTGCCCTTCTTAACCGTATTAAGGCAGCTCTTGAAAGCGGACGTCCCGCATCCGATGTTAAGGCAGAAGATGAAGATGAGCAGGCAATTCTTGATGCTCTCCAGCTCCTTACAAGTAAACCTGTTATTTTTGCCGCAAATGTTAAGGACGATGATCTTGCAGATGACGGTGAATCTAATGATTATGTAAAAGCAGTCAGGGAATATGCTTCAAAGAACGGGGCAGAGGTATTTGTAATCTGTGCTCAGATTGAACAGGAAATTTCCGAACTTGATGATGATGAAAAGAAAGAATTTCTTGAAGAACTCGGAATTGAAAAGTCCGGTCTTGAGAAACTGATTCAGGCAAGTTACAAGATTCTCGGTCTTATCAGTTATCTGACTTCGGGTCCGACCGAAACCCGTGCGTGGACAATTGAGGTTGGTACAAAGGCTCCCCAGGCTGCGGGAAAAATCCATTCTGATTTTGAAAGAGGCTTTATCCGTGCTGAGGTTGTCAGCTATGAGAACCTGGTTGCATGCGGAAGCTTTAATGCAGCTAAAGAAAAAGGCCTGATTCGTTCCGAAGGAAAAGAATATGTTTTCCAGGATGGCGATGTTGTTCTTTTCAGATTTAATGTATGATTTTTTGGGGGTAAGATATGTCATTTTATAATTTATCTGATATTTCATTTCCGAATTTGGGGATTACAATTCACAACCTTCCTATGGGAATTGATGTTTTTGGATTCCAGATTGCATTTTACGGCATTACAATTGCAATAGGAATGCTTGCGGGATATTTCATCGCAGAAAAACAGGCCAAGAAATACGGTCAGAGTGTTGACCTGCTTCTTGATTTCGCCATTGTTGTTATTATTGCATCGGTTATCGGTGCCCGTGCATATTATGTTATTTTCCACTGGGATGCCTTCAAGGGCGACTTCTGGTCGGTATTTAACCTTCGTACAGGCGGACTTGCAATTTACGGTGCTGTAATTGTAGCAATTATAACTGCCGTAATCTTTACAAAGGTTAAGAAGATTAACTTTGGTGCATTTGCCGATGTTTGTGTGCCCGGACTTCTTTTGGGTCAGACTATAGGCCGTTGGGCAAACTTCTTTAACAGAGAAGCATTTGGTAAATATACCGATAATATCTTTGCAATGCGTGTGGATTTAAAGGCAGTAAGTTATGAATATAAGCTTTCTGACGCGTCACTGAAGGTTCTGTTTGCAGATAAGCCTGGTGCATATGCAAAAATCAGCGAGCAGATTCATAATCTTGTTACCGTTGACGGTGCAACATATGTCCAGGCTCATCCGACATTCCTTTATGAATCGCTCTGGAATCTTGGAGTTCTTGTATTTGTTTTGATTTATGCCCGTAAAAAGAAATTTGACGGCGAGCTTCTTTGCTGGTACTCAGTTCTTTACGGAATCGGCCGTTTCTGGATTGAAAGTCTCCGTACAGACCAGCTTTTCTTATGGAAGACAGATATCCCGGTATCCATGGTTGTTGGTGCCGCAATGGCTGTTGCAGGCCTTGCTTTTATTTTCTTCAGACATATGAATGCAAGAAAAACAGGTGCAAAGCCGGTAAATAAGGTTACTTCCGAAAAGGCTCAGAGCAGCAAGGCAGAAATTGAAAAATAATCGTTAAAATATCGTAAACCACTACATCTTGTAGATGTGGTGGTTTTTTTATACAAAAAATATATTTTAGTAAAAAAGCGAGTAAAAATATAACTTTTTACTTGCTTTTTTTGCGTTTTTGAGGTATTATGTACCTAGAAAGGGTGAATTGTGGTGGAGATTCCCTTAAAAGGGTGAAAATCAGGAAGGAGGCCGGCGATGTTTAAGGGCAAATTCAATTACACGCTTGATGCTAAAAACAGAACAATTATTCCGGCCAAGCTTCGTGATGAACTGGGTGGCAGCTTTGTTATCACCATCGGCCCTGAAGGATGCCTTTACATCTATTCGAATCAGGAATGGGACAAAATAGCAGAAGGTCTCTTAAAACTTCCGCTTACACCTGAAGCAAGCAGGTTCAGACGTAATTTCATGTCAAATGCAAATGACTGTGAAACGGATTCACAGGGACGATTCCTGATTCCTACGGAACTGAGCGAACAGGCACATCTGAAAAAGGATGTTATTTTCTCCGGTAATATCAATAAAATCGAACTTTGGGACAAAGAACGGTTTGAAGAAACAATGGCACCGTTTAATAACATGGATGAGGTTATTAATAAGATTGCAGAATATGGCATCACCCTTTAAGCTTTACAGCCAAATGCGGGAAACGCAGTCAGAGTGAAGGAGAACTAATGGCAGATTCGGAGTTCAGACATATTTCGGTCCTTCCGGAAGAGACAATTGAAAATCTGGATATCAAGCCTGGCGGAATATATGTTGACGGCACAATGGGCGGTGCGGGTCACGGTTATCTGATTTGCAAAAAGCTTTCGCCAAACGGAAAGTACATCGGCATTGACAGAGATGAAGATGCAATTGAGGCGGGCAAAAAAAGACTTGCTGAGTTTGGTGACATTGTAACGATTGTCCGAAGCAATTATTCCGAAATGGGAAGCGTATTAAGAGCCCTTAAGATTGAAAAGGTTGACGGAATTCTTCTTGATCTTGGAGTTTCTTCACATCAGCTGGATGTGGCCGAAAGAGGCTTCTCTTATATGGCAGATGCACCACTTGATATGAGAATGGACAACCGCCAGACAAGAACAGCAAAAGACATTGTTAATAATTATTCGGAAGCAGAGCTTGCAAGAATAATCCGTGAATACGGTGAAGACAGTTTTGCACAGAACATCGCAAAACACATTGTTGCTGCAAGAGAAATCAAACCGATTGAAACCACTTTTGAACTGAATGAAGTAATAAAAGCTTCAATTCCGATGAAGGTCCAGAAAACGCTCGGACATCCCGCAAAGAAAACCTTCCAGGCAATCAGAATTGAACTGAATCATGAACTTGAAGAATTAAGGCTTTGTCTTTCAAGCATGATAGGAAAACTTAATCCGGGCGGAAGATTTTGCATTATTACTTTCCACTCACTTGAGGACAGAATAGTTAAAACTGTTTTCAAAACTGAAGAAAACCCGTGCATATGTCCTCCGGAATTTCCGGTTTGCGTATGCGGAAGAAAGCCTACAGGACGTGTTGTTACAAGAAAACCTGTTATTCCTTCCGAGGAAGAGCAGGAGAACAATTCAAGGTCCAGAAGCGCAAAGCTGAGAGTCTTTGAAAAACTCTGATGTGACGCAATTTTGATTAAGAAACAATCCCTTGCGGATAAATAAAAGTAACTAAAAGGAGAATCGGCATGGAAGCTGATAAGAAGCAATATTACGGACAACTGAATAATGAATATCTGTCCGAAGGTAATGTTGCCTATAAGGTAAAGGATTACCGTTATGATGGAAACACTGCACCGGCATATGAACCGCTTCCCGCAGTTGTTGCACCTGAAAGAAGAGAAGACAGAAAACCTGAAAGACAGCCTGAAACAAGAACCCGCAGAAATTATAAGCCAAAGGCAGAACAGAACTTAAGCTTCGGCTCACTTATAGTTCTTATTGCAGCAATGGCTGTAACGTTGTATACTTGTTACAGTTACTTAAAGGTTCAGGCGGACACAGTCCTTGTGAACAAGCAGATTAAGTCGCTTCAGAGTGAACTTGAGTCACTTCAGGCAAGAAATGATGTTGCATATAATGATGTCATTGAATCGGTAGATTTTGAAGAAGTATACCAGATTGCAGTAAGGGATCTTGGTATGGTTTACCCGAACAACAACGTTACTTACAGGTACAGTACAAATAATTCGGGCTATGTAAGACAATATGCCGATATCCCCGAAGCTGAGAAACTTGTTGCGCTTAAGGAACTGTTACCGTAAAAAGGTGAAAAGGTGAAAAAGAGTAAGAAAGAAAAGAAAAAACATATATTCAATCCCAAAATGCAAGCATCTTTAATGCTTGTATTTTGTGTTATTCTGGCATGTGTTGTTTTTCTGTGCTTCAGAATTGCTTATATCGGTTTCAAAAACGGTGACCGGTACAAGAAACGTGTTTTGGAACAGCAGTCCTTTGTTTCTTCCGAAATTGTCAGCGAACGCGGCTCGATAGTGGACAGAAACGGGCTTATTCTTGCAAAAAGCAAGCGCGTTTATAACGTTATTCTTGATCCGGATGTTGTTCTTACAAAGCGAAACAGTAAAACACCATATCTTGACCCTACCGTGAAAGCTATTTATGAAGTTTTCGGAATTGAGGAAGAAACCACCAGAAAAATCATTAGTGAGCATTCTTCAAGTAAATACTATGTTCTTCAGAAACAGGTTGAGCTGTCCCGGGTTGAAAAGTTTGAACAGATGGCCAAAGACAACAAGAGTATAAAGGGCGTATGGTTTGAGGATGATTTTATCAGGGTTTATCCTTATGATTCGCTTGCTTCGCATGTTGTCGGATTTCTGTCAGGCTCCGATGAAGGCCTCTGGGGTCTTGAAAAATATTATAATTCGACACTTACCGGTACAAACGGCAGAACTTACGGATATTTTGATTCTGAGCTGAATCTTCAGAAGACGGTCCATGAAGCTGTTGACGGCAACACCCTGGTTCTTACTCTTGATACAAAGCTTCAGGCCGTTGCAGAGCGTTATATTAATGATTTCGTTAATGAAGTCGGTTGCAAGAATATGGGCATTGTTATGTTGAATCCCAATAATGGCGAAATACTTGCAATGGCATCAAAGGATGAATATAATTTAAATAATCCGCGTGACCTTACTGCTTTTTATGATGAGGAAACGCTTGCTTCAATGTCGGATACCGAAAAGGTTGATGCCCTCAACAGAATTTGGCGTAATTTCTGTGTGAGCGATACATATGAACCCGGTTCGGTTTTCAAGCCTTTTACTGTTGCCGCAGCGCTTGAGGAAGATACTGTTGAACCAACGGACGAATTTGAATGTAACGGTGTAAGAACGGTTGGCGGATGGAATATTTACTGCGCAACTTCAGGCGGTCATGGAAAGGTCAGCCTTACCAAGGCATTAATGCGTTCCTGTAACTGTACGCTTATGGACATTGTAGCTGAGCTTGGAAATACTGCATTCCATAAGTATCAGCTCCGTTTTGGATTCGGCTCCAAAACAAATGTTGACCTTCCGGGTGAAACAACCGGTATTATTATGAATGAGAACCAGCTGAAGGCAAGTGAACTTGCAACAAGCAGCTTCGGTCAGTCCTTCAATGTTTCCATGATTCAGATGATCAGTGCTTTTGCATCGCTTGTAAACGGGGGCTCATATTATAAGCCGCATATCGTTTCCGAAATTCAGGATTCAAACGGGCTTACGGTTCAGAAAATTGAGCCTGAGGTAGTGCAGGAGACAATATCTGAGGAAACATCGGCATTCTTAAGAGAAGCAATGCTTCAGACTGTTGAAGGCGGAACAGGTAAAAAAGCAGCTGTGGAAGGATATCTTATCGGTGGTAAAACAGGTACTGCCCAGAAACTTCCGCGCTCTGAAAAAAGATATGTTGTTTCTTTTATGTCTGTTGTTCCCGTTGATAACCCGCAATTCCTTATGTACCTTGTTATTGACGATAACCAGGATGAAGAATATTCGGCAAGCAGCCATTATGCAACAACACTGTCTTCAAGGATTCTGAATGAAGTTTTACCTATGATCGGTATTTACCCTGAAGGAGAAATTGATTATCATATTCATTATCCTGAGGAATATGATGATACATCCGATGAAGAAAACGGCTTGTCCGTATCCGAAGTTCCGGAGAATTGATTGAATATGGATAATAACATTACCGTAATAAATGGAAAACAGAAAATGAAGAGAGGCTATTTTGATTTCAGCCTCTTATTTCTGACCATTTTTCTTATTGGTTTTGGTATTATCATGCTGTACAGTGCAAGCTCATACAATGCCACAAAATATTACAATGACCCTATGTTTTTTACCAGAAGTCAGATAAAAAATGCTTTGATCGGGCTTGTTGCGATTGTGGTTGTTACTGTAATAAATTATTCGATTTACGGAAAAGGTCCTTTCGGACTTCCGTTTATTGCACTTGTCGTATGCATCGGCTTAATGGCTTTTGTTTATTTTCGCGGCGATGAGCATGGTGGCTCACAGCGTTGGATTACTTTCCTGGGACAGTCTTTTCAGCCTTCCGAGTTGGCAAAAGTCGGATTGATTGTTTTTGTTTCGTATGCAGTGAGTGCTGCGCCGAAGAAACTGTCCAACTGGAAGGGATTTCTCAAAATCCTTATTTACTGCAGTCCGCTTCTTTTTTTTGTTGCTCTTGAAAACCTTAGTACTGCGATTGTTCTTGCAGCTATTATTTTTGTAACATGTTTTGTGGCAAGTGAGAAGAAATTTTATTATTTAATCTTTCTTTTGATTGCGATTGCTGCAGGCGCTATTTTCATTTTTGCGGTTGGCTACAGAACCGAGAGAATTGATATCTGGCTTAATGTCGAAACACATGAAAAGGGAGGCCAGATTCTTCAGGGACTTTATGCTATTGCTTCGGCAGGCCTTTTTGGTGCAGGCCTTGGAAACAGTATGCAGAAGCTGGGTTTTATTCCGGAAGCTCACAATGATATGATTTTTTCGATTATATGTGAGGAACTTGGAATTTTCGGAGCAGTTGCGGTTCTTCTGCTTTATGTCCTTGTTATCTGGAGAATCTATGTTGTTGCCGTTAATGCGAAAGATCTGTTCGGTAGTATGCTTTGCGTAGGTGTTATGACCAATTTCTCCGTTCAGGTTATTATGAATGTTGCGGTTGTTACAAATACCATGCCTTCAACAGGTATTGCACTTCCGTTTATTAGCTACGGCGGAACATCGATGCTGATTTTCTGCGTTGAAATAGGCATGGTTTTAAGTGTGTCGGCGCGTATTGAAAGAGAAAGAGTTGAAGCATGATAAGTTGATTTATCCGATTTCGGAAAATAGAAGAACAAAGGAGAGTAAATGTGGATAAGAAAAGCAGAATAAACAGTTTTCTTCTGAAACTGGCAATTATCCTTATTATAATTCTGGTTGTTCTGGCTGTTTTCCGCGCCAAATGCACACTTGAAAAGGTTTATGTTACCGGAACGACATATTATGATGAAACAGAACTTTATAAGCTTACAACAAACAGCCCGCTTGATTATTACGCACCTTTTTACTGCCTGAATATAAAGAAAAACAAGGGTTACGGAATTCCGTTTATTGAAAAAATTGACGCCAGAATGGTTTCTCTTTCGGAAGTTGAACTTACGGTCTATAACAAGAAGATTACCGGCTGTATTGAGGCAATGGGCGGATTATTCTATTTTGACCGTGACGGACTTGTTGTTGAATGCAGCGACCGTATGATTGAAGGGATACCGCTTGTAGAGGGAATCGATTTTGATAATATTGTTGTAGGTAAGAAGCTTTCTGTGCAAAAAGAGAAAGTTTTTGATACTATCCTGAATCTTGTCCTGCTTATTGAAAGTCAGGAAATGAACATAGACAAAATTACTTTTCAGAGGAGCGGGTCGGTTGTGCTTGATATTGGGCAGACAACTGTCCTTGCCGGAGAAAGAACATCTTATGATATTGTAATCAATGCTCTTCCGAATATTATCGGAGTGCTTGATGATAAAAACGTTACACTTGATATGGAAAATTACAGCGAAACAAACACAAAAGTCATTGGGAAACCCAAGAAATAATGTGGTTTGATTTTTGTATCGAATCCTTTTTTCCGGATATATTTTTAAATAAAAAAAATAAAAAATATTAAAAAAAAGGGTTGATTATTTTACCGTAATTCTTTATCATATTGTGTAAGGGGTAATGATTGGGCACAAGATATTGTTATCTTGTTTTAAGGAGGGTTCAACAGTGCTTGAAATTAGAATGAATGAGGCCGAGTCCGCAGCAAGGATAATGGTTATCGGCGTCGGCGGTGCCGGAAATAATGCGGTAAACCGCATGATAGAAGAGAATATTAAAGGTGTTGAGTTTGTCTGTGTTAATACTGATAAACAGCATCTTATGAATTGTAAAGCTCCTACATGCCTTCAGATCGGTGAAAAGCTGACTAAGGGTCTTGGAGCAGGTGCACAGCCTGAAATCGGAGAAAAGGCTGCTGAGGAAAGTAAGGAAGAACTTACCGAACTTATTAAAGGTGTAGATATGCTTTTTGTTACTTGTGGTATGGGCGGTGGTACCGGTACAGGTGCTGCTCCTGTTATTGCAGGTATTTCAAAGGGAATGGGCATCCTTACCGTAGGTATTGTAACAAAGCCTTTCCGTTTTGAAGCAAAACAGCGTATGAATAATGCCATTGCCGGCATTGAAAAACTTAAAGATGTTGTTGATACGCTTATTGTCATTCCCAATGATAAGCTTATTCAGCTTGTTGACCGTCGCACATCAATGCCTGATGCTCTTAAGAAGGCTGATGAAGTTCTTCAGCAGGGTGTTCAGGGTATCACGGACCTTATTAATGTTCCCGGTCTGATTAACCTTGACTTTGCTGATGTTCAGACTGTTATGAAGGACAAGGGTGTTGCTCATATCGGTATCGGTACGGCAACAGGTGAGGACAAATGTACACAGGCTGTTCAGAAAGCTATTTCCAGTCCTCTTATTGAAACAACAATTGAAGGCGCAACAAACGTTATCTTCAATATTTCCGGTGATGTTTCCATGATTGAAGTTAATGATGCTGCTACTTATGTTCAGGAGCTTGCCGGTGAATCGGCTAATATCATTATCGGTGCTGTTTATGATGATTCAGTTCCGGATTACTGTTCAATTACTGTTATTGCAACTGGTCTTGAAAAGAATTCATTTACCATTAACACTCCTTCATTCCTTACCGGAAAGCAGATTACCAGTAATACTCCCAAAACTACCGGAACAGGTACTGTTACCGGTTTTGGTTACAAGCCCATGACTACCGGAAATCCGGTTCCAAGCCCTTCAACTCCTTCAACGCCTGCACCTGCGCCTGTTATTTCACAGACTCCGGTTCAGCCTGCTACATCAAGTGGAAATGAACGCGAAATCAGAATTCCCGAGTTCTTGTCTAAAAACCGCAAATAAAAAATGATATTTCTGCAGACTCCGGGTTAATACTTGGAGTCTGTTTTATATTTTGGTTTTATTTATGTCCCGGTATTTTTGTTTTATTTTATGTTCCGGTATTTTGCATAATTTTTATGGGAGGATTTATTTATGAAATTAACTTTTGTCGGTGCTGACCATGAAGTTACAGGAAGTTGCCATTGTATTGAAGCATGCGGAAAGAATTTTCTCATTGACTGTGGTATGGAACAGGGTGAAGATATTTATGAAAATCAGGACATCCCTTTTAATCCTGCTGATATTGATTTTATTCTTATTACTCATGCGCATATCGATCACACCGGTTTACTGCCTTTAATGTATGCACGCGGTTTCCGCGGAACCATTTATGCAACTCAGGCAACCTGCGAACTTTGTGATATTATGCTTCGTGATTCCGCTCATATTCAGACATCGGAAGCAGAATACAAAAACAGAAAAGGAAAACGTTCCGGAAAGAAAAATGTTGAGCCTTTATATGAGATGAAAGATGCCCTGGGTGTAATAAAGCATTTCAGAGGCTATCCTTATGATACGGATATTGATATTGATGAAGGAATTACAATCAGATTCATTGATGTAGGACATCTTCTTGGCTCCGCCAGCATTGCAATTAAAATTACCGAGGATGGAGTTACAAAGGAAATTGTATTTTCGGGTGATATAGGAAATTCGGATCTTCCGCTTATCAAGGATCCTTCTTATGTTGAGCATGCTGATTATGTTGTTATGGAATCAACTTACGGCGACCGACTTCATACAAAGGAACATCCTGATTATGTTATGGAACTTGCAAGGTACACGCAGGAAGCTTTTGACCGCGGTGGAAACCTTGTTATTCCTGCATTTGCTGTCGGACGTACGCAGGAGATGCTTTTCTATTTCAGAAAGATTAAGGAACTTGGTCTTGTTAAGGGACATGATGGTTTCAAGGTTTATATGGACAGCCCTCTTGCAATTGAAGCTACAACCATTTTCAACAGAAATATGGATGCATGTTTCTCAGACGAGGCCCTTGAACTTGTTAAACGTGGTGTTAACCCGCTGACTTTCCCCGGACTCCGTTATGCTATCACATCGGATGAATCAAAACTTATCAATTTTGATGATTCACCGAAGGTTATTATTTCTGCATCCGGTATGTGTGAAGCGGGCCGTATAAGACATCATCTTAAACATAATCTGTGGCGTGAAGACAGCACAATCCTGTTTGTTGGATATCAGGCAATCGGCACCTTGGGAAGAACAATTATTGACGGCGGTGACGTTGTCAAGCTGTTTGGTGAAGAAGTTGAAGTCAATGCCCATATAGAGCGTCTTGAGGGCTTTAGCGGCCATGCTGACCAGACCGGACTGATCAAATGGATTAATGAATTTAAGGAAAAACCTGAGAAAGTTTTTATTGTTCATGGTGAAGATTCTGTTTGCGATGCTTTTGCCAATATGCTTCAGGAAAACTTTGGGTACGACACTTTTGCTCCTTTCTCCGGTACATCCTTTGACCTTGCAACAGGAAAAATTATTAGAGAAACTGCAGGTGTTGCTCTTACCGAGAAGAAGGGCGAAACAAAACGCAAGGTTTCTGCCGTATTCGCAAGACTTATTGCTGCCGGTCAGAGACTTATGGCTGTTATTCAGCATAATGAGGGCGGTGCAAATAAGGATCTTGGAAAATTTGCGGATCAGATTAATTCCCTTTGCGATAAGTGGGACCGCTGATTTAACATTACAATGTCAGGAGTGCAGGCTATGCCGGTATTGTTTTTTGTATTTTGGATTATTTTGAATGGGAAAATTACTCTTGAAATATGTATATTCGGAGTGGTTATTTCTGCTCTTGTTTTCCTTTTTGCGTGGAAATTCTTAGGCTACAGCTTAAAGAAAGAAATTAAAGGGTACAGATTTATCGGTATGTATCTTGTGTATGCCGGTATTGTTATAAGGGAGATTTTCAAGGCTAATTTTGATGTTATGAAAATTGTCCTGAAAAGAAAATACAAGCCGGAGCCTCAGCTTGTTACTTTTTCAACGGAACTGAAAAGCGAAGGTCTCAGGGTGGCTCTTGCCAATTCAATTACGCTTACGCCCGGTACAATATCTGTTTCCCTTGAGGATAACAAATATATTGTCCACTGTCTTGACAAATCATTTGCTGAAGGGCTTGATGATTCCTGCTTTGTAAAATATCTTATGAAGATTGAAGCCAAAAAAGAAAAGCTTAAATGATTTTTTATGTATTTGGCTATTGTGATAAGATTTATTCGTTTTTAAGGATTAAAAAAGAAGGCATAATATGACTGTCGAACTTGCATATACTTATTTTTATATTGCTGTTCTTATTGTTCTGGCACTGCTTGTTTTTGCGGTGTTTATCCGTGTTATTAAAGGTCCGCTGATGGCTGACCGAATCATCGGCATTAACTCTGTCGGAACACTTGTTATTATGATTATCTGTATTTTATCACGTTATCTGAAAGAAGATTATCTTCTTGACGTAGCTGTTCTTTATGCTTTGATCAGTTTCCTTGCGGTGGTTGTACTTACCAAGATTTACAGTGGCGTTTATCTGAATCGGATTGAAGATGCAAAGAAAAAAGAAAAACCGGCAGTTTCGGAACAAAACGGTGTCAGCAATGATGCGATTACTGAAAATAAAGAAGCTGATAATTTGAAATTTGCCGAATCGGAGGTGCGCCATGACTGAATGGATTATTTTCGGTATTTCGTCCGTTTTGATTGTTGCAGGACTGCTTATGTCAATTGTTGCGGTTGTTGGTCTTTACAGATTTGATTTTTGTATGAACAGAATGCATGCCGCAGCCATGAATGATACACTTGGTATTTTGCTTGTGCTTACAGGTCTTATGGTTTCGAGCGGCTTAAATCTTGCAATGCTTAAGATGCTGCTTATTGTGGTCTTTTTCTGGTTTGCCAGCCCTGTTTCCGGTCATTTGCTTACGAAAATGCAGGTTATTATTGAAAAACATGAGGCTTCCGAAAACGGGAACAAGCCTGTACATTTTGAAGTGGGAGAGGGTGTTGAAGATGCAGGCCTTTGAAATTATTCTTTTGATTTTATTGATTGTATGTGCGGCAGTTGTTGCTTTCACCAAAAACTCCCTGACTGCGATTATTATTTTTATGGCTTACAGTCTTATAATGTCTGTTATCTGGATGATTCTTGAATCACCGGACCTTGCGATTACAGAAGCTGCTGTAGGAGCAGGTGTAACAAGTCTTTTGTTCTTTGTAGCATTAAAGAAGATTCATGCTTTGAAAAGCTCAGAGGAAGAAAAAAAGAATCCTCCGGGGAAACATCGGAGCAATAAAAATCTGTTCGAAAATATAATTCAGTAGATTAAAATACGCCATATATGTTATTTTCTGATATTTCAGTGGGATAACATATATGGCGTTTTGGTTAATAGAATATTTATTCCTGAGATTTTTTTCAATAAAGAAAACAGCTATTATTTTGTAGATTCGCGTTCGAGAAGACGTCCTTCAAATACGACATGCTGATGAATGGTTTTCCCGTCGAGTATTTTGAATAGAAGACGAACGGTTTCTTCGGCAATTTCTTCTGTTGGCTGAGCAAGGGTTGAAATTCCGGGAGTATAGAATTCTGTAAGCGGAATGCCATCGAATCCGATTACGGCAACATCTTCCGGAATACGTTTTCCGACAGTAAGAAGGGCCTTACAAGCACCGACTGCCATAACATCCGCAATGGCAAAAATAGCAGAAAAATCTATTCCTTCACGCATCATTTCTTCTGTCATTAATCTGCCGTTTTCCATTGAATATTCCTCAAAACCTGCGGGAAGAAAACGGACAAGGTTTTTATCAAAAGGAATGTTTGCTTCTTCAAGAGCTCTTTTATAACCGTTAAGACGGAGCATACCGATTGATGTGTCTCCGCGTGCGGCGGCAAGAAGGGCAATGCGTTTATGACCTTTTCCGATGAGATATTTTGTTACTTTATATGCTTCTTTTTCGTCATCAACCGCAACGCTTGAATAATCATAACGACCGATGTTCTCAAGCGGACAACCTACGGTACTGAGAACGTAAGGCACCTGAAGCTTGTGTATTTTTTCTTCGTTTCTTGAAAAAATACCGCCAAGGAAAATCAAACCGCAAAGACGTTTTTCTTTTGTGAGTTCCAGAGCAGCATCGACTTCATCTTCATTAGGATCGACATGCTGGAGAACAAGTGAATAGTGTCTGTCAACGATAGCAGCTTCCATAATCTTTATCATATCGGTAAAGAAAGGGTTATTCATACCTTTGACAAGCACTGCGATGGATTTTGCGTCTGTTCTTTTGAGATTTCTGGCGCTGTTGTTGGGAATGTAACCGATTTCTTTGATTTTATCCATGACAAGATTTTTTGTTTCTTCGTTTATGTCAGGATGATTATTGATTGCTCTGGAAACGGTACTAACACCGACACCACAAGCCTTGGCAACATCTTTGATTGTAATTTCGTCCGGACCGTACATAAAAAAACCCCGAAAAATAGAAAATAGTTGTATTGGTAACGTTACCAATGTACCATAAAAAGTTATTTTGGGCAAGTGGTTTTTGGAAAAAGTTTTTGGGAGTTGATTTGATACCTGATTCTGATATAACAAAAAAGTATTGTATATTCTGACTAATAATGTTATTATAATATACTGTGTTATTTTGAGTAAGTATGCATACAAAACAATGTTGATATTATTTTTAGGAGAAATATTGTGAAACGTATAGATAGCAAATGGGGATTCAGAGCGTTTTTATTAATGTTATATGATATTTTCTGCATTAATCTTTCCGGATTCCTGGCTTTATTGATAAGATTTGATTTCAAATATTCATCTATACCTGAGAGATTTTTGAAATATTACCTGAAATGTGCGCCGTTTGTAACAGCCTTGGTTATTGTTGTATATCTTTTTGGCCGCCTTTATGGCAGTGTATGGCGTCTTGCAAGCTTCAATGAATTATTTAATATTGTAATCTGCTGTACAATCGCTGAAATGCTTGAAGTTGTTGGAACTGTACTTTTTAAGTGCAGAATGCCTGTAAGTTATTATATTATGACTTATATTTTCCGTATGTTTTTTGCAACACTTGCCCGCTTTTCTTATCGACTTATAAGAATGTTCAGGGAGGAATTCTTAAGCAGAAGACACACCGGTCAGAAAGCTGTTATGGTTGTAGGCGCCGGTGAAGCCGGAAAGATGATTGTTGACGAAATTCATAAGAGCAAATATGTTGATTATTATGTTGCCTGTTTTATCGATGACCGTGAAAGCATCCAGGGACGCAGTGTCTGCGGTGTTCCGATTGCAGGTAACAGAAATACAATTGAAAGTAACGTAATAAAGTATCAGATTGACCTTATTTTCATTGCAATTCCGTCACTTAAACCTTCAGAGAGAAGAGTTTTAATTGATATTTGCCAGAAGACCGGTTGCGAGGTACGTATTCTTCCCGGCATGTTTCAGCTGGTAAACGGAACGGTATCAGTTAATAAACTTCGTAAAGTAAATATTACCGACCTTCTGGGACGTGACCAGGTTGTTATTAACGATGATCAGGTATTTGATTCGATTAAAGGTAAGAAAATACTTGTTACCGGTGGTGGCGGATCAATCGGTTCGGAGCTTTGCCGGCAGATTGCATCCCATGCTCCGGGGCTTCTCATCATTTTTGATATTTATGAGAATAATGCTTACGATATCCAGCAGGAGCTCCGTAGAAAATATCCCGCACTGAATCTTGAAGTTTTAATTGGATCTGTTCGCAATACGCACAGAATTAATGAGGTATTTGAAAAATATAAGCCCGATATTGTTTTCCATGCTGCAGCGCATAAACATGTTCCGCTTATGGAAGACAGTCCGAATGAGGCAATTAAGAACAACGTTTTCGGTACATATAAAACTGCACGTGCCGCAATTGACAATGACTGCTCGAAGTTTGTACTGATTTCGACCGATAAGGCTGTAAATCCTACAAATATTATGGGCGCAAGCAAGCGTCTTTGTGAAATGATTATCCAGATGCTTGCGAATGAGTCAAAAAAGACGAAATTTGCTGCTGTACGTTTTGGAAATGTACTTGGCAGCAACGGCTCGGTTATCCCGCTGTTTAACAAGCAGATTGAGGCCGGTGGACCGGTTACTGTTACCCATAAAGATATTATCCGTTACTTTATGACAATTCCCGAAGCAGTTTCACTGATTCTTCAGGCTGGAGCTTATGCCGAAGGCGGAGAAATCTTTGTGCTTGATATGGGTGAGCCTGTTAAAATAGATAATCTGGCCCGTAACCTTATTCGTCTTTCCGGACTTGTTCCTGATGTGGATATTGAAATTAAATATACAGGGCTTCGCCCCGGTGAAAAACTTTATGAAGAAATGCTTATGGGCGAAGAAGGTCTTAAGGAAACAGATAACGGTCTGATTCATATCGGAAAACCTATTGAGATGGATTATGATGTTTTCAGGCGTCAGCTTGATAAATTGTATGATGCATGTCTTGAAGATGCAGAAGATATCCGTGAACGTGTTGCGGAAATGGTTCCGACCTATCACCTGAATACAGGTAAGAATGAGAGTAAATGAACTTTATGAAAATTAAAGCTTTATGGACAATAATTAAAGAATGGTTCTTAGACTTATTTAAGAAAATAAAAAAAGCCGGTACCAAGACATTATTGAAATATGTCGGCTTTGGTCTTGCTATTGTCCAGCTGATTATTTCAGTTGTTCTTCTTGGACTTGTAATTAAACTGAATTTTATTCCGGGGATTTATGTGTCGCTTGTTTTTATATCTCTGGTTGTTTCTTCAATGTTTATTGCAACTCTCCAGGAATGGTTTGTCCCCGGTATTATTGCAAAAGCAGTTTCACTTCTTTTGTGTATCGGAATGATTATAGGCTGCGGATATATTAATAAGACAATTAAAACTATTGATATTGTTGCCGGTGCCAGCAAACAGATTGAATATTACGATGTATATGTTCTCAAAGATAATTCAGCCCAAAACTTAAAGCAGACCGACGGCTACATTTTCGGAATGCTTACCGGAATGAGTGAAGAAAAATCTGAAAAGGTTGTTAAAGGCTTAAGTGATATAAATTACACAAAAAAAGAATATATTACTGTTTCGGATCTTGCACTTGGATTAAAAAACAGTGAGGTCCAGGCTATAATTGTTAACCGTGCTTATGTTGCACTTATTACATCGGTTCCGGGTCTTGAAAGTTTTGAATCGGAAACACGCAGTATTTTTAGTATCGAAATTGAAACAGCTGTAGAAGATGATGATAATGACGATAATGACCCGACCCTTCCTCCGTATGTTCCTGATACACCAACACCTGAACCAACACAGGAACCGACCCCGTCACCTTTGCCGGGAACACCTACTGCCATTCCGCCTACAGCGACACCTACGCCTACTCCTTACACGGGCCTTGCATATACCTTTGGTGATATTACCGTTCCCAAAGATAAATATATTTATGGTAATGACAATATTTTCACGTGCTATGTAAGTGGTATTGATACGTACGGAAAACCCAGTACTGTCAGCAGAAGTGATGTTAATATTCTTGTGACTGTTAACTTAAATACACATCAGATTATGATGATTAACACGCCAAGAGATTATTATGTTCCTCTTTCCGGTGCAAATATGCGTGATAAGCTTACACATGCAGGAATTTACGGAATTAAGACATCAATAAAAACACTTCAGATGTTGTACGGAGTGAATATTGATTATTATGTAAAAGTTAATTTTTCTGGTTTTATTAAAATAATAAATGCTGTTGGTGGAATTGATATCGAAATTGAAAAAGAATTTGTTGCAGAAAATGGCTTGCATTTTAATCCGGGCTTACAGCATTTAACCGGAGACTACGCCCTGGCTTATGCCCGTGAAAGACATTCATTTGCAGGCGGAGATACTACTCGCGGTAAGCATCAGATGCAGGTTATTACTGCTGTAATTAATAAAATGCTTTCTACAGATGCATTGCTTCACTTTAACGAACTGTTTGATTCGATTTCAGAATGCGTTGTTACAGATATGAGTTATGAACGTATTTCCGGACTTGTAAAGCAGCAGGTTGAGACAGGAAGCGGATGGGATATTATCACATATACTGTTACAGGTAAGAATGGTAAGGATCTCTGCTATGCACTTCGTGCCGTGAACGATGTTTGTTTCCCGAATCAGGATACTGTTAATAAGGCCAGAAATATGTTTAAGAAAATATATAAAAATCAGAATCCGCAATAAAAAACTTAGTGACAATAACAGTAAGTAAAAATTACTTGAAAACATTGTATATTCAAACTATAATTACAAGAAATTATCATTAAGGCCGCTGTGTGAATAAATGCGTCCAAGCAATTATTAAGTTCATTACCGATTATGGTTGGAAATGACTGCTTTAGCGAAAATCGGCCCGAGAGGAGACCAGTAAAAATGTCAGAAATTGATAATCAAAAAGTGAATCGAAACGAAAATATTTCAGAAGAAGTGATTGATCTTTCGGATCTTATCAGGATATATGTCCATAAATGGCTTTTCCTTTGCATTATTTCAGGCGTTGCCGCAATAGCTGTATTTCTGTTTATTTCAGTATTTGTCAACAAATCGTCACGCCGACAGAGCATCAGCTTTGAACTGAATTATCCTGAAATGGAAAAAGGGCTTTATCCTGACGGTACTACTTTCGTTTATCAGGACATAGTTTCGGAAGAGTTCATTTCAAAAGCAATTCAGAGCAATTTTACGGAATTTGGTCACCTTGATGTGACTTCAATGGTAAAAAGCAATGCTATTACAATTCAGAGAAAAACAGTTAAAGATAAAGATGGCAATGAAACAGAAGTAAAAGGAAAATTTATTTTTACGGTTAAGTCATCTTTCTTTAAAAAATCTTCTGAAATAGAGGCTTTCTTAACTGCACTTGCTAATGTTACTACCGAAAAAATCAAGACATCTGCAAGTACGGTATATTACAAGCTTTATCTTGATTCGTTCGACAGTGCTGATACATTTCAAAGTAAATTGTCACTTCTGAAAACGCAGAAAGAATATATCAGCTTGCGTTATTCAACATGGATTGAAGCTTTTGGTGAGCAATATTCTGTAGCAAACACCACTCTTTCAAGATATCTTGAAAATGTTAATCTTGCATTCTCAAGCAAGGAATATGATGCTTTGAATTATGAACTTCAAAAACGCCAATATGTTTTCAATAAGGGCGAGGATGAAGAACTTGTCTGCAAACTTCAGATTGAAATTCTTAATGATGAATTTGAAGATAATAAAAAGAAAATCCAGGGTTTGACGGAAGCACTTGCTGCTTTACGTGAGGGTGAAAAGTCATCACCGTCTGATATTTCAGGCAAATCAAATGAAAGTTATTATTATGAGCAGATTGCTTCATATACTGAGCGTCAGGTTGATATTGAGCGTGAAATCACAGAACTCGAGACTCAGATTGCCAATATGTCGCTTGTAGATGAAACTCAAAAATATGCGGATAAATTAATCAAAGTTTATAATAACCTTGTTGAACAGACAAATACGCTTGAACAGGTTGTTGTCCCTGCAGTATATGCTGAAAAAACAAGTGCTATTTTTGACAGTACCGGTTTAATAACAAGTGGTGAAAAGAGTGCAACATTGTTTGCAGCCATTGCTTTTATCGGTATTTATTTGGTAACCGGTTTCATTATTCTTATCATCGGAAGCGAAGACAAGAAGAACAATAAAAATGCAGAAGAAGAGTAAATAATATAACAAGCCGCAATGAAGTTCGTTGCGGCTTGATTTGTGCGAATGGCGAGAAGACTCGGGTGGAGAATATGAAAAAAGAGAAAAAAAACAAAACTGTATTTGCGATATTTCTTACATTAACGGTTATATGGCTCTGTGTTATTTTTTTATATTCTGCAAAAGACGGTAATGAATCATCAGAAACCAGTCATTTTGTCGGAATGCTTTTCGGAAAAATTTTTGTACCCGGATTTCGAAAGTGGTCTTTTGAAAAGCAGGACGCTTTTGCGGGAACTATTGATTATCCGTTAAGAAAAGTTGCACACGGGGTGGAATACGGTATTCTTGGATTCCTGTCATATATGTCCCTGCATACAAAAAAGGGACATTCATTAATTACATCTGCTGTTTTCGCTTTTGCTTTTTCAGTACTTTACGCAATTTCTGATGAGATTCACCAATATTTTGTACCGGGCAGGACATGCAAACTTACTGATGTTTTAATTGACAGTTTGGGCGCATTTCTTGTGATTTTTGTTACTTTCTTAATAACGAAAAAGAAAATAGCGAAAAATAATCTGCAGAAAAATAAGGATGATAAAAACACTGAAGAATAAAAATTGAATGTTTCGCATAATTATTATGTTCATCTCATTTTTTATCTTGCAAATCAGAGTTTTTATTTATATAATTAAGCATTATTATGTTGTTTCAAATGTTAGGAAACAAGATTGTTATTGAAATTCATATTTCATTTTTTTACCGGAGCAGAATTTTGTTTTTATTTGATTTTATGTATGATTTTGTTTTCTATTTCTTTTTAATCGGAGGCTGTAATGTCAAATTTCACATTTACGGAAACGGAAATAAAAGGCGTATTTATCATCGATGTAAAAACATATGGTGATAATCGCGGGTATTTTATGGAAACATATAAGGAAGATGACTTCAAGGCCGCAGGACTTGATTATAAGTTTGTTCAGGACAACCAGTCATCGTCACGAAAAGGCGTACTGAGGGGACTTCATTTCCAGAAAACCCACCCGCAGGCAAAGCTTGTGCGTGTCTTAAAAGGCGAAGTTTTTGATGTTGCCGTAGATTTGAGAAAGGGGAGTGAAACCTATGGAAAATGGGTTGGCGTTCTTCTTTCTGACAGCAATCATCGTCAGTTTATGATTCCGAGAGGCTTTGCGCATGGTTTTGTGGTTGTATCGGATTATGCTGAATTTGCGTACAAATGTGATGATTTGTATCATCCCGAGGATGAGGGCGGAATTCTTTGGAACGATCCTGAAATCGGGATTGAATGGCCCGTAACAGAGGATATTGTTTTGAGTGAAAAAGACAAGGTTCATCCTACTTTGTCCGAGGCGAAAATGTATTTTTAAGAATATTTTTATAAAGGGGATAATAATATGATAATCGGAACAACAAAAGAACTGAAAAACCATGAATACCGTGTCGGACTTACTCCGGACAACGTAAATGCTTATGTGGCTGCAGGTCATACCGTTCTTGTTGAGACCTGTGCGGGCGATGGTGCCGGCTTCTCAGATGAAGCCTATAAGGCTGCAGGCGCCTGGATTATCAATGATGCTGCTGAGGTATATGAAAAAGCAGATATGATTGTTAAGGTAAAAGAACCTGAAGAATGTGAATACAAGCTTCTTAAAGAGGGTTCAATTCTTTACACTTATCTCCATCTGGCACCCAACCCCAAGCTTGCAAATGTTTTACTTGAAAAGAAAATCAAGGCAGTTGCTTATGAAACAATAACCGATGCTCAGGGCAATCTTCCCTGCCTCCGTCCAATGAGCCAGATTGCAGGACGTCTTTCCATTCAGGAAGGTGCAAAATATCTTGAAAAAGAGTTCGGAGGACGTGGTATCCTTCTTGGAGGCGTTCCCGGAGTTGAAAGAGGTAAGATTGTTATCATCGGTGGCGGTGTTGCCGGTACATATGCAGCAAAGGCCGCTGTCGGCATTGATGCACAGGTAACCCTGCTCGACATTAACCCCAACAGACTTGCTTACCTTGAAGACATCTTTGGGGCATCTGTAACAACTCTTTACAGCACTGAAGCAAATATCAGAAGAGCACTTTCGGAAGCTGATGTAGTTATCGGCTCTGTTCTTGTCCCCGGCGGTTCAACCCCCAAGCTTGTTCGCCGTGAACATCTGCCTCTTATGAAGAAAGGTGCCGTAATTGTTGATATTGCCATTGACCAGGGCGGTTGCTGCGAATCAAGTCATGTAACCGTTCACGATGATCCCATCTTCATTGAAGAAGGTATTGTTCACTATTGCGTTGGCAATATGCCCGGCGCCGTTCCTCACACAAGTACAGTGGCTCTTTGCAACAGTACAATCAGATACGGACTTTCTATCGCTAATAACGGACTTGAGGCTGCTGTTAAGAAGGACAGCGGTCTTGCTAATGGTCTCAACACATATGACGGAAAAATCACTAACAGGAATGTTGCAGCAGCTCTTGACAAAGAATATGTTCCTGTGGAAAATATAATTTAAAAAGATTCCCCGAATGTCTTTTGACAGTCGGGGTTTCATAATGTTTACCTTTTGAAAAAGGCAGACAGGAGTTTTGTCAACAAAAAAGGAAGAAAGAAAATGACACAGTTTTTCGTATTTGCTTACCTTTTTCTGACCGGAGCCGTTTCCGGATGGGTACTTGAAGTATTTTACAGACGTTTTTTCTCTAAATGTAATCCGGAACGTAAATGGATTAATCCCGGATTCTGTACAGGACCGTATTTACCTCTTTACGGGTTTGGACTCAGCCTGCTTTACATTATTGCGAAGCTTTGCAATTCATGGTTTGACAAAATTGGAATATGGGAATTGGTAGTACTTATTCTTTTTATGGCTGTTGTCATGACCGGCATTGAATATATTTCGGGAATTTTATCCTTGAAAATTTTCAATATCAGGCTGTGGGATTACAGGAACGAATGGCTGAATCTTCAGGGAGTAATCTGTCCCAAGTTTTCATTTTTCTGGACTTTACTCGGGTTGGGGTATTATTTCTTTTTACATTCAAACATTGAAAAATGGGTCGAAAAACTGATGTCAATAATACCTTTACTGTTCCTTTGCGGCATGATTTATGGTATTCTTTTAATTGATGTTGTTCATTCTGCAGAACTTGTTTCAAAGGTTCGTAATTTTGCCAATGAGCATGATATTATCGTCAATTATGAGCGTTTGAAGGAACAGGTGCGTTTCAGTTACAAACATATTTCGCGCAGATTTTATTTTTCAACATTCTTCCGTGCCGAGCTTGGTTTCAGGGATATTCTTGAACAGCTTTTCAAGGATGATTCAGAGAAAAAAGCTGTTGAACAGCATGATATCGACATTTTTGAAAAACTGAAAATTGCTTACGAAACCTTTGAAGACCGCAGATGGAAGCGTGAAAGAACAAAGTAAAAGAGGATAAAACATGGAACTTTTAATTGACGGAAAACGTATTTCAGGTGAAATTAAAGATGAATTACGGCTTAAAGCCGAAGAACTGAAGGCAAACGGAAAAGAGGCCTGCCTTGCTGTAGTTCTTGTCGGAAACGATCCGGCATCGTCTGTTTATGTTAATAACAAGAAGAAAGCCTGTGCTTATGTCGGAATCAGGTCGCTGTCTTTTGAACTTCCTGAAGAAACAACGGAAAAAGAACTGCTTGAACTTATAGAAAGGCTTAATAAAGATGATTCCGTTAACGGAATCCTTGTGCAGCTTCCGCTCCCGAAAGGAATTAATGAGGACCGTGTAATTGAGGCAATTTCTCCCGAGAAGGACGTTGATGGTTTCTCACCCGTGAGCGTAGGAAACCTCTGCATTGGACGTCCGGGCTTTGTAAGCTGTACACCTGCCGGAATAATCCAGCTCCTTAAACGTTCCGGAATTGAAATTGAAGGGAAAAACTGTGTGGTTGTAGGGCGAAGCAACATTGTCGGTAAACCCATGGCACTTCTGATGCTTCGTGAGAATGCAACAGTAACCGTATGCCATTCCAGAACGAAAAACTTAAAAGAAATTACAAGCATGGCAGATATTCTTATTGTTGCTATAGGAAAACCGAAATTCATTACTGCAGAATATGTTAAAGAAGGAGCTGTTGTAATTGATGTAGGCATTCACCGCATGGAAGACGGAAAACTTTGCGGCGATGTTGCATTTGATGAGGTTGCGCCCAAAACTTATGCAATTACACCTGTTCCCGGCGGTGTAGGTCCTATGACAATCGCAATGCTTATGAATAACTGCATTGAGGCAGTACAAAAATGAAATAAAAAGGGTTACAGATGAAAATATATTTAATTTCGCTCGGCTGTGATAAAAACCTTGTTGACAGCGAGCATATGCTTTCCCTGCTCATTGAAGCGGGGCATGAAATTGTTCAGGATGAAACTGAAGCCGAAGGTGTTATTGTGAACACCTGCTGCTTTATTAATGATGCCAAACAGGAGAGCATAAATACTATTCTGGAACTGAGCAAATTGAAACAGGAAGGCAAAATCAAGGCTATATTTGTGACCGGATGCCTTGCCCAAAGATATGCAAAGGAAATTCATGAGGAAATCCCTGAGGTAGATGTTCTGCTCGGAACAACATCGTTTGCTGATATAGTCGAAGCTGTTGCAGATTATGAAGCCGGACATCCTTCGGATAGATTCAGAAGTATTGACTATCTTCCAAAGATGAACATAAAACGTGAAAGCTTTTCCGGTACACCTTTTGCTTACCTTAAGATTGCTGAAGGCTGCAATAAGCACTGCACCTATTGTATTATTCCAAAACTCAGGGGCGCTTACCGTTCGGTTCCAATGGAAGAACTTCTCAGGGAAGCCGGTGAACTTGCTGAAAGCGGAATAAAGGAACTGATTCTTGTCGCTCAGGAAACAAGCTGTTACGGAATTGATATTTACGGTAAAAAAATGCTTCCCGAATTACTGAAGAAAATTGCGGAAATTGAGGGAATTGAGTGGATTCGCATTCTTTATGTTTATCCGGAAGAAATCACCGATGAATTAATTTCTGAAATGGCAAATGAGAAAAAAATTGTGAAATACCTTGATCTGCCTATTCAGCATGCTTCGGATAAGATATTAAAGGCAATGGGAAGAAGGACAAGTCATGCTGAACTGACAGAACTGATTTCACGCCTTAGAAAAGATATTCCCGGAATTGTTTTAAGAACAAGCATTATTACCGGATTTCCCGGGGAAACAGATGCTGATTTTGAGGAACTTCTTGATTTTATCCGTGAAGAAAGGTTTGACCGTCTTGGCGCTTTCACATATTCACGTGAAGAAAATACCGCAGCCGATAAAATGAAAAACCAGATTCCCGCAAAGGTTAAGAAAGCGAGACGAGATGAGGTTATGCGTCTTCAGCAGGTAATTGCTTTCGAAAAAGCCGTGAAATCGGTTGGAAAGAAATTCGAGGTAATTATTGAAGGCTATCTTCCGAATGAAGAAACTTATGTATGCCGTTCATACATGGATGCTCCGGGCGTGGACGGATATGTTTTTGTTCAGGGAGAAGCGGGAAGAATAAGCGGCGAAATAATAAAAGTTAAAATCACGGCCGCAAAGGGTTATGACCTGATTGGAAAAGAAATATAAAGAAGTATAAGATTATTGAGGGGAAAATAATATGAACTTACCGAATAAATTAACTATAGCAAGAATTATTATGGTGCCGGTTTTTATTGCATTTCTTCTGATTGAGATGATTCCCGGACACCGTTACATAGCTTTTGTGCTTTTTGCAATAGCCTGCTTTACGGACACCATGGACGGATATATTGCAAGAAAATTTAATCTGATAACCGATTTTGGCAAGTTCCTTGATCCTCTTGCCGACAAGCTTCTTGTAAGTGCGGCATTTATATGTTTTGTAGAACAGCAGCTTATGCCTTCATGGGTAGCTATTATTATCCTGTCACGTGAATTTATTATCAGCGGATTCAGGCTTGTTGCGGCAAATAAGAACATCGTAATTGCTGCGAGCATGTGGGGAAAAGTTAAAACAACATTCCAGATGATTACTTGTTTTGCGTTGATCTTAAACTTTGACTGGGCACCTTTTAAGATAATTTGTAAAGTTCTTATGGGAATTTCACTTGTTCTTACTGTTGTTTCCCTTGTTGATTACATGGTAAAAAACAAGGCGGTTCTTAAAGAAGGTTCAAAGTAACAAAGACTGAAAACGGTAATGCTCAAAAGCAATCAGGATGAGGCAAAATGAAATTACTAATAATCGGTGCGGGTCCCGCCGGCTTAATAGCAGGAATTACAGCAGCAAAAAACGGGAATTCCGTCACCATCCTTGAAAAAAATGAAAAAGTCGGTAAAAAACTCTATATCACGGGCAAAGGACGCTGCAATATAACAAATGACTGTGATGAGAACACCTTCTATAAGAGCGTTAAACGAAATCCAAGGTTTCTGTTCAGCAGTTTTTCCGGGTTCACGTCTCAGGACACCATGGGTTTCTTTGAAAAGCTTGGACTTCAGATTAAAGTTGAACGTGGAAACCGTGTATTTCCCGAAAGCGATAAATCATCGGATGTTATCAGGGCACTTGAACAGGAATGCAGACGCCTTGGAATTGAAATAAGGCTTAATACGGCAGTTAAAGACATGTTAACTGAGGATGGTTCCTTCCGGGGTCTTATGCTTTCCGATAAATCCGTTCTATACGGTGATTCATGCATAATCGCAACAGGAGGGTTGTCATATCCTACAACCGGGTCAACCGGTGACGGGTATGAATTCGCAAAGAAGCTTGGTCATACGGTTATACCCTGTTCGCCATCTCTTGTTTCTCTGACGCTTAAAGAAAACGTAAAGGAACTTGAGGGATTATCGTTGAAAAATGTAACGCTTTCTGTAACAGCGCCTGTCGAAAAGAAAGGTAAATTGACAGAAAAGCTGATTTATCATGACTTTGGTGAGATGCTGTTTACGGATAAAGGCATAAGCGGTCCGCTTGTGTTAAGCGCAAGTGCCGAACTTGCTCCAATCGGCTGCAAAGAAGCAAAATGCTTTATTGATCTTAAACCGGCGCTTTCCGCAGAGCAGCTTGATGCAAGAGTTCTGCATGATTTCACTGAAAACATCAATAAACAGTTCAGAAATGCATTATCGGACCTTCTTCCCGCAAGAATGGCCGATTACATTGTAAAAGTAAGCGGAATAGATCCATATGCGCCGGTAAACTCAATTACTGCCGAACAAAGGTCTGTATTTGTTTCACTTCTGAAGCATCTGCCTTTTGAAATTAAGGGAACAGGCGGATATGATGAAGCTGTCATAACCTGCGGCGGAGTAAATGTTAAAGAAATAAATCCGTCAACCATGGAATCCAAGCTGGTTCAGGGCGTTTATTTTGCCGGTGAAGTGCTTGACCTTGATGCCGTAACCGGCGGTTTCAATCTTCAGATTGCCTGGAGTACCGGCGTTTGTGCCGGCAGGGGTGTCAGCGATGTTCAATAAAATTCCACGAACCCCGTTTCGTGTTACAAAAAAATAACGAATGATGAGGAATTACTATGTGTTTTATCAAGAAAAAGCCTGAAATCCAGGCATTCTCAGCTATTGCCATTGATGGCCCCGCAGGTGCCGGAAAGAGTACAATTGCCAAGAAAGTATCAAAAGAACTTGGATTCATTTATGTCGATACAGGCGCAATGTACAGAGCAATGGCTATTCATTTCCTTAGGAACGGAATTAAAGAAAATGATGTTGCCGGAATTGAAGGCTGCACTGAAAGTGCTTCTGTCACCATTAAGTATATTAACGGAGAACAGCGGGTTTTCCTGAACGGAGAAGATGTCACATCAATTCTTCGAACTGAAGAAGTAAGCCGTATGGCATCGGTAAGCTCGGCAGTTCCAAAGGTTCGTCTGAAACTTGTGGAACTTCAGCGCGAACTTGCAAAAACAAATAATGTGGTAATGGACGGACGCGATATCGGAAGCTATGTTCTGCCCGATGCACGCTTCAAGATTTACATGACAGCAAGCATCGAAGAACGTGCTCGCCGTCGTTTTGAAGAAAACAGGGAAAAAGGAATTGAATGTGATTACGAGGAAATAAAGAAGGAGATTGCAGACCGTGATTATCGCGATATGCACAGGGATTTTGCTCCCCTTGTTCAGGCAGAAGATGCCATTCTTCTTGATACTTCACATATGTCAATTGAGGAAGTAACCGATACTGTAATCAATATGGTTATTTCAGCAAAGTAAAATCTAAAGGACAGCAGATGATTCTGCATATTCAATGAAAATCGAAGTTGCAAAAACCGCAGGCTTCTGTTTTGGCGTAAAGCGTGCCGTTGATACGGTTTACGGGCAGCTTGAACGGAATGAAAAAGTATTTACTTTCGGACCTATAGTTCATAATACCGGCGTTGTCTCAGACCTCGAAAAACGTGGGGTCAGGGTAATTGAAACAGAAGATGAACTGCTGAAAATTGAAGAAGGAATTATAATTATCCGTGCACACGGAATCACCCGTGAACTCTCCGAAAAACTTGAAAAAATTAAAAGCGACCGGGTCAGAGTAACAGATGCAACATGCCCGTTTGTTAAAAAAATCCATAAAATTGTTTCGGAAGCCGGAAACGCGGGGCACAGTGTAATTATTGTCGGAGACCCGAATCACCCCGAAGTACAAGGAATAACAGGGTGGTGCACCGGCCCGTTCAAGGTTATTGAATCATTGGAAGAAGCCAGTGTTTTTGCGGGTTCACGTGATATTACCCATTGTATTGTGGCTCAGACAACATTTATTCATAATAAATTTCAACAAATTGTTGAAATTTTGAGGGAAAAGTCGTATAATATTCTTGTTTATGATACGATATGCAATGCGACTGAAGAAAGACAGTCTGAAGCTGCTGAAATAGCGCGGAGAAACGAAGCAGTTATTGTTATCGGCGGAAAGCACAGTTCAAATACACGCAAGCTTTTCGAGATTTGTAAACAGGAATGTGCAAATACTTACTATATAGAGCAACCCATTGACCAGGATTATGACCAATTCAGATCCTTTTGTAGCGTAGGTATTACAGCAGGCGCTTCCACCCCAAATAATATTATCACGGAGGTTCTAACAAGAATGTCAGAAACAAGTTTTGAAGAATTATTGGAGGAGTCGTTAGTATCAATACACAACGGATCGGTGGTCGACGGCACGGTAATACGTGTTAAAGAAGACGAGATTGCGCTTAACATTAACTATAAAGCTGACGGCATTATCCCCAGAAGTGAGTACACAAATATCCCTAACTTAGACTTACGTACAGTAGTTAAAGAAGGCGATGTACTTCAGGTTAAGGTACTCAAAGTTAATGACGGCGACGGTCAGGTAGCTCTTTCCTACAAGAGACTCGCTCAGGAGCGCGTAAGCAAACGCCTCGAAGATGCATACAACAACAAAGAAATCCTTACAGCTCCCGTTACGGCAGTTGTTGCAGGCGGATTAAATGTTGTTATTGATGAAACAAGAATCTTTATCCCTCAGAGCCTTGTTGCAGATGTATATGAAAAAGACCTTGAGAAATATAAAGATCAGGAAATCGAATTTGTTATCACAGAGTTCAATCCTAAGAAGCGTCGCTTCATCGGTGACAGAAAACAGCTTCTGGTTGCCAAGAAGAAAGAACTTCAGGCAGAACTCTTCAGCAAGATCAGCGTTGGTGATATCATCACCGGTACCGTAAAGAATGTTACCGATTTCGGTATCTTCATTGACCTTGGCGGTGCAGACGGTCTTGTTCATATCTCAGAACTTTCATGGGGCCGTATTGAGAATCCCAAGAAGACCTTTAAGGTTGGTGATGAGGTTCGTGCATTCATTAAGGAAATCAGCGGTGAGAAGATTGCTCTCAGCATGAAATTCCCTGATGAGAATCCTTGGGCAGATGCTGAAGAAAGATTTGCAAAGGGTACCATCGTAAAGGGTAAAGTAGCCCGCATGACAGATTTTGGGGCATTTGTCGAGATCGCGGACGGTGTTGATGCATTACTTCATGTTTCACAGATTGCTAAAGAGCGTATTGAGAAGCCTTCAGCAGTATTAAAGATTGGTCAGGAAGTTGAAGCTGAAATAGTTGATGTAAACTTCGCAGACAAGAAGATCAGTCTTAGCATGAAGTCACTTCTTCCGGATGATGAACCTGTTGAAGAAAGCGCTACTGAAGAGACAGAGGAGCCTAAGGCAGAATAAAAATAATAAGCGTGGTTGGGGACAATTCTTCAACCACGCATTTTTTTATGGAGGTATTTTATGATTCCTGATAGTTACGAAGAGTTCAAGAAAGGTATTTACAGACTTACGCAGATCGATCTGAATGCGTACAAAGAGAACCAGATGAAGCGTCGTATCGATGCTCTTATCGAACGTAACCACATTCCTACCTATGCAGCTTTTGTTACGGCTCTTAGGACAAACAAACCGCTTTTTGATGAATTTGTAAGCTATCTTACCATCAATGTTTCCGAATTCTACAGAAACCCCGAACAGTGGACAATACTTGAGAATGAAGTTATACCGAAAATTCTCCAGAAAACAAGACGTCCGAAAATCTGGAGTGCAGCATGTTCAACAGGTGATGAGCCTTATTCACTTGTAATGCTTCTTTCGAAATTCCTTCCTCTTGCTGATATTCATATAATTGCAACTGATATCGATGCCCAGATTCTTGCGCAGGCAAAGACCGGAATTTATCATGAGAAGAGTCTGAAAGCCCTCCCCAAGGAATTTGTTGAGAAATACTTTACAAAGATTAACGATACCACTTATCAGATATCCGAGCAGATTAAGAAATGTGTTGAGTTTAAGCAGCATGACCTTCTTAAGGATGCTTATCCTTCAAGACTTGATCTTATTGTCTGCAGAAACGTTGTAATTTATTTTACAGAGGAAGCAAAAGCAGCTATTTATAAGAAGTTTTCCGATGCACTGGTTGACCAGGGCACACTGTTTGTCGGCAGTACCGAACAGATTATAAAGCCCGCAGATTGCGGATTTGAAGCAGTGAGAACATTCTTCTACAGAAAACTCTGATCTCAAAATCAAATTAACTTAAATAATATAAAAAACAACACCGGCAAAATCCTTGCCAGTGTTGTTTTTTTCTAGTTTTTTCACGTGTATAATTTTTTAAAAATAAGTATTGCATTTTTAGAATATATCATATATAGTTTTTTTGGACGGAGAAATATATCCGTAAATGAAAATGAAATGGGGAACAAAAATGCAGGAAGTAACAAGAGTGGTCCTGGACGCCATGGGTGGCGATTATGCTCCGCTTGAAACTGTTAAAGGCGCTGTTGAGGCTGTAAATGAAGCCGAACGCCTTAAAGTGATTCTTGTAGGGCAGGAGGAGGTTGTTTCTGCTGAACTTTCGAAATATGATTATCCGAAAGACAGAATTGAAATAGTTAATGCCCCTGACGTAATCACTAATGATGAAGCTCCCGTTATGGCAATTCGCCGTAAAAAGAATTCATCTGTTGTTGTTGGCCTTAACCTTTTGAAATCCGGTGACGGAGATGCTTTTGTATCGGCCGGAAGTACCGGTGCTGTTTTAGTCGGTGCCCAGCTTATAGCAGGCCGTATTCAGGGCGTTGAGCGTCCGCCGCTTGCTCCGCTTATTCCTACCACAAAGGGTGTATCGCTGATTATTGACTGCGGTGCTAATGTTGATGCACGTGCATCACACCTTGTTCAGTTTGCAAAGATGGGTTCCATTTATATGGAAAACGTCGTAGGAATTGAAAATCCGCGTGTTGCAATCGTAAACATCGGTGCAGAAGAAGAAAAAGGCAATATGCTTGTTAAAGAAACATATCCGCTGCTTAAGAACTGTCCTGACATAAATTTTATCGGAAGCATCGAAGCAAGAGAAATACCGAACGGAGCTGCAGACGTTATAGTTTGCGAGGCATTTGTCGGTAACTGTATTCTGAAACTTTATGAGGGCCTTGGAACCACCCTTATTGACATGATTAAAACCGGTCTTATGAGCACAACAAGAAGTAAAATCGGTGCATGGCTTGCAAAACCCGCCTTAAAGAAAACTCTTAAGGAATTTGATGTTGCAAAATACGGTGGTGCCCCTATGCTTGGTCTGAATTCCCTTGTTGTTAAAACACATGGTAATTCAAAAAGCATCGAATTTAAGAATTCAATCCTTCAGTGCATAGCATTCAAGGAAAAGAATATAAACAGCATTATTAAAGAAAATCTATTCAAAATCTAAATAATGAGAGGTATTAAAAATGGAATTTGAGAAATTACAGAAAATCATCGCAGAAGTACTTAATGTCGAAGAAGACGAAATCACCATGGATACAACATTTGTTGATGACCTTGGTGCTGATTCACTTGATGTTTTCCAGATTATCATGGGCATTGAGGAAGAATTTGACATTGAAATCGCAAATGAAGATGCTGAAAGCATCGTAACCGTTGCAGATGCTGTAGAGCAGATTAAGAAAGCTCAGCAGTAATCGACAGGTAATACCGAATACGGGATCAGATGACGTGTTGCGTTAAACCGTAGCACGTCATTCTTGACAAAAGGGGGAGCCCTGTGGTTTTTTCAGAAATTGAAAAAAAGATTGGATATACATTCACTGATATAAATCTATTAAAAAATGCACTGACGCACAGTTCCTACTTGAATGAAGTACGAATTAAGCGCGGGGAACATAATGAACGCCTTGAATTTCTTGGTGATGCTGTACTTGAATTGATTTCAAGCGAATATCTTTACAAGAACTTCCCTGAACTTAAAGAAGGCGAAATGTCCAAAATCCGTGCATCGGCCGTTTGTGAGAAAAGTCTTGCTGTTTGTGCCGAAACAATAGGTCTTGGTGAATATATGATTCTTGGCGTTGGCGTTGAAAAGGAGGGAGGCCGCAAAAAGCCTTCCATTACTTCCGATTGCTTTGAGGCTGTTCTTGCGGCAATTTACCTGGACGGAGGAATGAAACCCGCAAAAGAATTTGTTGAACGGTTTGTCCTTTCAAACATAGAATATGATTTTGCCCTTGCAGATGCCAAATCAAAACTTCAGGAATATTTTCAGGGTAAGAACGGAAAAACAATCCAATACAAGCTGCTTTCCGAAGAAGGCCCCGTACATGACCGTGTATACACCATGCAGGCTTTTCTTGACGGTGAACCTTATGAAACCGGTGAAGGTCATTCGAAAAAAGAAGCTGAAAAGGCTGCAGCTTACAATACTATAAAAAAATTAAAGATTCAGGAAGAAACATATGTACTTAAAAAGCATTGAAGTCCATGGCTTCAAATCCTTTGCAAATAAAATAGTGCTTGATTTCCATGACGGAATCACCGGCATTGTAGGACCGAACGGGTCCGGAAAGAGTAATATTGCTGATGCTGTCCGCTGGGTTCTTGGCGAACAGAGCGCAAAACAGCTCCGTGGAGCAAGCATGCAGGACGTCATTTTCTCGGGAACCGAAACACGTAAACCGATGGGTTTTGCTTATGTTGCAATTACCATGGATAACGCAGACCACAGACTTCCGATTGATTACGAAGAAGTAACCGTTGCGAGACGCGTTTACCGTTCGGGTGAAAGCGAATACCTGATTAATAATACGGTTTGCCGCCTGCGTGATGTTCAGGAACTTTTCATGGATACCGGTGTAGGTAAAGAGGGCTACTCAATCATCGGACAGGGTCAGATTGACAAAGTATTAAGCAGCAAGCCCGAAGACAGACGTGAATTGTTTGATGAAGCTGCAGGTATCGTTAAGTTTAAGAAGAGAAAAGCAATCGCTGAGAAAAATCTTGAGGAAGAAAAACTTAATCTTTCACGTGTAAACGATATTCTCCTTGAAATAGAACATCGTATCGGACCTCTTGAAAAACAGTCAGCTGTTGCAAAAGAATACCTGAAACTCAAAGAAGAACTGAAAAAGATTGAAATCGACCAGTTTTTCCTTGATTATGACAACAATAGAAAAACAAAGGCCGACCAGACCGAGAAACTTGACATCGTTAAAGCAGACCTTGAAGATGCAAGAAATTCATATGACGGTGTAAAAGACGAATATGATTCACTTACGAAACAGCTTGAAGAATGTGAAGCCGAACTTGACCTTACACGTTCTGAAAACAGCGATCTGGAAATCAGGGCCGAAAAGCTGCGCGGAGAAATTCTTCTCCTGAATGAACAGCTTTCAGGAATTGCTCAGAATGAGGAAAACTTCAACGAACGTATCGAAGCAGCAAATAAGAGCGTTGAAAACAAAAAAGAGGAAGTTGTTTCACATCGTAATAAACTGAATGAAAATAACGAAAGACTTGAACGCCTGAATGAAAGTCAGGCTGAAATCAATGAGGAAATCCGTAAGCTGTCGGATGCTATCGATGCCCGTGTTAAGAGCATGAACGGCCTTAATGAGGATGTTTTCCGTTTTATTAATTCAAACAGTGAAATCCAGACCGAAATCCAGCGCCTGAAAACCTTAAAGGAACAGGCTCAGATTTCAAAGGCAGAAATCAATCAGCAGATGCTGAATAATAAGAATGATGAAGCCTCTGTCAACAAAGAAATCGCTGTCCGAGAGGAAGCACTCAAAGAGGCTGCATCGGCAACTGTTGCGAAAACAGAAGAAATTGAAATTACCGACAAAAATGTTGAGACACTTTCTGCTCAGGTTAAAGCCGCAGAAGAAGATCTGGCTTCAAAAAATCAGGAATTCTCTGCTGAAGAATCAAGGATTGAATCACTTAAAAACCTTGCAGAACGTTACGAAGGCTATGGAAGCAGCATTCGTAAGGTTATGCAGCAGAAGGATTCCGTTAAGGGTATTCACGGTGTAGTTGCGGATCTTATCGATGTTGATAAGAAATACGAAACGGCCGTTGAAACTGCTCTTGGTAACAATATTCAGAACATTGTTACCGATAACGAAGAAACAGCAAAGAAATTAATCGAATACTTAAAAAAGAACAAACTCGGAAGAGCAACATTCCTGCCTATCAGCGGTATTGATGAAGCTGCGAAGGAACGCACTGAGGATTTATCATCTGAAAAAGGCGTTATTTCTTATGCCGGTGAACTTGTTAAGACCGACAAAGCCTACAGAAACGTTGTGAATTATCTTATCGGGCGTATTCTTGTTGTAGATAATTACGATAATGCCGTAAAACTTCAGAAAAAGCACAAATATTCCCTTCGCATAGTTACGGTTGAAGGCGAATATCTTACTCCGGGCGGTTCGATTTCAGGCGGTTCATACAAGAATAACAGCAATCTTCTCGGAAGAAAGCGTGAAATTGAAGAGCGTGAGGAGAAACTTGCAGAACTCGGAAAAACCATTAAAAATCTTACCGAAAAGAAGGATGAACTCCGAAAAACACGTTCGGCTGAACGTGATAAGAGTGACAGACTCCAGCGCGAATTACAGGAACTTTATGTACTTCAGAATACTGCCAAGATGAACCTTAATCAGGAGCAGAATAAGAAAAATGAAATTTCCGACGAATACAACAGCCTTGCTGTGCGCCTTAAAACGGTCGAAAACAGGATTTCCGAGCTGGATAACGAAATGCATGAGCGGAACCTTGAACTTGAGGAAAACAACCGTCAGAGCGCTGAGAACAAGCAGAAAATTGAGGATTATACAAAACTGCTTGAACAGGAACAGGAATTCAGAAAGAATCTTAATGAACAGGCATCTACAATCCGTATGGAAGCAGCTAACTACAGCGGTGCCGGTGAACTGATTTCCGAAAACATTGAAAGAGCAGAAGCAGAACTCATTCGTCTTAAGGAAGAACTTGAGAAAATTGCAACATCCGCGGCTGATTACGAAAATCAGAAAAAATTACGCGAAGCAGATGCAGACTCAAAGAAAGCCGAACTTGCCGACTGCGTGGAAAAATCCAAAGAATGTCTGAATAAAATCAAGAAACTTCAGACAGATAAAGAACAGATTTCCAAGTCTCACAGCAGCTTCTTCGGTAAGAGCGAGGAACTTATGAACCGTATTTCCGCTCTTGACAAAGACAGCTTCCGCCTGCAGAATCATCTTGACAAGGTTGAAGAACAACTGAATGCATCCATTACCTACCTTTGGGATGAATACGAACTTTCACCTATTACGGCAGAGCCCCTGAGAAGTGCCGATCCCGGCAATTTCACTCAGAACAGAAAGCGGATAGGTGAACTGAAGGGCGCCATCAGAGGTCTTGGCGATGTTAATGTCAATGCGATTGACGAATACAAGGAAACTTCCGAAAGATATGAGTTCCTGTCCGGTCAGCGTAATGATATTCAGGCTGCTGAAGAAAAACTTGTTAATATAATCAATGACCTTGATGTTGAAATGCGTAATCAGTTTGAACAGGAATTCAAGCGTATCAGCGAACAGTTTGATATTGTATTCAAGGAACTGTTCGGCGGTGGTAAGGGAACTCTTGAACTGACCGAGGAAGATGACATCCTTGAAGCAGGCATCAGAATTAATGCCCAGCCGCCGGGAAAGAAGCTCCAGAACATGATGCAGCTGTCAGGCGGTGAGAAAGCCCTGACAGCAATTTCACTGCTTTTTGCAATCCAGAATCTCAAGCCTTCACCGTTCTGTCTTCTTGACGAAATTGAGGCTGCACTTGATGATTCAAACGTTAAACGTTTCTCAAAATATCTTAACAAACTTACAAGAGAAACACAGTTTATTATTATTACCCACAGAAGAGGCACAATGGCAGCCGCTGACCGCCTGTACGGCATTACAATGCAGGAAAAGGGCGTATCGGCACAGGTTTCCGTTAACCTTATAGATGGCGAATTGGACAAATGATGAATAAGTTTTATTTTTCGGAAAATGAGAATAACGATGTAACACCCAAAAAGAGCTTTTTCAAGCGTCTTTCAGACGGACTTGCCAAAACAAGAAAAAATCTTCTCGGAAATCTTGATGATATTTTTATGTCTAGTGACATTGATGAAGATTTCTACGATGAAATCGAGGAACAGCTCATAATGGCCGATGTTGGCGCTGCAGCATCTGAGGCAATCATTGATTCGCTTCGCGAAAAAGTTCTTGAAAATAAGATGAATTATGCTTCACAATGCAAGAACCTTCTTATCGAAAGCATGCGCGAGCAGATGGTTCCCGACAAAGGTGCTTATGAATTCGAAAAGAAAAAATCGGTTGTTCTTGTTGTTGGCGTGAACGGAGTCGGCAAAACAACTACTGTCGGAAAACTTGCCGCAAAATATAAAAACAGCGGTAAAAACGTTCTTATGGCAGCCGCCGATACTTTCCGAGCCGCTGCAATTGAGCAGCTTACCGAGTGGTCACACAGATCAGGAGTTGACATTATTGCACATCAGGAGGGCTCCGATCCCGCTGCTGTTGTCTACGATGCCGTAAATGCCGCAAAATCGCGTAATACCGATATTCTTCTGATTGATACCGCCGGTCGTCTCCATAACAAAAAGAATCTTATGGAAGAACTTTCGAAAATCAACAGAGTCATTGACAGAGAATACCCGGACTGTTTTCGTGAGACACTTGTAGTACTCGACAGTACTACCGGCCAGAATGCACTTGTTCAGGCGAAGGAATTCGGTGAAGTAACTGACATCACCGGAATTGTTCTTACAAAGCTTGACGGAACCGCAAAGGGCGGTATTGCCTTTGCTATCCAGAAAGAACTCGGAATTCCCGTCAAATATATTGGTGTCGGTGAGCACCTTGAGGACCTTGAGAAATTTGATGCCGATGAATTTATAAGGGCGATTTTTGAATAATTTGCACAAGACCTTTCGTTTTGAAAGGTCTTGTTTTTTTGTGTATTTTGTATATTCCGGCATGCTGTTTTTCTATACCCGGTGAGGGTTATATTATTGAAAGAAATATGGTAAAATAGGGTACGGAAAGAGAAAATAAAAAGTTTCAAAAAAGTATTGACAAAAGCATGCAAATTAGATACTATTAAATCAGAAAGCGAACACAAGTTCGATTCACTTATAAGGAGATTTCATTTCTATGGCAAAAGAAGAAAAAATGAAAGCACTTGAGTCTGCACTGGCTCAGATTGAAAAACAGTACGGTAAAGGTACGGTCATGAAACTTGGTGACAATACTACCAATATGAACATTGAAACTGTTCCTACCGGTTCCTTAAGTCTTGATATGGCACTTGGCCTTGGTGGACTTCCCAAGGGCAGAATTATTGAAATATACGGACCTGAATCTTCAGGTAAAACTACAGTTGCACTTCATGCTGTTGCTGAAGTACAGAAACAGGGCGGTATTGCAGGCTTTATTGATGCTGAGCATGCACTTGATCCCGTTTATGCAAAAAACATCGGTGTTGACATTGACAACCTTTATATTTCACAGCCTGATAACGGTGAACAGGCACTTGAAATCTGTGAAACAATGGTTCGTTCGGGCGCAGTTGACATTGTAATCATTGACTCTGTTGCAGCACTTGTTCCCAAGGCTGAAATTGACGGTGAAATGGGTGATTCACACGTTGGCCTTCAGGCAAGACTTATGTCTCAGGCACTTCGTAAACTTACCGCAATTGTAAGTAAATCAAACTGTATTGTTATCTTCATCAATCAGCTTCGTGAAAAAGTCGGTGTTATGTTCGGTAACCCCGAAACAACAACAGGTGGTCGTGCACTTAAATTTTATTCATCGGTTCGTCTTGACGTAAGAAGAGTAGAATCACTTAAGTCCAACAGTGAAATTATCGGTAACCGTACCAGAATTAAAGTTGTAAAGAATAAGGTGGCTCCGCCCTTCAAAGAGGCTGAGTTTGATATCATGTTCGGCAAAGGTATTTCACGTGAAGGTGATATTCTTGATATTGCCGCAAATGAAGGAATTATTCAGAAGACCGGTGCGTGGTTTGCTTATAATGAAGAAAAAATCGGTCAGGGCCGTGAAAATGCTAAGGCTTACCTTCAGGCCAACCC
>JAZQNE010000115.1:0-7598 GCA_045627185.1 Lachnospiraceae bacterium
GCTGTAAAATAACTCAGGATACAAAATAAGTTTCGCGCCGTAATGTGTTTTTTGCTGACGTTGTCAGTCAAAAAATACATTATGACGCGAAACTAAAAGTGCATTCGTCAAGTTATTTTACAGCCTCCTTTTTTTTCTAAAACAGCGACGGCAGACAGAAATTTTGGGTAATCCGAAAAAATACGATAATAAGACTTTTTTAAAATTTTGAATAATAGGCTGCCGCATTCTTGTGACTTTAGTCGTGTGAGGTTCACAATCAGAAGAGTTGTATTTTGTTCTCAATATGATATAATGAAATTATCAGTGTTTTCAAAGGTTTTCAACAAAAATTTTTATTATTGTCTGGAGGAATATTTCCATGAAGAAATGGCTCTATTCGTTACTTGTTGCAATCGTTTTCTTTGCAGCTTTCTTACCTGTATCGGCAAAGGCAGAAGAGCCCGAACCGGTTACTTATCTGATGTATGATGCTTTTACCCTGCGCATAGAAACAAAATCGACAACAAGTTACGCTTACTTATCAAGTGTACCGGGAGGAGGCCTGCTTGGTGGCCCCGGATCAACCACTTATGTTTTAACGGATGATAAAACATTTGAATATCCCGTGACTATTCAGGGCAATGTCCTGATAATTCTTATGGACGGCAAGTCTCTTTCTTTCAATGATTATATTCTGATTGATGATGATTCCAGCCTTACCATCTGCGGTCAGTCCGAAGGAACAGGCACCCTTTCGGTTGATGTTTCCGCAAATCCCGGCCCGGACGATTATGACAACTGTATCGTCTTAAAGAATAACAGTAAACTGGACATTGAAGTCGGAACAGTTAAACTTGTCGGAAAAGACGGTGTTGCAGCCATTGCTCAGGCTTCCGGCACGGAAAACGGTACGCTCAGTTTGAGAATGGGTTTGGCAGCAAAGGCCGGAGAAGATGCCGCAAACGCAGCTTTTACCGCCGATTACCTGCAAACAGGCGCCGAATATTGCGAAATCGTGGCTGAACCCTGGTTCTTATTACAAAATGCCATTAAGAACAAAACGGATTTTTCATGCGATGAGTTCACTACCAGCGTAAACTCAAGCGGTTTACTTGTAGAAATCCATAAGGACCTTATCTGCTATAACCAGACAAACGGAGCAATCGCCATTCCGAACGGTGAGACTGTTGCCATCAGACTGAACGGACACGTTATTGACCGTGCGTTAGGTGATTGGGTTTGTAGCAACGGAAGTGTTATTAATGTTTATTATGACGCATCTCTTACGATATACGATGACAACAATACCGGCAAAATTACCGGAGGAAACAATAACGGTAACGGTGGCGGTATTTATACCGAAGGAAAACTTACACTGGTCCAGACAACCGTTGACGGAAACAAAGCGGAATCCGGTGGCGGAATCTATTGTAACGGTATTTTAGGCGGTTCGGCTACACTCTACGGCTGTGTTGTTTCAAATAATACGGCAAGTATAATCGGAGGCGGCATTTATGCGGGTTTGTATTCAACTATTACGACCGGCTATTATCCTTCAAAAATAACCGGAAATACCGCGCCTGACGGTGGTGGTATGTATATTTCGGATTCAAACGCTAATCTTGGTTCGCTTGAAATTTCAAATAACACCGCATCCGGAAAGGGCGGCGGAATTTATTGCAGTCAATCTTTTATAGGTTTTTCGGGCTCTGTTATTGATAACTGCACGGCAAACATCGGCGGTGGCGCATATGTATCGAACGAAGGCCGTTTTGAGGTAGTCGGCGGAGAAATCAAAAACTGCAAGGCCATCGGAGAAAACGCATGCGGTGGCGGCGTATATGTTGACTCCACTGCTGTTGCGACTTTTGCAAATAATAATATAATCAGCGGATGTTCGGCAGAAAAGGACGGTGGCGCTATTTATGCCGATGATGCGGTAGGCCTTACAAACTGTACAATTACCGAATGTACGGTAACGTCCGGAAACGGCGCCGGAATTTATCTCTGCGACGGCGACCATGTCTTCCTCGGACAGGCTCCCAAGATCACAAACAACAAAAAAGGAACCGCAGACAACAACCTTTACGTTGCGGAAGGCGGCCTTGTAACACTCGGAACCGGTGCTGATGTTCCAGCTCCTTCAACCGGCATGAATATCGGTATTACTCTTGAAAACGGTGCTGAGTTCATTACCAACGATGCAACGGGATGTGACGGTTACTTTGTATCTGACATCGGCGGATATGCAATTGTTCTTTCCGCAAACAAGACATTGGAACTGAAGAATCAATACACCGTTTCGTTCAACATGAACGGTCACGGTTCACCCGTTGATTCACAGACCGTTATTTCCGGAAACAAAGCAACAGCGCCTGCAACACCTACGGCTGAAGGCTATACTTTCACATGCTGGTGCCTTGATACGGACGGTAAGCCCGCTTACAATTTCAACACACCCGTTACCGCAAATGTTGCGCTTATTGCAAAGTGGGAAGAAACTCCTTCGGATCCTGTTCCTCCGACAGGCGAAGCATTGGATTACATCTTATGCTTTGCAATAATGATTGTACTTTTCGGAGTATTTACGCTTGTAAGAAAATTATTAAACAAAGACAAATAAGTGATTAACCGAAACAAAACCGGGGAGCCTGCAGGCTCCCCGGTTTTGTTTCGGTGTGTGTAAGTGCTTTTCAGATTCTGTACTGCGTGCTGTAAAGCTTGTAATAAGCACCTTTCCTGGCCATCAGTTCATCGTGCGTACCCTTTTCTATTATGCGTCCGTCGTCAACGTAAAGGATGCATGTAGCGTTTTTTATGGTTGAAAGGCGGTGGGCAATGATAAATGACGTTCTGTCCTTTAAGAGGCGTTTTAAGCCCTGTTGGAGCAGAAGTTCGGTTTCGGTGTCAATTGCAGCCGTTGCTTCATCCAGAATAAGAATCTTCGGGTCGGCAAGAAGTGCACGGGAGAAGGAAATCAGCTGGCGCTCGCCTGCGGAGAGGCGACTTCCGCGCTCGTTTACCTGTGTATCGTAACCGTTTTCAAGATTCATGATGAAATCATGCGCACAGACTGCGGTTGCAGCGGCTGTAACCTGTTCATCGGTTGCTTCCATGTTACCGTAACGGATGTTGTCCATAATTGTTCCGGAGAAAATGAAACTGTCCTGAAGCATTACACCCATTTGCGTACGGAGTGAGTGGAGAGTTACGCTTTCAATGTTGATCCCGTCAACCAGAATTTCACCCGAGCCGACATTATAGAAACGGCTGAGAAGGTTGATGATGGTTGACTTTCCTGCACCTGTCGGACCTACAATCGCATATGTTTCACCGGCATTCACCTTAAAGGAAACATTATTCAGAACCGGAACTCCCGGTTCATAAGAGAAGCAGACGTTCTTAAATTCGACATCGCCCCTGATTTCAGGCATTTCCGTTGCATCGGCGCTGTCCTTGACCGAAACCGGTTCATCAATTGTTTCGAAGATTCGCTCAAGGTAGGACATTGCGGTAAGCAGGCTGTTGTAGAAACCTGCGAGCGTGTTAATGGGTGCCCAGAAGCGGGAAATATAGCTTGTCATTGCAATAATGACACCTACGGTTATTCCGTTAACAGCATCTGAAAGCCAGTTTATTCCGAGCACATAAACCGCACAGGTTGTCCATGCGGAAATGTTGTCAATTGCGGGCCAGAGCAGGAAATTGAGTTCAACCGCATGCATCCAGGCGTCTCTGTATTCAAGGCAGAGCCTGTTGAAAATGCCGGAGTTTGTTTCTTCACGGACAAAACTCTGCGTAACCCTTACGCCGTTTATGCTTTCTGCAATATAAGCGTTGAGGTTTGATGATTTGTTGCTTGAAATCTGCCATGCAACACGCTGTTTTTTCTTGATTACGAAAATAATGATAAACAGAACCGGCAGACCGCACATGCAGACCAGTGCGAGCCTTGGATTCAGTGTAAGCATGAAACCGATTATGAAGAAAAGGCTGCAAAGATCGGTGATTGTGTTTACTATACCGTTGCTTAACAGGTCACTCAGCGAGTTAACATAGTTTACAACACGAACCTGGATTTTGCCATGCGGCCGTTCATCAAAATAGGAAAAAGGCAGTTCCTGAATGTGATTGAAAACATCTGAACGGATTTCATGAATCATGTTCTGCCCGAGGCGTGCAGTGATTTTGATTTTGAATCTGAGGATGAATACAATTACAAGTGTTGTGGCAAGCAGAATTCCGGAAATGATGCAGAGCTTCTTTATATCCGAGGTATAGCCGTTATCAAGTGAAGGCAGGCATTCATCGATGATTTTTTGGAAAAGTGTAGGCGTGAGCATGCTTAAAAAGCTGGAAACAAGCATAAGAAGTATGGTCAGCGTCATATCCTTCCGATGGGGTTTGATGTAGGCGTAAAGGCGTTTTAAGTGCTTTACGTTAAACTCGGACTGAAGGGTTTCGTCTATGTCGTATTTATTACGTGCCATTTTACTTGTCCTCCTTTCCGGTCAGGTCGTCATCGCCATACTGGTGGTGGCAGATTGTTGCGTAATAACCGTCCTTTGCAAGAAGTTCTTCATGACAGCCCTGCTCAATAATCCTGCCGTCATTGACAACCAGGATTACGTCCGCGTCCTTAATGGAAGAAATACGATGCGCAATAAGGAAAACCGTGTGGCGGTCTTTTTGTCTGTTGTCGGCCCACTGCTTGAAGCACCCTGATAGGGCCTCCTGAATGTGCATTTCCGTTTCGGTATCAACGGCTGATGTTGTGTCATCAAGAATCAGGATTGCGGGATCCTTTAGGAGCGCCCGCGCAAGGGAAATACGCTGTTTCTGGCCGCCTGAAAGGCCCATTCCGCGCTCGCCTACAATTGTGTCATATTTATCCGGCATCTCCATAATGAAGCTGTCGGCATCGGCAAGCTCAGCTGCGCGCTTGACATCTTCAAAAGAACAGTCGGGGTTGGAGTAGGCAATATTTCCTTCAATGGTATCCGAGAAAAGGAATACGTCCTGCATTGCCATTCCTATGCCGTTTCGGAGGGACTTAAGGTCGAAGGCTTTAACGTTTGTGCCATCAATCTTAACCTCACCGGAGTCAACATCGTAGAAACGGCACATGAGGTTCATAAGAGTTGTTTTGCCCGAACCTGTTGCGCCTATGATGCCTACTGTCTGGCCGGGGCTTATGTGGAAGGAGATATCGTGCAAAATTTCCGCCCCGTCAACGCTGTAGGAAACGTGGTCGAATTCAACCTCACCACGCAGACGGTTTGTTGCAAGAGCATTATTGGGGTCGGTGATTGAGGGCTCATCAATTACTGTTGAATAAATCTTTTCGCACGATGTAACAAAGTTCTGAACATCGTTTGCAAGCCATCCGGACATACGGAGCGGCTGGTTGATCATCCAGAAGAAACCGCTTATCTGAATCATGTCGCCCAGAGTGATGCTGCCGTTTATAACACGCATGCCGCCTACAAAGTAGAGAAGAACGGTCATGACACTCGCCATAAATTCGAAAATGGGAACGTACTTGCGCCAGGTTGCTGTTGCCGTGAGCTGTGCATCACGGTAAGCGTCGTTCTCTTTTTTGAACTTTTCTTTTTCGTAATCTTCCTTTGCAAAAGCTCTGACAACGCGGTAACCGCTGACATTTTCCTGTACGAAGGAGTTGAGGCTTGAAAACTGTTCACGGATTTTTCTGAAGCCGGGCTTTATGGCTTTCATCTGTTTTGTTGCGGTAAGTGCCGTAAACGGGATAATTGCAAGTATGCACAGGCCTACCTTCCAGTCAATTGTGAAAATCATTACAATGGCAATCAGGAAGAGCAGGATGTTTTCATAAACACTGTACATTACGTATGCCGTGAAGTGGCGGAGAGCGTCCATGTCGCCGGTCTGACGTGACATGAGGTCACCTGTACGTGTACGGTTGTAGAAACTGAAATCCTCAGCCATTATCTTACGGTAGACGAAATCACGCATGGTGTAGAGCATTCCCTGCGATGTTGATTCAAAAAGATAAAGGTAAAAATAACGGAATCCGGAACGGAGGAGTGTAGCGCAAACCCAGATAATAAGCAGTTTTGGCAGAATTTCGTACATTCCGCCGTAAATTACGTCATCTACTATGTGCTTTGTTATTTTCGGGGTGACAATCATAAAAAGATCGTTTAAGGAAACGAAGAAAAACGCAACTGCAAGCCTTAGCCGGTATTTCTTCAGAAAAGAAAGAAACCATTTGATAGCAGCCATAAAAAAACCTCCGGGGAGAAAATTACAAGGGACCTGAATGCAATATATTATAATATATTTTCAGACTGACACGTTGCATATATCGGTATTATAATTAATTAAATTATCTAAAAAAAGCGGTTTTTTCAAGAACAAGAGATAGTATTACAAGAGCAAGAAATTGTTATATTTTCATATAAAATAATAAATAAAAGAAGAAACCGCAAACTCTTGTTTTTGATGGAGTATGCGGTTCCTTCTTAAGAGTTTCGGTAACGTTTTTGCAAAAATGGATGTACGAACGTCAAACAAAAATCTTGAAAAAAAAACGCAAAAATGATATTTTACTAGATGATTTAGATTCTAGGGAGATTCATATGGTTTTTTCATCACTTACTTTTTTAGCTTATTTTTTGCCGCTTGTCCTGGCGTGCTATTTTTTATGTTCAAATGCCCGCCACAGAAATGCGGTTCTTCTTTTGTTTTCACTCGTTTTCTATGCATGGGGTGAGCCTAAATGGATATTTGTAATGCTTCTTACGGTTACAACAAACTATCTGAGCGGCCTTCTGATAAATAATTCACGTGGCAAAGGCGGACGTATTTTCGGAATGCTTTTTGGCGTTGTTACGGGCCTTGGTTTCCTGATTTATTTCAAGTACTGTGGATTTATTCTTGATAACTTCCAGGCAATTACCGGAATTGAAACAGCCTTCAAGGCACCTGTTCTTCCAATAGGAATTTCGTTCTATACATTCCAGGTTCTTACTTACACAATTGATGTTTACAAAGGAAAGGTCAAAGTTCAGAAAAACTGGTTTGATCTGCTTCTTTATGTAAGCTTTTTCCCTCAGCTGATTGCAGGGCCTATTGTTAATTATAAGGATATTGAGAAGCAGCTTAAAAACAGGACTGTTACACTTGACGGTTTTTATAACGGTTTCATCAGATTCTGCCTTGGACTTGCCAAGAAGGTTCTTCTTGCAAACAATTGCGGACAGATAGTTGAAAGCCTTCAGAAAGCCGGCGTAAGATCTGTCGGCGGTGCATGGCTTCTTGCGGCTGCATTCGCACTTCAGCTTTATTTCGACTTCAGCGGATATTCAAGCATGGCAATCGGTCTTGGAAAGATGTTCGGCTTTGAATTTCTTGAGAACTTCAATTTTCCGTATGCCGCCGATTCCATTACGGATTTCTGGCGCAGATGGCATATTTCCCTTGGGTCCTTCTTCCGCGAGTATGTGTACATTCCGCTTGGCGGAAACCGTGTCGGAGTCTTCAGAAACATCCTTAATATATTTATTGTCTGGGCACTTACGGGTATTTGGCACGGAGCATCCTGGAATTTCGTGCTCTGGGGCGTTTATTACGGT
>JAZQNE010000116.1:0-16655 GCA_045627185.1 Lachnospiraceae bacterium
GAAATGCTGCATTCATGCGCCGCAGGCGCATTTCATGCCCGCAGGGCATTTCATGCAGCGAAGCTGCATATCATGCGCTGCTAAGCGCATTTCATTGTAGAATCAGTTTCGCTCAAGGAGCGTAACTGATTCTACATGCTCTGTCCACGGAAACATATCTACTCCCACTGCTTTCTCAACATGATACCCCTGCTTTGCAAACAGCCCAAGGTCTCTTGCAAGTGTCTCCGGGCCGCAGGAAACATAGACAATGCGCTGCGGAGACATCACTCCGCAGGCTTTAATGAAGGTTTCGGTGCTTCCCGAGCGGGGCGGATCAAGGAAAAGGCAGTCAACCCTTCCGCCTTCGGAGGCAAACTTTTCAAGGAATTCACCCGCATCGGCGGAATAAAACTCTGCATTTTCGATTTTGTTGCCCTTTGCATTTCCCACAGCATCTTTTACGGCGGTTTTATTCAGCTCAACGCCTATAACCTTTCCGGCGGTTTTTGCCGCAATCAGGCCGATTGTACCTATTCCGCAATATGCGTCAAAAGCCTTTTCACCCTTTTTTAGAGCGGCAAATTCCATGGCCTTGTTGTATAGAAGCTCTGTCTGCACCGGATTTACCTGATAAAATGAGCCGGGCGATATCTTAAACCGCACGCCGCAAAGTGTATCAAAAACAAAGCCCGGGCCGTAAAGCGTAATGTTTCGCTCGCCAAGGACCATGGTTGTATCACGGTCATTCACGTTCAGAATAATTGTGGTTATTTCGGGATGTTCCTTCAAAAGAGCCTTTACAAAATTGTTCTTGGATGGGAAAACGGGCGATGTGCATACAAGCACAACCATGATTTCACCGGAAGTATGGCCCGTTCTAACCTGCACATGGCGCAAAAGGCCGTAGCCGCTGCCTTCGCTGTAGGTTGTAATCTTAAAGGATTTCAAAAGCCTGCGGATTGAAACGATGATTCGTGAGGCCTTTTCATCCTCAAGAAGACAGCCGTCCGTCTGAAGCACTCTGTGACTGTTTGCCTCATACATGCCGGAAATGGGATTTCCGTTGTGATCATGCGCAAATGCAGCATTCACCTTGTTTCTGTAGTGCTTCGGCTCATCCATGCCTATAATGGGCGCAGGTTTAACATAGGGCTTCAGCAGGCCTTCAAGATAAGCCTGTTTCTTTTTCAGCTGTTCCTCATAGGACAGCCCCAGATACGCACATCCGCCGCATTTTCCGGCAATGGCGCATTCTGATTTGGCCGAACGTGCGGGCTTTGTATCCGCATGTTTTTTTGAAACATTAACCTGATTATCTTTTTTCGATTCCCGTTCCGTCAAACTCCGGGATGAAGCTTTCGCTTGCGGTTTCCCCTTCTTGTATGTAGGCATTTTCAACTCCCAGGCGGATAGCAAAATCCACCACTCTGTTATATTCTTCCTCCGTCACCTTCCGGGTAAGCTCCGGGAATTTCCGAGCATCATCACCCGAAATAAGCGGCGTATACTGGTTCATAATACTGATAAAAATTTTATTTCCATAGGTTTCATAGAGGTAGCGGATAATCCGCTTGGAATCTGCGATGCAGCCCGGCAGAACCAGATGCCGTACGATGACTCCGCGCTTAATCAGGCCGGTTTCACTCCTGCAGGCAATATCAGTACTGTCAGTTGCAGCGTCCGGGGTGTTTTCCGCATTTGTGGCCTGGTCACCTTCTCCAAAAACCGGTTTCCCCGCCTGGCGCACCATTTCTGCTATCGCAGACGTTGCAACATCAAAATAATCGGGTGCATTGCTGTAACGGGCCGACAGCTCCGCGGACTTGTATTTAAGGTCCGGAAGCCAGATATCCACAAGCCCTTCAAGACGTTTGAGCTGCTCGGCCTTTTCATAGCTTCCGGTGTTATAAACAATGGGAATCTTCAAGCCGTCACGTTTTGCACGTTCAAGCACCGGAACCAGATGGCCGGCCCAGTGAGTAGGTGTCACCAGATTGATATTGTTTGCTCCCTGTTCCTGCAATTCCAGAAAGATTTCCGAAAGTCTTTCGTCAGATACCTCTGTACCGCGTTCAGCAAGGGCTATTTTGCGATTTTGGCAGAACACACAGCGTAACGGGCATCCGGAAAAGAAAACCGTTCCTGAGCCGTTCCGGCCCGAAATACACGGTTCCTCCCAAAAATGAAGAGCGGCGCGTGCAATTCGCACGTTCGCACCGCCGCCGCAATATCCTGTATTCAGTTCACGGTTCGCACCGCATTCACGCGGGCAAAGTGTACAGTTCATTTTTTTCTCCACAAAATCAGCCCAAATTTTCCGGTCCAAAGCTTTCCGGAAGCAGCTCCTCAAGCGTGTAAACCTTAATTTTCCCCTGCGCATTGCAAAGAATGATTTCAAAGGTCTTCGGATTGCAGAATTCACGCATTACCTGACGGCAAACGCCGCAGGGCGGGCAGAAATCCTTAATCTGACCTTCAGGCCCGCCAACAATGGCAATTGCCTTAAAGTTCTGTTTTCCTTCGCTTACAGCCTTGAAGAAAGCTGTTCTTTCAGCGCAGTTACTGGGCCCGTAAGCTGCATTTTCAACATTGCAGCCGCGGATAATTTCATCGTTCTCCGTAACAAGGGCCGCACCTACCTTAAAATGCGAATAGGGTGTGTATGCCATCTTCATGGCTTCTTTTGCTTCATTTACTATTTTTTCGTAATCCATATTTCCTCCCATAAGTGTTTTCGGAAGCCCGTCTTCTCCGGATATTCTGCCGAAAACTGACATTCACGTCATTTGAAACTATATAATAACACATTTTCATTTTCAAGTAAACACATAACACCCGTCAAAAAAAGCGTTTCGGTCCCTTTACCGGCCGAAACGCCTGTATAAAGCAGCATTCAATTCGTCGGAAAGAATCACTCTTCCTCAGTAACCTTTTTCTCCTGTTCGGCCTGGATATCGGGGAATGCGGAGAGAATAGGCTTAACATCCTTTTTGCCCTTGATTTTGCGTTCGGTATAATTTCGGGTGACTTTCAGAACAATACCCGAAAGTGACAGAACGCCGATAAGGTTCGGCATCATCATAAGACCGTTGAAGGTATCGGAAATATCCCATGCTAGCGATGATGTCATAAGTGCCCCCGACATGATCATCAGAACAAAAATGACGTTAAACCACTTGACAGATTTCGATCCGAACAGATACTCAACAGCTTTGGCTCCGTACTGAGACCATCCGAGAACGGTGGTAAACGCAAACAGCAGCACTGCTATGGCAACAAAGCACTCACCGGGTTTGCCGAAAACATTTCCGAATGCTTTCGCCACAAGTGTAGCATCGTCAACCTCGCCCACAACAAGACCTGTCGAAATATCTATAAAGCCGGAAGAAAGAACAACAAGTGCCGTCATGGTGCAGACAATAATCGTATCGAAGAAAACCTCAAAAATGCCCCACATACCCTGAACTACAGGCTCCGGTGTGTCAGAGGACGAATGAACCATAACAGATGAACCAAGACCCGCTTCGTTAGAGAAAACCCCGCGTTTGCATCCCATTGTGATAATCTTTCTGATTCCGATACCGGCTGCACCGCCAGCAACAGCCTTTACACCGAATGCAAACTTAAATATCGATGCAAAAACAAGACCGATACTCTTATAATTTACACCCACAATAACCAGCGATCCAAGGATGTACAGACCGGCCATGAAAGGCACAATTTTTTCTGCAACGGCGGCAATTCTCTGAAGACCTCCGATTACGATAAGTGCCGTAAATACCATAAGAACTGCACCAATAACGAAAGAAACAAGCGGAATGTTTCCAAAAACCTTCGCGTCGAACTTCGGGAAAAATGCAGATTTAATATTAAGAGTAATCTTGTTTACCTGGCCCATGTTGCCGATTCCGAATGCGGCAAGGAGTGCAAACACCGAAAAAAGTGTTGCAAGAACGGTGGATATAACCTTAACCGTTTTTGAGTTTTTATTTTTTCCGAAAACGGTATCCTTAAGGCCGTCACGCAGATAATACATGGCGCCTCCGCACCATTCGCCTTTTTCGTTGCGTCTGCGGTAATAAATTCCGAGCACATTTTCGGAGTAATTTGTCATCATTCCCAAAATAGCTGCAATCCACATCCAGAAAACAGCGCCGGGACCGCCGAGTACAATAGCCGTTGCAACACCGGCAATATTACCCGTTCCGATTGTTGCCGCAAGCGCCGTGCAAAGTGCCTGAAACTGTGAAATGCTTTTCTTGTCGGATTTATTATGAACCTTGCTGCGGAACACACTTCCGATTGTGTTCTTCCACCAGTGCTTAAAATGTCCGAACTGGAAGAACCGCGTAGCAACCGTAAGAATCACGCCTGTGCCGATCAGAAGCCAAAGCCCGACCTTAACCCAGACAAAATCGTTAATGGAGCCGTTTACCTCTGCCAACTTGTCCATGAAATCTGCCATATTATTTTTCTCCTTGATATTCGCGCATGATTATTCAGCCTCGGTAAGGCCAATACGCAGATTCACGAAAGAAAAACCCGGATAAAAAAGAAAGGCATATTGCGCTTTGCAATACACCATGAAGAACAAACTTTATCTGTCCTTTTGCCTGAGAGATCGGCACTGTGTGCCTTACACCTTCGGCCCCCGCTTTAACGGGCTTCTCCAGATATATTATTTCGCTGACCGTATATTACAACCATTTATGCAGTTTTGTCAACTCAAAAATGAAATAAAATACATTTTTTGTTTTCCGCCTGCAGAGAGCAAAAAAGCGCCCGCATTGACTTTTCCGATATGTATTGATATAATTCAAGGCGAAAATTTGCCGTATATTGCAAATACGGCATTTGCAGCTTTATGTAATAAGGAGTTTCCCATGATCCTCAGTTGTCACGGCATAACAAAAGCCTTCGGAACCGATGTCATCCTCGATAACGTCGGTTTTCTTATAAATGAACATGAAAAAGCCGCCATCGTTGGAATTAACGGGGCGGGCAAGTCGACGCTGCTTAAAATAATCGCGGGTGAAATGCAGGCGGATTCAGGTGACGTAATCCTTGCCAAGGGCAGTTCTTTTGGGTATCTTGCGCAGCATCAGGAGCTCAGCTCGGGGAATAACGTTTACGACGAATTGCTTTACGTCCGCAGGGATATCCTTGAAAAAGAGGAAATGCTCCGCACACTTGAAAGCGACATGAAATCAGCAGAGGGTGAAGCGCTTGAGCAGAAGCTTTCCGCTTACACGCGCATCACACACGAGTTTGAGCGGGAGGAAGGCTATGCCTACCGCAGTAAGGTTGTTGGCGTTCTGAAGGGGCTGGGCTTTTCGGAAGAAGATTTCACAAAGGGCGTCAATACACTCTCCGGTGGTCAAAAAACACGTCTCGCACTCGGACGGCTTCTTCTTCAGAATCCTGACCTCATAATGCTTGACGAGCCCATCAACCACCTTGACATCGAATCAATTGCATGGCTTGAGAACTACCTTCTCAACTATAAGGGTGCGGTAATAATCGTAGCGCACGACCGTTATTTTATGGATAAAATCGTCACAAAAGTGGTTGAGCTGGATAACGGCAAATCACGTACCTTTGAGGGCAATTATTCCGCCTACGCGGAAAAGAAAGAGCAGCTGCGCACAATAGAGCTTCAGCACTACCTGAACCAGCAGGAAATCATCAAACATCAGGAAGCTGTTATTGAAAAGCTCCGTTCGTTCAACCGTGAAAAATCCATCAAACGTGCGGAATCGCGTGAAAAAATGCTTGCAAAAATGGAACGCATTGAGCGTCCTGTTGTACTTGATTCCGAAATGCATCTGCGTCTTACGCCCTGCATTACAAGCGGCAACGATGTTTTATCCGTCAAAGGCCTTGCAAAATCCTTTGGCGCCCAAACGCTTTTTACCGATGTTTCTTTCGAAATCAAGCGTGGTGAACGTCTGGCCATCCTTGGCAGTAACGGCACCGGTAAAACAACAATGCTAAAAATAATCAACGGTCTTCTCTCAGCCGATGCCGGCGAAATCAAGCCCGGCGTCAAGGTTTATGTTGGCTACTACGATCAGGAACAGCAGGTTCTTCATGACGAAAAGACCGTTTTTGAGGAGATTCAGGACGAGTATCCTACCATGACAAACACTGAGGTTCGCACTACTCTTGCCGCTTTCCTCTTTACAAACGATGATGTCTTCAAGCAGGTTAAAGAGCTTTCCGGCGGTGAGCGCGGACGCGTTTCGCTTGCCAAGCTCATGCTTTCCGAGTCAAACCTTCTTATCCTTGATGAGCCCACAAACCACCTTGACATCGTTTCAAAGGAAATTCTGGAAAAAGCGCTTACTTCCTATGAAGGCACCGTTCTTTTCGTTTCTCACGACCGCTACTTTGTGAACAAGGTTGCAACCGGCATTCTTGACCTTACTCACGGAAGAATTGTTCGCTACAACGGCAATTACGAATATTATCTTGAAAAGAAAGATGAAACGGAAGCCCGCCTGTTTGGAGATGGTGCGGCAGGTACTTCTAATGCTGCATCGTCACAGAATTTGTCGGGTTCTGCAAGCGACAGGGCCGACTGGCAGACTCAGAAGGAACAGCAGGCAAAGGAGCGCAAGCGCAAGAACGACCTTGCTAAAATTGAGGACCGGATTAACAAGCTTGAACAGGAAGATGCGGCCATCGATAAAAAACTGACCGATGCCACCGTCTTTTCAAACCATGCAAAACTCATGGAACTCAACAAACGCAAAGAAGAAATCGCTGCCGAAATAGAAACTCTCATGGAGCAGTGGGAGGAACTGATGTAAGTATTCAGCGGCATAAAGAAAACCCCAAATGCTGATATGTCCGGTATTCCGGTTACACAGCAGCATTTGGGGTTCATTTTGTTTACAAACCTTTTTTATTGATATTAAAAATTGTCCGGATGATGTGTTCATGCGCGAGCCTTTCGGCCTCTTCGCCGTTACGCGCCTTCAGCGCCTCTACTATTGCCCTGTGTTCCGCATTTGACTCCTTTGCACGTTTTACTTCGCTCAGGGATTTTGTCCGGATTCGCTCGACATAATGATGAAAATCACTGAGCATATGATTCAGCCATTTACTTTCCGAGGTAATATACAGCAGCTCGTGAAATCTGTTATCAAGTTCAACAATGTGCTCCGTACTGCCCTTTTTTATAAAAAAATCGGCCAGATCGACAATCTCCGTAAGCTCATCTATCACCTCATCCGTTATTTTCTCACATGCCCAGCGTGCGCAAAGCCCTTCAAGGTATGAGCGGATAACGTAAATATCGTGAATATCCTTTTCCGAAATACCCGTAACATAAGCCCCTTTGTTCGGGATTATATTTACAAGACCTTCAAGTTCCAGCTGTTTGATGGCTTCACGTACCGGCGTGCGGCTTACGCCAAGCTCAATGGCGATGGTGTTTTCGCGAAGTTCATCGTTTTCCTGATATTTACCTGACAGAATGTCCTCTCGAAGCCGGTTAAACACACGCCCGTGAAGCGAATATTTATCTGTTACTTCCTGTTTCAAATTTTCTGACATAATAACTCCCAATTGTTAAATACTCTTCCAAAGCTTCTACCGTTCTCTTAAACCGTTCAAATGACCAATTTGACGCAAAAAGACGTTTTACAGCTCGGGGAACGATAAACCGTATTCAGGCGCGAACTCCTGAATCATGGCAACCAGTTCGTTATCTGTCATAACTGTGATACGGCCTTCATCGTATTCCTTGTCAACAACTTCCTTGATCTTAAGAACAAGAGGATTTGACTTGTCGAGTGCTTTTTCTTCTTTGAGACCGTAGGTTGTATTAATCCAGTGCGCAATTCCCGCAAGGCCTGATGTATTCGATACAGAAACGATAGGCGGACGGTTGAGGAACTTTCCGGTATCAAAAATGTTATAGATTTCCTCATTTTTCAAGAGGCCGTCAGCATGGATTCCTGCACGCGTAACATTGAAGTTTTTGCCTACAAACGGTGTTCTTGAAGGGATCTTGTAGCCAAGTTCCTTGCGGAAATAGTCAGCAAGCTCGGTAATTACTGTTGTATCCATTCCATCAAGCGTACCGCGCAGCTGAGCGTATTCAAATACCATGGCTTCAAGCGGTGTATTACCGGTACGTTCACCAATTCCGAAAAGGCTTGTATTTACGCCACATGCGCCATAAAGCCAGGCTGTTGTTGAGTTACTTACTGCTTTGTAGAAATCATTATGACCATGCCACTCAAGAAGTTCTGAAGGAACGCCGGCATGTGTCATAAGACCGTAAATAATGCCGGGAACAGATCTCGGAATAACGGCACCGGGATAGTTTACGCCATAACCCATTGTGTCACATGCACGGATTTTAACAGGAATTCCGTATTCAATTCCAAGCTTCTGAAGCTCGAAGCAGAACGGAATTACAAAGCCGTAAATATCTGAACGGGTGATATCCTCAAGATGGCAACGGGGCGCAATACCGGTCTCAAGACACTCTCTTACAACGCTAAGATAATGCTCCATTGCCTGGCCGCGTGTCATGTGCATTTTATAGAAAATATGGTAATCTGAGCACGATACAAGGATACCTGTCTCCTTCATACCAATCTCTTTTACAAGCTCAAAGTCTTTCTTGCTTGCACGAATCCAGGAAGTAACCTCCGGAAACTTATAACCGCGCTCCATACATTTGTAAACGGCGTCCCTGTCCTTCTTGCTCTACAGGAAGAATTCACTCTGACGGATAAGTCCGCGCGGGCCGCCAAGTTTGTGAAGATAATCATATATTGTAACAATCTGTTCCGATGTGTAAGGAGCTCTTGACTGCTGGCCGTCACGGAAGGTTGTGTCGGTAATCCAGATTTCTGAGGGCATATTATGCGGAACAACACGGTCGTTAAATGCTATTTTCGGTATTTCATTGTAAGGAAACAGATTTCTGAAGGTGTTGGGTTCTGATACCTCAACAAGCGGATACATGTGCTCTTCAAGGGCAAGCAGATTGTTATGTTCATTTAAGTAGACTTTTCTGGTTTCCATATTATTTTCCCCCTTAAGTATTTTTGTATGATTGTATACAATTATACTTTTGTTGTCAAGTTTTTATTGATTTAATTTGTATATCTTATAATTTTCTTCGTATCACACTTGGGGCAGACAAAAAAAGCACTTATGTATTTATGGTGTTTCCGTGCCGCGCAGGCAGGATAAACAGAACAAATACATAAGTGCATCAATTTTATAGTTTGGAATTAAGGCTCAGGTGTAGGTACAGGTGTTAAATTTTCTGTTCCCTCTGTTCCCTCTGTTCCTTCAGTACCCTCAGTAGCTTCTGTGCCTTCGGTTCCTTCTGTTCCCGCAGGAGTAGGTGTGGGACTTGCCGGTACCGGTGTAGGTGTTGCAGGTACGGGAGTAGGTGTTGCGGGCACCGGTGTGGGGGTAGGCGTAGCTGTAGGCTTTTTACCTTCATAGATAATCTGAATTCCGTCAGGAACCGTCTTACCTGCTGCAATTTCTTCATCTGTCAGGAATGCAGATCTGTAATAGCCAAATCCTTCGTTTTCAAAGTCGGTACGAACATTCCAAAGCAACCAGCCGCCTGTATATCCGCTGTCATATGTTGCCTGGATTTCCGTACGGAGTACCGAAGGAGTATATTTCATGTAATTCTTTTTAGCAAGATAATCTGCCGTAAATGCCTGCAGCCATGGACGAACGGTAGCCTTATGCTGGCCGTCCGGAATTTTCTTCATCTGGGTAACAGAGCGTGAAAGTGTCTTTGTAATAACCTCATAAGGATGAAGATCCGGGTGTTCACCGCTTGCTGTCCAGGATTTATCATAATGGGAAGGATAAACCATAGGACAGATTGCATCAAGATAACGTGACATATCGGCATAATTCTGACCAACAGTAACAGAGTCAACACCGGCATTCATTACAATACCGAATACGTCTGCTGAAATATAAACGTTGTAGGGACGAAGCTGCTCGCAGAGGTATCTTGTTCCGGCAGTGATTACGGTCTGTTTAAGTGATGCATCAACACCAAGGTAAATGTCTTTATAATTGTCGCTCGGGAAACGGATATAATCGTAATTGATTTCATCAAATCCAAGCTTTGCACACTCTATGCCGACTTCAGCAAGATAGCGCCAAACCTCCTGCTTGAATGGAGATGCATAATATGCGCCGCGGTTGTCCTTGTAAAGTGAGCCGTCCTTCTTATGAAGGCCAAGTTCAGGATGTGCTTTGATAAGCAGATTGTCCTGGAAGGCAACAAGACGTGCAATAACATAAATTCCCTTGCTGTGAAGTGTTTCAAGAAGTTCGGGAAGATATGACAGGGTATTGGATTCATTGCCATAACTCTTAATCAGGGCATTATCAAAAGGATACTGAATATAGCCCCACTCGCTCTTAACATCAATTATAATGGCGTTCAGCTCATTTTCATCAATAAGCTGAATAAGAGGATCAAATGCCTTGCGACCTTTATTGAAATATTCTGAAGAGAAATAGCAGCCTTTTACGGTAGCAATCGGAGTACGTGTATCAACCCAGTCCTTCATCCAGTCCTCAGGATTTGAAATATCAAGGCTGAAATAAGGTGTCTCAAGAATTTCCATGCCTGCGGGAGTAGGGGTAGGCGTACCGGTGTTGGTAGGCGTAGGTGTATTTGTAGGCGTCATGGTAGGCGTGGGAGATTCCGTAGGTGTAGGCGTAATTGTAGGAGTAGGTGTCTCCGTAGGCGTGTTTGTGATTGTAGGAGTATTTGTAACAGTAGGTGTTGCCTCACTTGTAGGAGTGGGCGAAATGGTCTGTTTTCTGCAACCGGCCATAAAAATACAGCTCAATGCAAACAAAACAATTGCTTTTGTAATGATTCTTTTTTTCATTTTTAACTCCAAATTATTTTTTTCAAGGTTTATAAATCCCAATCTTTATCTGTTCACATACCGGATAGCGGAATCCGATGCATCATGTGATTTTCTTCCGTCTGACATAAATCATTTTACGGTCAAGAATATTTCCATCTTCCCCGTTCTGCATCTTTTCAAAAACATAACCCGCTTTTTCTATGCACCTGAGCGACCTGACATTGTCCGGACGTATAGCGGCTTCAATTGCCGAAACATCATCAAACCCAAGAACATAATCGGAAAGTGTTTCAATAACCTCAGGCATTATTCCACGGCCTCTGAAACGGCTTCCAAGCATATATGCAATTATACGGACGCCCGGTTTTTCTTTGTTTTCACGGGTTCCGGCGATACCTATTATCTGTCCGTCGCGCTCACGTTCGACCAAAAAGTATTCTCCGCTGTCACAAAGCCACTCAACAAGGGATTTTGTGTCATGGAAGTTCTTATATGACCTTTCGGTAAAATATGTTGCGCTCTCACTTTCTTCAAGCAGCGGCTGAAGAAGAAACGTATCGCTTTTTCGCAGGGGACGCAGGTAGATTCCCGCTCCGGTGCTTAAAATATCTTCGTTCATTTCTACTCCAAAAAGCAAAAAAAATCAATGCTGTTAGCACCAAAAACGTATTATATCATAAACTTTTTTTTAAGTCACCCTTTTATTTATTCTTTCTTTCTGATAAACTGAAAAAAGTGTAAGAAAGCAAACAAAATTCGACTTACACACAAAAAAAGCGGAATAAAACTGAAACATTATTCAAATAATATAAATGGAGTATATCATGACTGAAAAAATATTTTACCGGGATCCTCATATTGATGAATTTACGGCAACCGTGGAAAGCTGTTCCGAAAAGGACGGAAAATGGGTTCTTGTCCTGAACCGCACGGCATTTTTTCCCGAAGAAGGCGGCCAGGGAGCTGACACAGGCACAATTGACAATGTGCCCGTAGAACATGTTGCGATTGATAAATCCGGTGTAATTATGCACCTTGTCGCAAAAGAATTCCAACCCGGAACCGAAATCCACGGAAAAATCAATTACGGGCAGCGATTCGATTATGAGCAGCAGCACAGCGGGGAACATATTCTGTCAGGACTTGCAAACAGTCTCTACGGCTGTACAAATGTAGGTTTCCACCTTGGTTCTTCAGAAACCACCCTTGATTTTGATAAACCACTCTCAGCAAAACAGCTGGCTGTTCTTGAAGAGAAAGCTAATGAAATCATCCTTAAAAACCTGCCTGTAAATTGCAGTTTTCCTTCATCCGAAGTACTCAGGACGCTTGAATACAGAAGCAAGCTTGCACTTACGGAAAATGTGCGAATTGTAGAAATTCCGGGTGTTGATATATGTGCCTGCTGTGCACCTCATGTTGATTCAACAGGACAGATCTGTATGATTAAAATTGTCCGCTCTCAGGCCTGGAAAGGTGGCGTAAGACTGACAATTTTCTGTGGTGCCCGTGCCTTAAGAAATTATACCGAATGCCTTGAAACACTTGGAAGGCTTACATCAATCTGTTCAACATCTGCAAATCTTCTGCCCGATTCAGTCAACAAACTGAAAAATGAACTTGCAGAAGCTGTTGCAAACTGTAACCGTCTTGAAAGCGACCTTCTGTTCAGCGAAATAAACAGTCAGCCGCCGATTCCTTTTTATGCTCCGCTCCTCTGTTTCACCCACGCAGCAGACGGGAAGGTGCTTAGAAACACAGTCAACAGGCTTGTTTCCACACGTTCCGGAATCTGTGCGGTATTTGCGGGAAACGATACGGTCGGTTACAACTTCATTCTGGGTTGTGCTGCAGGCGGATGCAAAGAAATTGCCGGAAAAATGCGTGATGAGCTTACAGCAAAATGCGGAGGCGATGACCACATGATTCAGGGCAACATCCCCGTTCCGGAGGACACAATCCGAGCCTGGTTTGACTGACGTTCGCTTTCGGACACGGTTTGACTGATATTGCTCATCAGGCATTTTATATGAGCTGTTTTATTAACGTTTTTGTACGGAATACCCAAACTTGCCTATTTTCTCACCAAGTAAGAAATATTCACCATGTGAATAAGTAACAAGACCGGTTGAATTCAGTTCGAATTTGCCGGTGTCATTAATATATTTGTCATCAACAGTAACACCCACAACTTCAGCTACGTACATATCATGGCTTCCGAGTTCCAGAACCTGTTTAACTTTACATTCAAGGTTTACAGGGCTTTCTGCAATTCCGGGGGCCTGAATATTTTTTGAAGGGAGCGGTGTGAGTTTCATCTTCTTAAATTTATCAATATCTCTTCCGGATTTAACTCCGCAATAATCTGTTGCATAGCACAGGTCTTTTGTGACAAGATTAATTACAAACTCTCCTGTTTCGGAAATAATGTCATGAGAATAGCGTTCCTTACGTACGGAAATTGAAACCATAACAGGGTCCGAGCATACGGTTCCCGCCCAGGCCAGTGTGATTATATTGGGTTTTTCTCCGGGACGCGCGCAGCTTACCATAATTACAGGTAACGGATAAAGCATATTTCCGGGTTTCCAGTTCTGTTTTGCCATATTAAATCCTCCGGTTCTGAATGATTAACATTTTATATATTGCCGTAAAAAGCAAATTCAGTTTTCTTCAAATTCTTCATGCTCAATTTCTTCCGCAGTCCGCTTAATGCTTGCTTCGGCTGTATCATCAAGAACGTCCTCAAAGCCCGTCAGGGCTGCAAAAGGGGCAAACTGAGCGGCACGAGCCTCAAGAGACATAGGAAGATGTTCTGTTGAAACATGATGCGGTAAATTGATTATATCATCATAGGGGCCTCCGGGCACCCATTTTTTATCACCCATAACTAATTCTCCTTCTTTAAGCCCTGTGACCGCCAATCTGGCCGTTTCGTTCCATGGTAGTACCGCCCTCCTGAAGATTCATTCCCTTCAGAATGGCATTTTTCCCATAACGTTTCTGGATTGAAAGAACGGCATTCTGCATTTTCTTTTCGCGTTCGGAAGCAATTGATTCCTGCTCAGTCGGTTCAGCCTGCGAAAACAGGTCAAGCTGCACAAATTCCGACTGTTCCTTCGCTTTTTTCTCCGGCAGAACATGGTTCGCAACAACATAAACACGTCTTACGAGCAGATTTCTGTCAACAATCCGGTCAAAAATATGCATCATGGCATCCATAATTTTATGAGTTGACGATGTGTACCCGTCAAGATTTTCCGATCCGTGCACCGGCTTAGGCGTAAAGCGCCCATAATGGTCCGATACAACCTCCCCGTTATATGTGTCACGAATATTTTTGTCAAGAATGTTATCAATATCATAAACGATATTAAGCACAATCTGGTCCGTCTCAAGATGTTTTTTTACAAGATCGAGAACAAGAAGTTCCGTCATTTCACGTACAATCAGTTTAGCCTTCTCATACGGATAAGGCTTTTTTAAGACCTGTCCCTGACTGATACTGTTTGTAGAAGGCTTGTAGGATTTGATTTCCGCAATGGTGCACGGCTCATAGCCCCATGCATGGTCAATCAGAAGCTCTGCATTAATTCCGAACATTTTATAAAGCAGATTTTCATTATAATATTCATCACGCGAGCCGACCGAACAACGTGCAATATCACCCATGGTATAAATTCCGGCAGCCTCAAGCCTTTTCGCATAGCCCCTCCCTACACGCCAGAAATCAGTCAGCGGACGATGTGCCCACAATGATTTACGGTATGACATTTCATCCAGTTCAGCTATACGCACACCGTGTTCGTCAGCCTTCATGTGCTTTGCTTCAATATCCATTGCGATTTTGCACAGATACATATTGGTCCCGATGCCTGCAGTTGCGGTAATTCCCGTTGTATGAAGAACCTCAAGAATCATTTTCATGGCCAGATCATGCGCGGAAATTTTGTAAATGTGCAGATATTCCGTAACATCCATAAATACTTCATCTACCGAATAAACATGAATATCCTCAGGTGCAATATATTTCAGATAAATATTATAAACACGGCTGCTGTAATCCATATAGAGAGCCATGCGGGGCGGTGCCACAATGTAATCAAGCTCAATCCCGCGCTCGGCTTTAATCTGTTTGACCTTCTGAACCACCTCAAAAAGGCGCGCGCGCCCGGGAATTCCGTAAGCCTTAAGAGCCGGTGTAACGGCAAGACAGATGGTTTTTTCAGTACGGGTGGGATCAGCAACAACAAGCCTGGCACTAAGCGGGTCAAGACCCCTTTCAACGCATTCCACGGAAGCATAGAAAGACTTCAGATCTATTGCGATATAAACTTTTTCAGATGAGTCTTTCAATGCAATTTCCTCCGTGCAATTTATTCGAATGTATGTTCGCTTTTTGTTTGAATTATATCACAGTCGGTTTAATTTTGCAATTGAAAATGAAATCATTCTTCTCACGAAATGCTTTATTCACTTCACATGAGTAAATCCGCAGAAATGCGACAATCTGTTTCTTCAGCCGCTCACAGGTGTCCGTCTGCAGCGTACAAAATTGAAAATTTGTGTTTTTTTATTTGTATTTTTCATAAACAGATTTATAATGTATACGGTTAATTAATTTATAATCGAAATCCGATATACTAATTGTGGTATGTAAATAATACAACCCCTTTCCGGAGGCAGTATGGCACTAAAAAACTTTACAAAAACAAAACCCGGCAAATATGCTATGGTCATCTTTTCCGCAGTGATTTACTCACTTGCCATCTCAGTATTTGTTAACCCGCTCCATCTTTATACCGGCGGTATTATGGGCTTTTCACAGCTGATAAGAACAATAGCTGTCGACTTTCTGAAGGTTCCTATTCCTTCAAGCATCGACCTTTCGGGTATTATTTATTACCTGATTAACATTCCGCTTCTTGTACTTGCTTACCGTAAAATAAGCAAATCATTCTTCTTCAAAACACTTGTTTCAATCACCATAATCACTATTCTCACATCGCTTATCAAGCTTGACAGGCCTGTGATTGAAGACACACTTACATCCTGTATTATCGGCGGTCTGATTGCAGGCATCGGTGTAGGAACAGCATTAATGTTCGGCGGTTCGGGCGGCGGAATGGATATTGTCGGAATGTACATTTCGCAGAACCATAATGCAGCCAGCATCGGCAAGGTTTCGCTTGCCTTCAACCTTGTTCTTTACTTACTGTGTGCTGTTCTTTTCAACATTGAAACAGCCGTATATTCAATTATCCTTACAATAGTGAATTCCGTTGCAACCGACCGTATGCATTATCAGAACATCATGGTCCAGGCAATGATATTTACCAAAAAAGACAATGTTGCCGAACCAATCATGAAGGATCTTTACCGTGGTGTTACGGAGTGGAACGGCGATGGTGCCTACACCAAGCAGGACACGCACATTCTTGTCACGATGATTTCCAAATATGAGGTTAACCGCCTCAGCAAAATTGTGCGTCAGGTTGACCCGCACGCATTTATTTCCTACAGCCAGGTTACACGAATCGATGGAAACTTCTTAAAGAAGCTGCAGGGATAAAAATAAACAATGATGAGTCAGAAAGAACCGTCCCCATTGACTCTTAGTGAAGGAAACCTTCCCTTCTTTTCTTAAACAATAACGGCCGGTCTTTCGACCGGCCGCAAAGCGGGGAAATGTCAGCCCTCGATGCTGATGTATTTCTTTTCGGGAAGCTTTTCGGCAGCTTCCTTCTTGGGGATTTCAATAACAAGAGTTCCATTGTCGAACTTCGC
>JAZQNE010000117.1:0-41547 GCA_045627185.1 Lachnospiraceae bacterium
ACCTGTTCCAACGCAGGAAACACCTGTCCCTACGGAACCCGGTGAAATACCGGCGCCGACAGAGAATACTCCAACGCCTACTGCAACACCGAAAACAACACCAACTCCGGCAAAAGTAACACCTACGCCGGCCCAAACGGGAGAAAATACGGGAAGCGGTTACTTCGGCGCATTAAAGGTAGTGGGAGCACACCTGACGGATTCAAACGGAAAATCCGTACAGCTTCGCGGCGTCAGCACGCACGGACTTCAGTGGTATCCTCAGTATGTAAATAAAAATGCATTTTCGGAATATCAGAGGTGGGGCGCAAATGTAGTTCGTCTGGCCATGTACACTGCCGAAAACGGCTACTGCGACGGTGACCCCGCACAGAGGGCACGCCTTAAAAAGCTTGTAACAGAAGGCGTCCGGTACGCAATTGACCTTGATATGTATGTCATCATTGACTGGCATATTCTGAGTGACAGTAATCCAAACTCGTACAAAAAGGAATCAAGGGCATTTTTCGAAGAAATGTCAAAGAAATATGCCGGTGACCCGCATGTTCTTTACGAAATCTGCAATGAGCCGAACGGCAGCACCACATGGGCTGATATTAAAAAGTATGCGGAAGAAATCATCCCCGTAATAAAGAAAAACTCTCCGGATGCAGTAATCATCGTGGGGACACCAACATGGTCGCAGGATGTTGATCAGGCCGCGAAGAACCCGATTAAGGGCTACAGTAACATAATGTATTCACTTCATTTCTACGCCAGCAGCCAGTATCATCAGGACGGGCTGCGCAGCAAGTGCGAAAATGCTGCCAAGGCGGGGCTGCCCATTTTTGTAACCGAATACGGAACCTGTGAAGAAACCGGAAACGGCACGGTTGATACGGACAAGGCCGACAAATGGATTGCATTATTAAACAAATACGGCATTTCATTTGTAAACTGGAGCCTCAGCAACAAGGCTGAGAGCGCATCGATATTTAACAGCAGCTGTAATAAATCATACGGTTTCACGCAGGATGACCTGACAAAGAGCGGAAAGTGGCTTGTTAAAACCCTTGGCGGAAGCGGAGCGGAGTCTTATGTTATTCCGACAGCAACTCCTGAGCCTACCCGGGCTCCCGGCGCTTCTGCCACACCTACACCTGCACAGAATCCCCAAAACGATGCTGTTTATTCTTTCGACGATGTTCTTGAAAAGGCCGGCCCGAATATCAGACTGACCGTGTCTGATTCATGGGGTTCGACGCTTCAGCTTGAAATAGAAATAGTGAATAATTCACCGAAAGATGAAACCAACTGGAAGCGTGAAATCAGGCTTAAACCGGGAGTAAAGGCAAAGATTGAGGGCGGATGGTGCGCGAATTTCTCAATATCCGGAAATACCATTACTATCACGCCCCTGGATTATAACAGTACGGTTCCGTCAAAAGGGACTGTGACCGGAATAGGCCTGCAACTGACATTTGAATAACCGGGTTGTATCATTCCCGTAACTCATGTAATGTGCACAAAAAAAGCCGGTAATCCGGCTTATAATAGTATTTTTTGAAAAGGAGCATAAATATGAAAAAAATATTCTGGGGCTTTTTTTTCCTGTTTTTTTCGTTTAATTTATCTTTTGACGCGATAAGTATCAATCTGTTTCCCGACTTTGTGGGATGGCTTCTGATTTTGTCCGGAAGTAAGGAACTTTGCGGTGAAAGTGAGCATTTCGGAAAGGTTAAACCATTTGCCGTAATTCTTGTAATTGCCAACATCTTTACATTTGTCGCAAACTTAATTGGCGCAGGCGATTTGCTGGAGAATTTTAATGTTATTCTATCAATTGTTCTCCTGATATTTGAGATTCTTGCTGTATATCATCTTATTGAAGGTCTGACTGATATTGAGCAACGGAAACATTGCGATATGAACTCGTCAAAAATCAGAGCGTTTTGGATTGTCCAGCTGATTTTGAGCAATGTTGCATATTTTCTGGGATTCTTCTTTGTGGTTTTTGCATTGGGCATTTTGATAGGATCGTTTGTAATTGGAATTCTGCTGCTTGTTTACTGGAACAGAAATGCCAAGACTTACGAATCAATAAAGTGAATCATTGGGGACGGGGTCTTTTGAATCAAGAGAACCGTCCCCAATGATTTATTTATGCCTTATTCCGCTCAGAGCTTCGATGTTTGTTGCATACAGTACATCCTTGCAGCCTGAAGCACGCTTTGCGAATTCTTCAATCAGATCCCAGTTGTTCCGCTCATCAAATTCGTAGCTGTGCCCCCAGAGGTAGAACAGAAGGGGCTCATCTCCGTCATCGGAAAGAAACTGTTCAAGAAGATCAAAAAGTTTCGGGTCATTGTGATGGCAGGTGGGACGGAGCTTAAGCGGCTCCGAAGGGATTTCAAAATTACCTGAAGATATAACGGTACGGCAGTATTCAATTCCGCATGATTCAAGGTATTCGGCGGTTTTGTCATCAAAAGCGCCATACGGATAAGCTGCCCCGCGGATTGCTGTCCCGTACTGCTCGGTAAGAGCTCTTTTATCTTCATCAATTTCAAGTTTAAGCTGAATCGGACTGAGTTCTGTCCAGTTTAAGTGTTTAACACCGTGCACGGCAATTTCGTGACCGGTGTTTTTGTATGCGCTCTGAGCGTCTGAAAGGCTCATACGGCGGTGAACAAGTCCGGAAGACTTTAATATGCCTTCGGCGGAATAACTGCCGCTATTGAGGTTAAAGGTGCATTTCAAACCATACTTCGCTAAAATCTCAAGAAGGCGTCTGTCCTGAACAACGCCGTCATCATAACTGAGTGTCAGTGCTTTGCGGTATTTGCCGTTGAATAAACGCTTTTCCATAATATTTCTCCAATCTTTTCCGGATGATAAAACTGAAGGCAATCTGAAACTAAATTATTCCTGAGGTACTTCTTCTCTGATTCTGACCATTTTTTCTTTTGTTGCTCCGTCAATAATTTCAAGCTCACGGATATTCTGAATGTACTTGGAAAATGTGGCGTAACCGAAATCGCGGATGTTGAAATCCTTAAACTGGAGATGCAGCTTGTTGCTGAGGTCACCCAGAAGCATCGGCCCCTTCTGCTTTACAAAGGATACGGCAAACTGCTCGATGCGCTCGCGGTTGTCACCGTTTTCCATCAGCTCAACGGTAACGGTGCTGTTGACCTTCTTAAGACGAAGGGACGGGAATTCCTCAAGGAACTTGGAAAGCAGACTGTAACCGTAATTACGGACATCGAATTCGGGATACATTTTAACAAGTGTGCTACCGATTTCGCCAAGGCCGGTTGTTTTGCCATCGTTCGTATTTTCGGTAATGATTCCAACGATGACCGTTTCAATTGTGCGTCTGTCAATGGGAGCCTCAGCTTTGCTGGATTTTGAACCTTTTTTGGTGCCCTTCGCGGATGTTTCCTCTTTGCTTTCAGCGGAGTCGGGATCAAGCAGGATTTCGAGACATGTGAAACGGTCGCAGGCAATACGGAAAGCCTTGGGCGTCTTGTTTTCGCCCATGCCGATAACCGTCATGCCGGATTCGCGCAGGCGACTCGCAAGGCGTGTAAAGTCAGAATCGCTTGAAGCAAGGCAAAAGCCTTCAACCTGGCCGGTGTAGAGAATGTCCATTGCATCTATAATCATGGCTGAATCCGTTGAATTCTTGCCTGTTGTGTAGCCGTACTGCTGAATGGGGGTGATGGAGTTGTCAAGAAGGACTGATTTCCAGCCCGAATTGTCTGTTGTTGTCCAGTCACCGTAGATTCGTTTGTAGGTTACAATTCCGTATTTGGAAAGTTCATTAAGAATGCTTTTGATATACTTTTTTGAAATATTGTCCGCATCTATAAGAAGGGCGAATCTTTTGTCACTCATGGTATGTTCCTCGTATTTCTGAATAGTACTTTTTTGTTTGTTTGGGCGGGCGGAGAAGTCGGTGCTTTCTGAGCTCCCGCTTGTGATATTCTAACATTATTTATTGAAAAAATAAAGACAATATGCTAAAATTATTATAGGTGTAGTAAAATCGTTTCTTTCAGGGGGATTTATGCTCGAAATCAGAAAACGAATTGCTTTATTTACATGTCAGCCCGAATGTGCTTATCCGAGCCAGTTCCTTGAGGGCTTTTTATCTGAAGCCGCAAGGCTTAATTATGATGTTGTCGTATTTACCACATTCCTGAAAACAGGCTGCTCGGAAGGCTTCCAGCACGGTGAAGTAAATATCTATAATCTTGCAAATCTCGACATCTTTGATGCCGTTGTTCTTATGCCCGATACTCTTGCAATCCCGGGTGTTTTTGAATCCCTTTGTGACCGTGTTCATAAAACATATAATAAACCCGTAATAATGGTTGATATTGAAAATGACTGGTGTACCAGCGTTTTTGTGCAGGATGATGACGCCATTGAGCTCATCGTTGACCATGTTATTGAGAAACATGGCTGCAAGGATATTGTATTTGTATCCGGGAAGCGTAACCACCTGCATTCCCAGCTTCGCGAGGAAGGCTATAAGATGTCTCTTATCAAGCATGGTCTTCCTGTTGATGAAGACAAAATATATTACGGTGAATTCTGGTATGACAAGGGTGAAGAAATTGTTGCCGGCATTCTGGAAAAGGGCACAATGCCTGATGCTATATGCTGCGCAAGTGACACCATGGCAATCAGTATTGTGGAAGCTCTTGAAAAACATAACATAAAAGTTCCGTCGCAGGTTATTGTTACAGGTTATGATTCGGACGGTGACGGAATCAGAAATTATCACAGCGTCACATCTCTGCCGCGCCGCAATACGGCTCTTGGTTTTGATGCAATGCGCACGGTTCATGCCAAGATTAACGGGACGGAATATGTTCCTGAAAAACAGACCTACAGTCCGCTTGATATTGTTATTGCCAGCTGTGGCTGCCGCCATTTCAGACAGCAGATTGAGACTGCCGATACACGACATCTTTATCATACCGCATATGACCTTGAAGGCTTTGACTCCGGCTATAACTTTATGATTGATGATGCCATATCAAGTGATAACATCGTTGATTGTATGTGGAAGCTTTCATATTATACCCTGTATCTTGGCGATTTTGAAAAATACAGTCTCTGCCTGTGCTCGGACTGGCTTGACATTGCGGGAAATATAGGCCTTCCCCAGCGTACAGACGGCTATACCGATGAAATGGTTCTTGCTCTTGTTCAGCGTGGCGAACAGGGCGATGTCAATATGGAACGCCGTTTCCGAACAAAGGACATTCTGCCTGACATTGTTGAGCCCGCAGAGCATCCGTCGGTTTATTTTGTAACACCCACTCACTTTAATGAATTTGTAATCGGATATTCAGTCCTTTCAATGGGACAGAGTGTTGAACCCTACGGAATTGACTATTCACGCTGGTCACGTTATGTAAATGTTGCTCTTGAATCTGTTCATCGTCAACTTGTTAATGAGCATATGTATGAGATGATGGAGCAGCAGGCAATGCTTGATGCACTGACCGGTCTTTATAACAGAAACGGTCTGTACAAGCTTGCACCGAAGGTTATTACAAAATCAGTTGAAGAAAATCAGCGTCTTCTTGTTATTACAGGTGACCTGAACTGCATGAAGTACATTAATGATAATTTTGGTCACAATGAGGGCGATGAAACCCTGAAATTTGTTGCACAGGCTATTTCTGATGCTACAAAGACTGACGGGGGCTATGCTTTCCGTACCGGTGGAGATGAATTCCTCTACCTGAATACCGGAGAATACAGTATTGATCAGATTTCCAAAATCCTCAACGATATTCGTGACCGTTTCAAATTCCTTGTTGAAGATGCGGGCAAGCCGTATCCTGCTTCGATTGCTCTGGGTTATTCCTGTGCAAGTGTTAAGGCTTTTGATTCCATGGACCGTCTGCTTTCACCCGCAGACGATATGATGTTCCGTGACAAGCAGGAAATCAAGAAGCAGCTTGGTGATGCATATTTCAGAAAATAACAGGTTGACACCTGGGGCGCTTGCTGGCCTTCCGGGTGGCGGTCAATTTTCCTGCTTTCAATTCTGACACTGCCAAACATAGGCAAAACAGTATTTCACATGACTCAAGACTTCGCAGTGAAATTCTGTTTTGCCTATGTTTTTTACTTTCGGTTCTTATGCAGGAAAACCTCTTCGACACCCGGGGTTACCGAAGGATGTCCCCGGGGCAACAAAGAACGAACGGTAAATGTCAAGGTTGGTCGGAATATACCGAATAGATACTGAGAGCTATGGAAATACTGAAGAAATATTGAGAGAAACTTGAGTTTGAGATTCATCTTGACAGAGCTGAATTACTGTTATAAGATTGCTTTATCAGTAATGATAAATACTGATTGGGGAGGTTTTATCCATATGATAAAACTGTTTACAAAGGGCTCGGGAAAGCCTAAAATCTCTTTACTTACTTATCTTAAGCCTTATTATTACTTCTGTTCCGCTGAATGTTAAGGCCGCTTCAAAGAATCGGGCTGATGATTTTTCGGATGTTATTTCCGAAATCATGAATATTGATAAGTCGGAATCTCGAACTGACAATCCTGATACAGTCAACTGCTTATCCGGAATTGAATATTCTACGGACAGCCTGCAGGCAACTTCTGAAACCGTTCTTGAACTTCCGGAAAAACGGCTTTCAACCCAGACCTTCAATTACCTTTTTTCAAAACTTAAAAAAGAAATCCCGTCAGTAACAGATACAGCAGAAGCACTGTTTAAGGGCCATATTAAGCGCCTTACGGAGCTTGAAACTGATGAAAACACCATTGCCTTTTGATAAAAACTTCTTAAATACTTCATCGAGAGGATTAACAACATGAGAAAAACTAAAATAATACTTGTTATTGTTGGTTTGTTTATTCTGGCGACTGTAATCTTTTGTGTTTTTATTACTCATACTTATGCCACGAGGAATTCAAATAAGGCCGGGACTGATGAAATATATGACACTTCATATGATTTCGCAGTGGTAATGAATGACATTTCGGATATGACATTAGATGTCAGAATTCGTATTAGTTCTTTTAATGCAATTAAGCTTGGCATGTTTGGAACAATTGACAGGAATGCAGCTGTTTTGAACCTTTCGTATAAGAACAATACATGTAAGGTGGATATAAAAAAAGATGGTCTTGATTATGAAGATGATAATATATCATCTACAAGCTTTACTTTGAACTTGAATTCTGAAGAAAGATTATATCGTGAGGCTTTTTTTGCTGAACCTGATCATATATCGGTAAACTCATATGAAAATGCACAAGACGGTTTAATTTTGTATTTAATCTCCGGAACAACGGACGAAGACAAACGTAAAGAACTAATTTACGTTGCTGAAAATGACTCAAATGCAATTCTATTTGTGGCGACACTGACGATAAACGATAAATATCACTTTCCGGTAAGAGAATCGGAGAGAAACTATATTGCTGTAGATGAGTTTTTGGTCATAGAGTAAAATACTAGACAGTATGTAATGACCTCCACTTTGTAAGTTCGTGGGTTTACCTGTATAATGGAGTTGCGACATAACAAAAGCGGTAGTCGGCTGGAAGGAAGGGTATTACGACAAGGAAAAGGCAGATAAATTATCAAGAGTTTATTCGGGGGGGACAGATACCGAATTTAGATACAATCTTTTTAATGCTTCTGCTTTTCAAGAAAGTTTATGGATTGATGGAAAGCATATTACAACTACTGTGGATTCATATTATATTTATGGAGATGGACAGTTAACTATTCAACCCCTATATTGGGATCAAGCTATAGAGTGTCCATTGGAAAAGTTTGAAGCTAATGGCGATGGAACATCAGAGATTGGTATATAATGATGCTGTTATTGACTATTTGCAGACATTGATAAAAACTAATTGAAAATGTTGGAGATTTTTTGCCCAAATGAAAAAGAAAAAACATATTATAATCTTAATTATTATTTTAGCAGTAGGAATGGCTTCTTTTTTGTCTTGCTTAATTGCTTACCTTAAATCGCCCTATTCATTAAAAAATGGAGAAATACGTGAAACACCGTATCGCTTTGAAGTTATAAAGAATGAATTATCAGAAGTGAGCTTGAATGTAGAAATTCGTGTTAACTCGTCTGAATCATTCGATTTTGGCATATTTGGTGTAATTAACAAATATGCTGCAATATTGAATTTGTCATATGAGAATAACGAATCACATGTGCAACTTGTAGGTGGAAAGCTTGGTTATGATGCTGACGATACGTTTACTTATCATGATTTTAATTTGAATGATAACGCAGAAAAGATTTATCGTGAATCCTTTTTTGCCGAACCGGATTGTGTGTCAATAAAAGGTTATAAAAGCAAAGAACAAGAAAGGTTGAACTTGATTTTTGTATCCGGGTTAAAGGCAAACGGAGATTGTAATAAAGAATTGATTTATGTGATTAATGAGGAAACAGGTGCAATTCTGTTTGTGGCCGAACTAAAAATAGATGAAAACTATTGTTTCCCTGCTGACATAAGAGAAAAAAACTATATTTCAGTCGTATCGTTCGCTGCAAAAGAATAAATACCGAATATTACAATTCGACAGAAAATGAAAAGTCATATTATCTACTAGATGAAAAAGCACATACCGCAATTATTTTCATCTATGAAATTTCGTCAAAGAGAATCGTATACCTTGCAGAGTTGACACTTAATGAAAATTATTGTTTTAGTCATTCTACCGGTTATTTTAATATCAATAATTTCAACATTTCAGAATAAACTAACGCTTCAATAGTTTATCTTCAACAATTTATATTAAAACCGCCACATAAATGTTTTTGCTGATATTGTCAGCTGAATGCACATTTATGTGGCGGTTTGCTTTCATCGCAGATTCCCCTTGACTTTTACTTTTGAAAGTAGTATATTGTTCACAGAACAATTAAACGTTTGTTTAATTGTTTAACGATGAAAGGAGAAATTCCTATGAAGTACAATATTGAAGTTGACTGTGCAAACTGTGCAAACCTTATGGAAGAGGCTGCAAAAAAAACTCCCGGAGTTAAGAATGCAACTGTTAATTTTATGGCACTTACAATGACTGTTGATTTTGAAGACGGAGCAGATCAGAAGAAAGTCATGAAGGATGTCTTAAAGGCCTGCAGAAAGGTTGAACCCGATTGCGAGATTGAGTTCTGATACATGATGAACAGTTTTTTAGCATATTTTGTTTGGGATAACAAGCGAGAATCCTTGGTAAGTCAAGTGACGACCGGTTCGCTTTGAGGCGGTTTTATGAATAGAAAACAAAAGAAAGTATTAATTCGAATAATTATAACGGCTGTGCTGCTTGCCGGGCTGTATTTTATCCCTGTGAAGGGGTGGCCAAGGCTTGTATGCTTTCTTGTGCCTTACGGAATAATTGGTTATGATATTCTGAGAAAGGCTTTCCGCGGAATAATTAACGGCCGTGTGCTTGATGAAAACTTCCTGATGGCAGTTGCCACAATTGGTGCATTTGCGCTTGCGGCTGTTGAAAAAAGCGGAGATTATTATGAGGCCGTTTTTGTTATGCTTTTCTACCAGACCGGCGAACTGTTCCAGAGCATTGCTGTCGGAAAAAGCAGAAAAAACATCGCAAAGCTTATGAATATCAGACCCGATTATGCAAACCTTGAGATGCCGGACGCCGGCCTGACACGCGTCTCACCGGAAATGGTAGAAGTCGGGACAATTATTATTGTAAATCCCGGTGAAAAGGTTCCGATTGACGGCATTGTGACTGAGGGGACATCTACGCTCAATACAAGCGCTTTAACAGGTGAATCTCTGCCTCGCGAGGTTACGACAGGAGATGAAATTATCAGTGGCTGCATAAACCTTTCGGGTGTTTTAAGGATAAAAACAACAAAACCGTTTGGCGAGTCGGCCGTTTCGAAAATACTTGAACTTGTTGAAAATGCAAGTTCCCGCAAGTCAAAATCCGAAGCATTCATAAGCCGTTTCGCAAGAGTCTATACGCCCGCGGTCTGCATTGCAGCACTTGTGCTTGCGGTACTTCCGCCTGTTGTGAGAATACTGCTTTTAGGGAAAACAGCGGAATTCGGTACCTGGATTTACCGTGCACTGACATTCCTTGTAATCAGCTGTCCCTGTGCGCTTGTGATAAGTATTCCGCTCAGCTTTTTTGCCGGAATCGGACGCGCGAGCCATGAGGGCATCCTTGTGAAAGGCTCAAACTACCTTGAACAGCTTTCAAAAACAAAGACCATTATTTTTGATAAAACAGGAACACTGACTCACGGAAACTTTGAAGTAAGCGGTATTCATCACTGCGATATGGAGGATGTCCGCATTCTTGATCTTGCCGCACATGCTGAGGCTTCATCCTCGCATCCTATAAGCAGAAGCCTTAAGGAAGCCTATGAATATGTTTCCGGGTTTGAAATTGACAGAAGCCGTGTTGCAAGTGTCAGGGAAATTACCGGACAAGGCATAATTGCAAGCGTTGACGGGATTACGGTTGCCGCCGGAAATGACAAACTGATGGAATATGTCGGTGCCAAAAGTGTTGAATGTCACCATGTCGGGACAATTGTGCATGTGGTCCTTGATGGGGCTTATGCAGGCCATATCGTCATATCTGATACTGTAAAGGATGGCTCCAAACAGGCAATTGCCAATTTGAAGCAGATTGGCGTTAAGCGCACAGTCATGCTTACGGGCGACCGTGAAAACGTTGCTTCAAAGGTTGCCGAGGAGCTTGGAATTGACGAATACAGGGCAGAACTTCTTCCTGACGGAAAGGTTTCGGAAGTTGAGAAAATCCTTGAAAATAAAAAGACCGGCGAAGTTGTTGCTTTTGTAGGCGACGGCATAAATGATGCCCCTGTGCTTACCCGTGCCGACATTGGCATTGCGATGGGCGCACTTGGCTCAGATGCAGCGATTGAGGCTGCAGACGTTGTTCTTATGGACGATGACCCACGCAAGCTGTGCAGAGCGGTCATAATCTCAAAGAAATGCCTCAGAACGGTTTACGAAAATATAGGTTTTGCGCTTGTAATCAAGGCTGCCTGCCTGATTCTTGGCGCACTTGGCATTGCAAATATGTGGTATGCCATTTTTGCCGATGTGGGCGTAATGGTTCTTGCGGTGCTGAATTCTATTAGAGTGCTGGTTGACAGAAAATAAAAAATCAAGGGTGACACTGTGAGAAACAATGTCACCCTTTTTTTTAATTCAGCCATGCGACTGATTTTTTTAAGGCTTCAACAGTTTTGGTTTCCAATACGCATCTTGCGCCTGTTGCAGCAGCTGTGCGAAGACGCTCATGCAGGTCAATATCACCGGTACCGAGAGCCAGGTGGTTTTTGGGCGGATTTTCGGTTCCGTCATGAATGTGCATATGGCACAGTTTGCTGTCATGCTGAAGAATATAATCCACATCTGTTTCACCAACGGATTTTGAGTGGCCGATGTCCCAGGTAAGGCCAAAACACGGGCTTTCAAGAAGATAATCAATAACAGCCTTTTCGTATTTTTTGAAGCCGTCAGTATTTTCAATGGTCAGGCGTATGTTTTCACTGCCAATCCAATCCGTAACTTTTTCGCGGAATTCCTTGAAATAGGCAAAATAGGTATCAAAATCACGGTCATACATCTGAACCTTTCTGTCCGGAAGTGTGATGTAAATGCCGTGACACATATGCATATTGATTGTAAGCGGCGGGGTTTCGGAGCTGCCGTATTTTTGTGCAAGAGGAAGAAGCTGTTTGGCAACAAGAATGGTTCTTCTGACCGTTTCAAGATAAGCTTCACGTACAAGAGGGTTGAAATCAGCAACGTTCAGTGTTTCATCAAGGTGGATTGTATAATAAATACCCACCTTTTCTGCAGCTTCAATAAAAGAAGCAGCATTCTCAAGGCGGTCAATCTGATACTCCGGAAAGTTCATGTTAAGTTCGATAAATCTGAGCCCAAGGGACGTACAAAGGTCAATGTTTTCCTGTAATGTCGCGTTCTCAATCAGAGTGGGCATACCAAAATCGTTATTAATCATTTTATGCCTCCTTTTGAATAAATAAAGAGATTTGGATGGCAGCCTGAAAACCGAATCAGTCCTCAGGACATGAAATCTGCATAACCTGCTCAATCATTTCATGCAGAAGACTTGCGGAAACTGTATCAGCAGCTTTGTAATAAACCTCTTTGCCTTCACGTCTGCTTGAAACAAGACCGCCGGATTTAAGCTGGCGCAGATGATGTGAAACAGCCGGGGCTGTCATATCAACAAGCTCCGCAAGGTCGGTCACGTTTTCTTCATAGTGGCAGAGAATCCAGAAAATGCGCACACGGGATGCATCACCGATTTGCTTGAAGACGTTGGCTACAATTTCAAAATCGGCAACATTTTTAATTTTGTCTTTTGAATGATGATGTGTGTGATTGTGTTCTTCCATAGTATTTCCAATTCTTTCGTTTGTATACGGCAGACCGCTGTTTCGCTTGTTTTTCCATATCTATGATACTCTATTTCCCTTGTTTTGTAAAGAAAACCTGCGTTCAAAAAAAAATTAAAAATTCTTATTTTCCTCATTGACAAACATACATTGTTCTGCTTTAATAGGTTAAAGAAAAAATCTTTAAGAGTTGGTACCGTGATGCCGGCAAGATTAATAAAGTTGGGGCCTACTGTAAGTATGTCTGTAATTTTGTAGCTTGTTGCATCCGCAGCAGGTTTTTTTTTGCCCGAATATCGGAGGAAAAAATGAAACAGAAAGCTGTCCTGATGGACGAAAGTGCTGTAAAGCGCGCGCTGACGCGAATATCGCACGAAATCATCGAACATAATAACGGGACCGAAAATATCTGCCTGATTGGAATTATCAGCAGGGGCAAGCCTTTGGCCGAGTTCCTGAGAGATAAAATCACTGAGATAGAAGGAAAATGTCCGCCCTGTGCAAACCTGGATATACATTTCTACAGGGACGATCTTTCCGATAAAAACCCCGCGCCGGTAGTTAAGGATGAAGAACTTCCTTTCAGCATTGAGGGAAAAGACGTTGTTCTTGTGGATGATGTCATCTTCACCGGTCGTACCGTCCGTGCCGCAATAGAAGCGCTGTTCAAACACGGAAGACCGAGAACGGTGCAGCTGGCTGTTCTGGTTGACAGAGGCCACAGAGAATTGCCTATTCGTTCCGATTATGTCGGAAAAAATGTTCCTACTTCGAGGAATGAGATAATAAAAGTCTCCATTCCGCCCTTTGATGACCGCTTTGCGGTCGAGCTCTTTGACAAGTAAATACTGCGGTATTAATATCTTCGGATATTGATATAAACAAACAACTTCCAGGAGGAGAGAGTAATGAAGTTAACTTACAACACATCTGACAAACCCGGTTTTGGGAAACTGGTTGTCTTCGCAATCCAGCAGCTGCTTGCTATTATGACTGCAACTCTGGTTGTTCCTGTAATTACAAATGGTGCTATCACGGAAGCTATTGCAAAAGGCAAGATTTCATGGCAGCTCGCAAAGCCCATGAGCCCGTCAGCCGCTCTTTTCGGTGCAGGCGTCGGAACTCTTGTTTATCTTTTCTTCACCATGAGAAAGAGTCCTGTTTTCCTTGGCTCATCATTCGCATTCCTTGGCTCACTTGCAGCAGCTTTTACCGGCGCAAGTTCAATGGCACTCGGATATCTTGGTCTTTTGATCGGTGCATTTTTTGCAGGTCTTGTTTATGTAATTATTGCTCTTGTTGTTAAAGTTGCAGGTGTAGAGTGGATTAACAAACTCATGCCTCCTGTTGTTATAGGACCTACGGTTGCCATTATAGGTCTTTCCCTTGCAGGAAGCGCTGTAGGTGACCTTCAGAAGTCCAACGGCGATGGCGGAAACGTACTTATTTGCGTTCTTTGCGGTATTATCGCACTTATTGTGACAATGATCTGTTCCGTTTACGGAAACAAGACACTGAAGCTTATTCCGTTCATTATCGGTATTCTTGCAGGTTACTTTGTAGCACTTATCCTCACTAAGATTGGTGAAGATACCGGCAACAAGAACCTGGTTATCATGAACTTACAGCCTTTTACTGATATTTTCGGTAAAGGAAATATTACTTCAGAATCCTTCTTCTCAATGCCTGAGTTTACATTTACAACTGCATTTGGTGCATTTGGTGAAATCACAGGCGCATACATCGCACAGATTGCAGTTGCATACATTCCCGTAAGTTTCGTAGTATTTGCTGAGCATATTGCAGATCACAAGAACATCTCTTCAATTATTGAAAAAGACCTTCTTGAGGATCCCGGTCTTTCAAGAACACTTCTTGGTGACGGTGTTGGTTCAATCGCAGGTGCATTCTTTGGCGGATGCCCCAACACAACATACGGCGAGTCAATCGCTTGTGTTGCAATTACCGGTAATGCATCGGTTGCTACAATTTTTGCAGCTGCTGTAGGCGCTATCGTAATTTCCTTCCTGACACCTTTTGTTGCTTTTGTAAATACAATCCCTTCATGCGTAGTTGGTGGCGTCTGCATGGCTCTGTACGGATTCATCGCAGTATCCGGCCTTAAGATGGTTCAGAAGGTTGACCTTGAAGATAACAAAAACCTCTTTGTTGTTTCGACCATCCTTGTTTCAGGTATCGGCGGCCTTACCCTTACATTTGGAAAGGTTACCATCACTGCAGTTGCATGTGCACTGATTCTCGGCATTATTGTCAACCTTGTTCTTTCGGGAAAGAAGAGCACTAAATAAGTGACCGGCACATACGCAACACTTTAATTTGTTTATTATCTATTACACAGTTCCCCCCATAAAAAAGCAGGACTGCCGACTTCGGCAATCCTGCTTTTCTCTTTCGAGTTCCGCCTGATGCAATCGGGGATACGGATCGGCTGTTAGGCAGAATTCGAAAGAAAGAAGTTAAATTATTGACAGAAGGCATTTTATGTTTTTTGACTATTTGCATTGACAGAGTTGGGGTTCTTTAATATGATATTGTCATCAGCAATGATAAATACTTATTGGGGAGGTTTTATCAATATGATAAAACTGTTTACAAAGCATTCGTATGTAATTAATTATATTGTTAATACGATTAGGGGAAAATATTGAAAAAGAAAATAATAATTATTATATTAATTGTTCTGCTTTTTGTAATTATTACTATGATGTTTGGCTGCAAAAAAAAGGCTTCGCTTCCTGCTTTTTCGTATACATTTACGGAAAAGATTAACACACTGACCGAAAGTGAATATGATTGGAATATTCTTTTTCGCGTTGAATCGCCTGAGTTGGATTCGGGTTATTTTGCTCTTCCTTATTATTCATCCACAGTGGAATATATTTGCACAGACCAACAAAATTCCTTAAAATTAAGTGAAATAAAAACAAGTCAGAAAGCTGGAACGGATGAATGTGAAGAAGCATACGATATTCTTTGGAAATCCGGATTTGAAAGCGAATACCTTGAAAAAAATAATGATTTCAGAACAGAGGATATAATTGTAAGAGACAAAGCGGAATATAGGCTGGCCTTTGTTTTTGATGGTAGTACTGATTCTGAACGCAAACGTTCTGAAAAAGGGCATACCGGAATCTTTTTTATTTACAAAACCGATAATAAAAAAATAGTTTATTTATCAGAAATTGTTTTGAATGATAATTATTGTTTTGCTCATGCAAATGGTTATTTTTCTGTTGAAAAATTTTCTATTTTTGAGTGAATATGAGAGTATAATTCGTAAAAACATCCGGGCGTGGCTTTTATGACGAAAAAGGTAGGATATTGAATGCCGACGTTGTCGGGGCGTATAACATACTTCGAAAGTATTGCGCCATATCCGGCACTGTCATAAGCGTGCCCGTATTCAGGCTGAGTAATACTGAAGTAATAAAAGTAGCTGTGTAACCCGCAAAGGTAGCAGTAAGGGTATTATGGATGCTCCCGTTGTTGAAAATGGCATTATTATTGCGCATGCCGGAACCGGAACAGACTCCATCGGCCGTTTTGACATTGTTGTGAATTCTTTATTGCCGGTGACAATTATAAAAAAATATGGTGACAATGATCCAAAAGAGCCGTATGAACATCAATTGTTAGTTCGGAATAACGATGTAATTGATTATTTGCAGGAATTGATAAAAGGTAATTAAAAAAATTGAAGGGTCTTAAAATAAAAAAGAAAAGATTTATCGCGATAATTTTTTTGATGAACCGAATTACGTGTCAGTAAAAGGATATTATAAAGATACGAAACATAGAACTATACTTTGAAACATGGAGATAAATGAGAATGACTAAAAAAAGACTGTTTTGTATCCTTGGGATTGTATTGTTTATTACAATTGTTGTTGGATGTATTGTCTGGTTTTTTTGGCCTTCATCATCCCCAAATGATGAAATGAGTTCATATCCGGGGCTTAGTTACTCGTATAACGAAAAAATAAATGAACTGAAAACCTGTGAACTGGATATTGATGTTAGAATAGAAGCAACTACACTAAGCGGAGGTCTTTATCCACATTCTCGATATAACGCTACAATGAATTTTGTATTAAATAGTGGTAAACCAGATGTTAAAATTTCCCAAAAAGATTTTGAACAGATTCTCGTTGATGTGGAATCAAATGTGGAAGCATATGATGTGTTATTCTCAACGGGAGAAGAAAAGAACTACCTTGAAAATAATTGGGTTTATGAGATGGATTCTGTGATTGAACTTGATAAGTACAAAATTGCTTATATACATAATAAAAAGACGGAATATCATGATTCTACAGATTATGGTGAAAGATATTATTATCATGTTGATAAAGGCCATACAGGCATATTTTTCATCTATGAAATTTCGTCAAAGAGAATCGTATACCTTGCAGAACTGACACTTAATGAAAATTATTGTTTCAGTCATTTAACCGGTTACTTCAATATCAATAATATTAACATTTCCCAATAAGCTACGTTTCATTTGTTTACCTTCAACCACTTATATTAAAATTGTCGCAAAAACAGGGTTTCGACCATTGAAATATGGTTGAAACCCTGCTTCTTTTATAAAGCAATTTTTGATGATTCAATTAGAATCATAATTCCGAAAGCATTTGCAGTCTACGCATTCTCCGGATATTTCTCATCCATGTAAGCTTCCAGGTATTTGACAATCTTTCCGTCAATCTTTCCGTGGGCTGCCATTTCCTCAAGAATCTTGTAAGCCTGTTCCCTTGTGCAGGAACGCTTGTAAGGACGATCAATGGAGGTAAGGGCTTCGAAAATATCGACAACAATAAGAATTCGAACCTCAGGCGAAATCTCGTCTCCGGCAAGGTGATTGGGATAGCCGGTACCGTCAAGGTATTCGTGATGGCTTGCAGCCCATTCCGCAACATGCTCGTAATCCTTGCCAAACTGCATCTTTTCAAGAAGCTTTGAAGTGGTTGTAACATGGTTTTCCATGATTGCACGCTCACGTTCGGTAAGCGTACCGCTTCTGATGGACAGACAGTCAAGCTCTTCTGCGGTCAGGTAGAAGAGAACGGAACCATCGGGCTTTGTGTAGCTCTGAGCGGAGATTTCCCTGAGTTGTTCAATCGTCTGGTCGGTAACCTTCGGAATTGTATCAACTATGTCAATCAGGCCAAGGGATTCATCAATATACTGGTTGCGCTCATCGTAAGTTTCCTTGTCAAGGCGGCCCTCAAGATAATCAACCTTCATATAAAGGCGAATCATCTCAAAACGATGATGAACCTCGCTTCTGCGTGTTCCAAGGCGGGACATTTTATTCATAACATCGAGAGGAACAACAAGCTTTCCGATATCATGCAGATAAGATGCAAGAACAAGCTGCTCTTTGTGATTGCTGCTAATCTGCAGGTCGCCTTTGCCCTTGTCAAACTTGTCATTAATGAAATCAACAAGCTCTGAAGTGAGCTGAGCAACATTGTAGGTATGGTTTGCATTGTAGGGTGTCTGCTCTTCAATTGCCGTTGTCATTACGGAAACAACCGAGTACAGGAAACCTTTGATTTCCTTGATGTACTGCATGTTTGACATGGTAACCGAAGTCTGTGAAGCCATGGAGTAAACAACATATTCATCGTCCCAGGTGTAAGGAATGATGGAATCGTCAGCATCCTTGGCATTAATCAGCTGGAGAACGCCAAGAACAACACCTTCATGGTTTTCAAGCGGAATAACAAGCATTGACTGGGTGTGATAGCCGGTCAGCTTGTCATAGTCACGGGGACCGGAAAAGTCGAATTCGTTACAGTCATATACGTCACGAACATTGACAATCTGGCGATGCAATGCGCAATATGAGCAGACATTTTTGTCGGTAAGAGGAACCTTTGGAAGGTCTACGGGTTCACCGGCACTTCCCTGATATTTGTTGAGCGTTTTATTATGCATTATGATGAAGCGCAGACCGTCCGGTTCAAGCAGATAGAGCGTTCCGGCATCTGAGCAGGTTACTTCCATTGCACGCTCAATAATCATGTCAAGAAGCTTACTGTAGCTTTTTTCAGCAGTAAGTGCGATTCCGATATTCAAAATGTTTCTCATTTCGTCATTTAACTGAAGCATATCGTCCTCATCTCTCTTGAAAGGATAAATATCCGCGCTGCGAAGGAAATCTGCAGATTTTCTTGCATTTACGGGGCCTCTGACTTCAAGCAGTACGCTTGGTCTCAGATTGTACTTGTCAAGGAAGTTCTGATATTCATTCCACGAAATTGAACCTGTGCCTATTACGAAGTGGCTGTCCTCAATGCCGTCCGTATCGTTGATGTGCATATGCCTGATATACGGAGCAAGATGGTCAAACCAGATTGTAAGCGGCGTGCGTGTGATGACCGCATGAGCAAGGTCAAGGCACACACCGAAACGGGGCTCATCGCGAAGGCAGTTGGCAAGCTGTGAAAGAAGAATCGGGTTGGTATCAAACATATTCTCAAGGTAGATATCAATGTCCGGATATTCTTTAAGAAGCGCACGAATCAGGTCTTCATAACTCCTGAGCCACAGTCTTCTGTAGGTTGTGGGTAAGACCGTATCGATGTAATTCGTATGGAAAATTACTGCACGGACACCAAGGCGTTTTGCTATGTCCATACTCTGGCGCATACGCATTGCAGTAATTTCACGTACTCTGGCATCTGAACTTGCGGGTGCAAGGTCGTAAAACGCACCATGCAGAGTATCGTCGGAACGGTCACGGTCTAAGGCCAGATATTTTTGAATTGTAGCCTCGCACTGTTCGGCATCGTCAACCAGCTCGGGGCGGAAGAAATCATTGTACTCGAAGGCTGCATCCAGCTCTTTTGCGAGTTCCGCAGACTCTTTAAGCCGGTGAATATCCGGAATAATCAGTCTCTTCTTCATTTTTCGCCTTTCAAAAGGTGATAAACCTTCAAAGGAAGCTGTTTGCCTTTAAGGGTCATTTCACCAATACTTTCAGTAGTGTAATCCGGACCGAGAGCCTTCATAAAAGCTTCACTGATCAGGATTTTGCCGGGCCCCGCATTGGATTCGAGGCGGGAAGCGGTGTTAACAGTATCGCCAATGGCGGTATAGTCCATGTGGAATTCGGAACCGATGTTTCCGACAACGGCGTGACCGCAGTGAATTCCTATGCCAAGGCTGATTCCGTTGCCTGTTAATTCCATCAGTTCATTGTTAAGCGATGGCATTCTGTCCATTAGCTCAAGCGCGGTGTTTGCTGCATTTCTAATGTAATCCGGGTCCTCGTTCGGAGAGTTGTACACTGCCATTGCAGCGTCTCCGATGAACTTGTCAAGTGTTCCGCGATGTTTGAAAACACAGTCGGTAACCTGGGAAAGATATTTGTTCAGAATGGTTACAACCGTTGTAGGATCAAGCTTTTCGGAAAGGGCAGTGAATCCGCGGATATCTACAAAAAGAACGGCGATTTCACGTTCAATTCCGCCTATGGTTGTGTTCATCTGGTTGTAGTCGAGTTCGTTTACAACTTCCGGTGCAACATAGCGCTTGAAGGCAGAAAGCACGGAAACACGCTTCCTACGCTCATTCAGATAATGCAGCCCGACAAATGCGATGTAGATTAATGCACAGTACATAGGAAGTGCAAACAGGTTAATCTGGTAATGTACAAGGTTTCTGACCGGAATCATCAGTAATGTCAGAATTGCCGTTCCGGCAAGCAGAAGGCCCGAAACAAGCAGCTTTCTGCGATATGCAATCCATGTGTACAGACCTGTCAGAATACCGATAATAACTGCTTTGACGGCTCTGTCCAGTTCAACTGCGGTTGTGCCCGAAAGAAGTGATGCAACGATGTTCGCATTGATTTCAACACCGAACATCATGTGCTTTTTGTCAACGGGTACCCAGAACTGGTCGCACATACCGTTTTCAAAAGCTCCGACAATCACTATTTTATCACGTAAATTGCGAACGTCAAAGTTTTCGTCTTCCAGTATGGTGTAAAGCGAAATCTGTTGTGATGTACCGGGCTTTGTGGAATAACTGATGATGAAGGAATTGTCATCTTCAAGCGTGGGTACTTCAAAGGTCTTGCCAAAGTGTTCGTTGTATTTTCTGCAGATCTCGATTCCGAAATTATAAATCCTTTCACCGTTGCAGTCGGCAAAGGCAAGAGATTTTCTTACGTAGTTGCTGTCATTCCAGGGAGTTGCAATGCCGATTGTTGCAGCATCGCACAGCTCTTCGTAAGGTTTCTGTACTTCAAGAAGCATTCTGCTGTCAATAACGTAATTTTCATAACGGTCGAGCACAAGACCTTCTTCATAGACAGGCTCGCATACAACAACTATGTTACCGGCTTTTTTTGCAGCTTCGGCAAATTCGTGGTCGATTGTCTTGTCACGATTTCCGAAAAACTCAATATCGAAAGCGAGTACAGCGGGTGCATTTTCAGTGTCGAGGTCGATTTTATTAATCAGGTCAACCGCATACTGTCTTGTCCATTCACTGTAAGGACCGTAGGCCTCAAAGGACTTGTTGTCGAGCGTTATTATGATGATATCATCGTTTTTCAAGTCTGTACTTTGAAATATGACATCTCCTGCAGGACGCTCTATAAAGGCTGTTATTCCGAAATATACTGACAGAAAAGCCAGTACTCCGAGCAGAATGGAAATATAGACAGATCTGCTTTTGTTATTGCTTCTTAAGTGAGTACTCATAAGTTTCTCCGCCGTAAGTGATCTCAATAGGGATCTCTAAATTAGGAATGTCTTCGATTGGAGTGATCCTACCGTGAATTATCACATTAAGTGTAGCACCGGTGGTGGAAAGTTGTGCGTTGGGACCAAAAGTAATTACATAATATTCGCCGTCCGGACCCACTGTTGCATCGCAGTCAACAAGTTCAACACGGTCAATTTTATAGTATGTAGCAGGAAACCTTATTGATTTAAGTACAATTTCCTTGTCTGCATCAGGTTTACGCTCGAATGTGAGTTTTGCAGAGGCGAGTTTTTGTCCAATCAGTGAAGCACCGGGATTGATTTTTACACTTAAAGGTCTCGGAATAGGTGTGGGAATCGGAGTTGCCACAATTATTCCGGGTGTCGGAGTAGGTGTAGCGGGCTTCGGAGTAGGTGTAGCGGGCTTCGGAGTAGGCGTAGCGGGCTTCGGAGTAGGCGTAGCGGGCTTCGGAGTAGGTGTAGCGGGCTTCGGAGTAGGCGTAGCAGGCTTCGGAGTGGCTGTAGGTGCTTTGGTGGGCTTTGGACTCGGTGTAACCGTAGGCTTCGGAGTAGGTGTAGCCGTAGGTTCGGGAGTCGCAGTAGGCTCAGGTGTAGCAGTAGGCTCAGGTGTTGCTGTGGGAGCCTCAGTGGGAACAGGTGTATTTGTAGGAACCGGAGTTGAAGTAGCTGTAGGAGCGTTCGTAGGAACGGGTGTTGCAGTTACTTCGGGACCGGGATTTGTTTCGTCCTGAGGGAACAGCTTGAGAATATCCTGAAGTTCTGAAGGAATAAGACCACTCGGAACAGGAAGAATGTTGGCCTTTGATGCATCCTCCGAAATGGTGTATCCGTAAGGAAGTGTATAAAGATGCTTTTCAAAAGTATAAACACCCTCTGCAACCTTGGTTACAATAACAAGATAACCGTTGCCTGCATCAACCATTTTTTCTTCATCAACAACATAATTGCCGTCTGCATCGTAATAGAAGGTTGTTACAAGAACCTTACCCTGGGTAACGGCGGTATCAACAACCTGAACATTATCTACTGTTTCAAGTGAAACTCTGAACTTTGTGCCGCGAACGGACATTGTTACGTTAGGAGTCTGTACTTCGTATGCGGATGATTCCTCAAGAGCTTTTGAAATGATATTCGAAATGGAGCCTTCCTTAAGGACAAGCTTCATCCTGTTACTGCTCTTTGAACCGGAGCACTCAATTGAAACTGATGTGCATTTCTCCATCAGGGCATACTTTGTATCATCCAGTTTGAGCTGGACGGTTGATTCGCTGTCCGTACTGATAAGATCGTTAGTACGAAGAAGCATGCTTTCGTAGCCCTTGACGTCTGAATCATTTCTCTTTACGGTAGCGGTTCCCTGAATATGGTTTACCTGAATGGAACGATATCCGCGATTTGAATAATAAATGATTGTAACGGCAACAAGAACAAGCAGGAGAGTGATTGAAATGCTGCCGATTATTATAGATTTTTTCTTGTCAAAACCCGGTATTTTTTTATCTTTTGTGGTGTCTTCCATAACGATACCTCCTATTAATGCCCGGAAAAAAGGGCACAAATACTCTTATCAATTATTATCGGCTAAAATAATAAAAAAGTTAATAATATATTTTAAATAAGAATGAATAAAAATGCAACAAAAAATGATAAAATTAAATGTGCCAAAAACAAATCAGACACACATCGGACAGAGCACCGGAAAGCACCGTTAAAAAGCCGTTAAAAAGCACGGTTGTCAGATACTTGCAAGAAAAAAACAAATAGAGTATAATTCATAAAGATTAAGCAGCATGCTGCAGGATTAAGAATAACCATCCTTTAAGATTGGAGAAATAAATTATGAAAATAATCGTTGTCGGCGGAGGTAAGGTGGGCCAGTCAATAGTTGAAGAACTTTATGATGAAGGTCATGACATTACCGTAATAGATAAAGATCCCGAAGTTGTAAATACACTGATAAACAAATGTGACGTTATGGGGTATGTCGGAAATGGTGCTTCATACACTGTTCAGCAGGAAGCAGGTTGTGAAGGAGCGGATCTTTTGATTGCCGTTACCGATTCTGATGAACTGAACCTTCTTTGCTGCATGGTTGCAAAGAAATCAGGAAACTGTCATACAATCGCGCGCGTGCGCAATCCCGAGTACAGTAAAGATATTTCCTCAATCCGTTCCGAACTTGGCCTTGCCATGGTTATCAATCCGGAGCGTGCAGCCGCAAAAGAAGCTTCAAGGCTTCTTCGATTTCCGTCTGCAATTAATGTCGAAACATTTGCGAAGGGACGTGCGGATGTGCTCACATTTAAGGTTGAGGCAGGTTCACCGCTTTGCGACTTAAAACTGATTGACCTGTCACAAAAACTTCACTGTGAAGTCCTTGTCTGCGGAGTTTTAAGAAACGGAGAATTCATCATTCCCCGAGGCAATTTCAAAATCCTTGAACAGGATGTTGTTTCGATTGTAGCATCACCCAAAAAGGCTGATGAATTCTTTAAGAAGGTCGGACTTCAGACAAAGAATGCACGCGATACGCTTATTGTCGGCGGTGGTGATGTTTCTTACTATGTTGCTGAAGAACTTCTGGCAACCGGCATTGAAGTAACCATCATTGAAAAAGATGAAAAACGCTGTGAATTCTTAAGCTCGGCTTTGCCAAAGGCACGTATTATTCACGGTGACGGAAGTGAGAAGAGTGTTCTGGAAGAAGAAGGCCTGCGCGGTGCGGAAGGCTTCCTGGCTTTCACGGACCTTGATGAAGAAAATATAATGCTTGCGCTTTACGCAAAACGTCAGAGCGAGGCTAAGATTGTAACAAAGATTAACCATATTACCTTTGATGATGTTATTGAAGAGCTGCAGATTGGCAGCATTGTTTATCCGAAATACATTACTGCTGAAAACATTATCAGATATGTACGTGCCATGCAGAACAGTATCGAGGATGCCAATATTGAGACACTTCACCGTCTTTGCGATGATAAAGCCGAAGCACTTGAGTTTATTGTCCGTGAAGGGTGTCCGCTTGCGGGTCATACTCTTTCCGAACTTCGGATCAAAAAGGATGTTATTGTTGCATGTATTAACCGTGACCGTGAAATCATTATTCCAAAAGGCCAGAGTGACATCCGCGTTAACGATACCGTAGTTGTAGTTACAAGCAAATCAGGATTTACCGATATTTCCGACATTCTTGAGAATGCCTGATCCGGAGGAAAAATGAACTATAAAGCAGTAAGTAGAATAATTTCATATGTTTTGCGTCTTGAAGCCGTTCTTCTTCTGACTCCGGGCATAATTTCCCTGATCCACTGGGAAAGACAGGGACTGGCTTTTGTTATTACGGCTGCAATTGCATTTGCCTTCAGCTTTTTGTTTGGTTTTGTAAAGGAAAAAGGTGAGCAGAAGGGCTTTTATGCAAGAGAAGGCTTCCTTACGGTTGCGCTCAGCTGGATTTTCATGGCATTTTTCGGAGCAATTCCGTTCTGGATGAGCGGAGACATTCCTCATTTCATTGATGCACTTTTTGAAAGCATTTCCGGTTTCACCACAACCGGCGGCAGTATACTGACAAATGTTGAAGGCATGTCGTATACGTGTCTGTTCTGGCGAAGTCTTACCCACTGGATTGGCGGTATGGGCGTTCTTGTTTTTCTTATGGCCATCCTTCCCATGGCAGGCGGTGAAAATATTCATATGATGCGTGCCGAAAGTACGGGGCCGCAGGTAGGAAAGCTTGTCCCCAAAATCAGAAAAACCGCAGAGATTCTGTATGTTTCATACATCATTCTGACGGTTGTTGAAATCATTATGCTGATTTGCGGCGGAATTCCCGTATTTGATGCTTTTACGCTTTCATTCGGAACCGCAGGCACCGGCGGTCTGGCAATTAAGAATGACAGTCTGGCGGGCTATTCATCGTATGTACAGGTTGTTATAGCTGTATTCATGATGCTTTTCGGTATAAACTTCAACCTGTTTTTCCTTATTTCGATGGGCAAGATCAAGGATGCTCTGAAGAGCGAGGAATTAAGGTATTATCTTGGAATCATGCTTGGTTCCACACTGTTTATCGCATTTAACATACTCAAATTATATTCGGGTTTCGGTGAGGCCCTGAAGCATGCATTCTTCCAGTCCTCCTCCATGATGACTTCAACAGGCTTTGCAACGGCGGATTTCAACCTCTGGCCGGAGCCTTCAAAGATGCTTCTGATATTCATATCGATTATCGGCGCATGCGCGGGCAGTACCGGCGGCGGAATAAAAGTTTCGCGTGTTGTTATAATGCTTAAGGTTGTAAAGCGTGAGATTCTTTCCTTTGTTCATCCGAGAACAGTACGCCAGGTACGTTTTGAAGGCCATCCGATTACTCCGGAGGTCCGTTCGGGAGTTAAAAGCTATATGCTTGCGTACCTTCTGATTTTCAGCGGTTCAATTCTTGTTGTAAGTATGAACGGTTTTGACTTTACAACAACAATTACTGCCGTGCTTGCAAACTTGAATAATACCGGCCCGGGCCTTAATCTTGTAGGACCTGCCGGAAACTATTACAATTTCTCAATTGTTTCAAAGCTTGTGCTTATGTTTGATATGCTTGCGGGACGTCTTGAACTGTATCCTATGCTTGTTCTGTTCGTTCCGGGAATATGGAAAAAATGAGACAAAAATAGTGGGGACGGTTCGAATCAAAAGAACCGGTCCCCACTGTATTTTTTAATATCCGCCGTTAAATCCGATTATCTGACCTGTCAGGTAATCTCCGGCGTCTGCAATTTTCACAATGAAGTCCGCAACTTCCTCCGGCGATGCCATCCGACCGATTGGAACCGACTCGGTGAAGGCTGCTTTTTCTTCATCTGAAAGATGACTGTTCATATCTGTGTCTGTAATGCCACAGGATACCGCATTTACGCGAATTCCGGAAGGAGCGAGCTCTTTTGCGAGTGCTTTCGTAAAGCTCTCTACACCGCCTTTTGATGCACTGTAGGCCACTTCACATGATGCACCGTAACTGCCCCAGATGGAAGAGATGTTGATTATTGTTCCATGACCTTTTCTGAGCATGCCGGGTATTACACCGCGCGAACAGTAAAAAACAGATGAGAGATTGCTGTCAATCACATTCCGCCAGTCGGAATCTGACATGTCCTGAAGTAGACCGACATAGGAAATACCTGCATTGTTAATCAGAATGTCAGGGTAAATTCCATTGGATTTAAGGACGTCAAACATTTTACGGACTTCTTCGGGATCTGATAAGTCGCATTGAAAATCACAGACCGTGGCTCCAAGAGCCTCGGCCTGTTTTTTTGTTTCATTTAATTTTTCAAGGGAAGTTTTACACACAAGAACAAGTTTCACATCAGGACCCGCAAATGCAAGTGCTGTTGCGCGGCCGATTCCGCGTGAGCTTCCGGTAATCATTATTGTTTTCATAATTCTTCAGCGTTTTTACAGATTGTATTTTTCCAGCGTATTGGTGCGCTTCGCATCTTCAAGAAGGTCGAGCATTATTTTGCATACAACGGGGTCAAACTGCTTTCCGGAGTTGTTGGCAAGTTCGCGAACGATTTCATCGTAGGAAAGCTTTGAACGGTAGCATCTGCGGCTTGACATGGCATCGTAGGAATCCGCAACACAGATGATTCGCGCATAAAGCGGAATGTCTTCGCCTGCAAGACCCTGAGGATAACCGGTTCCGTCGTATCTTTCATGATGGTAAAGGGCACCGCTTACAATTCCGGGGATGGCGGTGAAGCCTTTAAGCATTTCGCCGCCGACGGATGTATGCGACTCGATAACTTTTCTTTCTTCAGGAGTGAGCTTTCCGGGTTTCTGCAAAACGGCGTCGGGAATACTTACTTTACCTACATCATGCATAAGAGCAATGAAATAAAGGTATTTTTCTTCTTCATCGTTGAGATGCATCTTTGCACCAAGTTCCTTTGCGTAAGCGGCAACTCGTGTGGAGTGACCCTTGGTGTAAGGATCCTTGGCATCGATGAAGTTTACGAAAGTGTTGATAGACTGAACGATAATGGTTTCATCGTGAAGCTTCTGAAGACGATACTGCTTTGTTCTGTACTGAAGAGCAAGCTGGAGGCAAGTCGTGAAAATAACCACAAGGCTAATGAAAGTCAGAATCCAGAAAACAGGTGATGCAGTATATGACTTGGTGGGAATACCTTCAACTTTGACGTGAGTGATGGGATCTTTCAGATGCGCCTGGTCAGTAGGAGTATACTTAAGGATGAATCCCATTTTGTGAAAGTCGGAATTGTTGGTCAGAATGGTAGGATTCATTCCGTCATCTGTTGCAGTAATGATAAAGGTACCCGAATCACTCTCATTTGGTCCTATGGTGAAGTTTGCATTCCACTGATCGTCAAGAGAGGAACCTGCCGGAACTGTTATGTAGAAGGTCCAGCTTCTGATTTTTGTATCAGTGTAGTTATAGAAATACAGGTCAAACTGTCCACCATACACCTTCAGGCCCTCAATCCAGGACTTTTCGTTCTGAAGGGACACCGAAAACTCACCGTCGGGGGTGTCGGAATATTCGGTCGGAAGACCATCGTAGAAAACGATGGAATCCTTTGGCGCACTGATGGCAATCGCCAGACCGAGATAGCCGAGCAGCAACACAACATAAATTGCTACTCCGATGAATATTTTTACCTGATTGTGATTGTTTTTCATTTACTGCATTACCTCAATGAAATTTATTTTAAGAGAGAATTGCGTTTTAATGTACGAAGGGCTTCAAGTAATTTACGAAGGATGCCCTCTGCTTCCGCAGCACGCTCATGCGTTGCGTCAATATCATTATGTTCAAGTGCCTGATATACTTCAACGGCTTTCTGGTGCAGCTGACGGTGAGAATCCTTTAATTCCTTGAAAGCGGGAATTGCAAGAATCTTGGGATCATTCATTTCATCAATCCACTTGCCAAGCTTACAGCCTTTATCATTCTGAAGAGTGGGAAGAGACAGCTGCTCGTAATGTTCGGACGCCATTCTCAGACGCCATGTAAAGATGATATGGTCAACCTCGAAAACTTCCATCTTTTCGGCAGGAGAAAGATTTGCAACATCTCTTGCAAGGGCTCCGCGGGGTTTATCAACATTTCGAATTGTGTCAAAAATAAATTTGCCCACATCGCAGCAATTCTTTTTAAGTCTTGTAAAGGAATTTCCAAGATGGTCGACTGACTTAATGAAATCAGAAGCAACCTTGGCAGCTTCGTCAACATAATCCTGTGTATTATCGATTTTATCGGAAATACCTGCAACCTGCAGATTAGCATCGTTGATGGCATTTGATGCTTTCTGCATGTTGTCTGCGTCAGTACGGAGAGAAACGGAGGTTTCACTCATGGAATCGGCAAGACCTTTAACCATACTCTGAAGTTCATCAACTGTTTTATTGATTTTATCAGTTGAAGCAGTTGTGCTTTCAGCAAGATTCTTTACTTCGCCCGCAACAACAGCAAAGCCCTTTCCGGCGTCGCCTGCGCGTGCAGCCTCAATAGAAGCATTAAGAGCAAGAAGGTTGCTTTTTGAAGCTATGGAACGTACAAGAGCAACGATATCGCTGATTTCTTCGATCTTTTCCTTGAAGACCTGAAGAGAGTTATTGATTTCGTCAATTGATGATACTGATACAGATACTGAATCGACACAATTGCTTAAGTTCTTAATACTTTCGGAAGAAACTTTTGTAGCATCCGATGCATATTGTTTAACATCATTAATCATTGAATTGATGTTGCGGTTTGCTTTTTCAAGGTCAGCACCTGATTCTCTGAGACTTTCAACATATTCAGCTTCTGCAGAAACGGTTCGGAGCATTTCATCGGTTGTAGTGTCTTTTGATGCTTCAGCCAGAGCGGCATTGATTCGCAGTGCAGGATCATTGGCAAGTTTCTTTGTTGCACCGGCTAAATTGTTGATGGCATTGATTAAGGCAGTGTCACCGTAGTTTTCTGCGGGGACAGAAGCTGCTTTGCCTGCTGCAACCTTGGCAATGTCGTCAAGAAGTTGCTTTCTCTCAACAGCGGATAAACCGGCATTTTCCATAGTTTTCATTCCCATTCTATTATCCTTCTTCCTTATTAGAGTGATTTATCTGCAAAATGCAAATAATATATCTCATATATTATAACAATATTCAGAAAAAAGCGCAATACACCCATCAATAATCTGTAATAAAAAAATTTATAAAATTTTATTGACAACTGACACAATTCGTAGTAAGATACATCTTGCGCGTCGGGGAACAGAACCGACAAGTTAATATACAACACCGAATGTTATGCAGTTCGGGAGTTGAGTTTTGCACGAGTGGCTCAGTGGTGGAGTATCGCCTTGCCAAGGCGAGGGTCGCGGGTTCGAATCCCGTCTCGTGCTTTTTTCATTTTAAACAACCGGGGGGATCCGGTGGGCCGCGTGTCGGCCTTTTTTTTATGCTCAGATGGGCCCGCCCTCGATATGCATTTTTGACGGGCTTTCCTATGCCCGCAAAAATGTATATCGAGGGCGGGCCCATTGCCTGAAGAACAGAGGCCGACACGCGGCCACCGGTTTCTTACCGGGTAAAATGAAAAAAGCACGAAGGGACGGGTTGGCAGGAGAGCAAGTCAGGGGGAAGTTTTGATTTTGATGAAAAATAGGTAAAAATATTGTGGAGTATTGGCGGCCAAAATGGTATAATTATCTTTGATTACATATGTGGTCAATTTGACGTGTAAAAGGGGTTTGTTATGAAGAATAAAGAACTTGAGCAGATTTTTAAGGATACTGATTTTGTGCACTGGAGCGGAAGTCCTGAGGAATTTAAGGTTGCAAAGTATCTCAGGGATAAGTGTAAGGCACTTGGAGCAAAGGCCAAGGTTGAGGCTTTTCCGGTTTCGTGTGCTGAAATAAAGAAACAGCAGCTGTTTGCCGATGGTGTTGAAATTCCGTGCCGCGCATTTTTCTGTTGCGGTTCGGGTGAGGTTGAGGGTGATCTTTATTACATGCCTGCTCAGAATCCTGTGGCAATTGCAGGTGCAAAAGATAAAATTGTTCTGATGGATACGCAGGGCATAGGCTTTTTTGCATATCAGGACCTTATGAAAGCAGGCGCAAAGGGTATCATCTTCCAGTATGGGGATGTTCATTATCCTGATGATGATATTGATGAAAGAGACCTGCGTGCAGCAGTTGTTGGTGATGAGCGCAAGGTTCTTTGCACCATGATTCATTCACGTGATGCCGTAAAGCTTGTGAAAAACAATACGAAGCGCGTGAAAATTGTGGTTGAACAGAAGGAATCAACTGCACAGTCGCATAATGTTATTGCTGAAATACCCGGGAAAAGGGATGAATGGATTGTCCTTTCCGCCCATTATGATACAACAAAGCTTTCGCACGGCGCATATGACAACATGACAGGCTGTGTGGGCCTGCTCGGACTGATTGAAAAATTTGCGGGCAAAGGCAAAAACCTGAATTATGGTCTCCGTTTTGTTTTCTGCGGAAGTGAGGAAAGAGGACTTCTGGGTTCAAAGGCTTATGTTGCGCTGCATTCCGGTGAACTGGAGAAAATCGTGCTGAACATTAACCTTGACATGATAGGAACAATTATGGGCAAGTTTATTGCATGTGTTTCAGCAGAGGAAAAACTTGCAGGCTACATTTCCTATATGGGTGCTGAACTGGGCTTCCCGATTGATACAAAAACCGGCGTTTATTCAAGTGATTCCACACCTTTTGCCGATAAGGGCGTGCCTGCTCTTTCTTTTGCCCGCCTTGCATCGGGCAAGGTAGCTCCGATTCACTGCCGTTACGATCTTGCAGATACCCTGTCAATGGACAGAATGCAGGAGGATATTGAGTTCATAGCAAGGTTCACCGAAAGAATGGCAAACTCTGCCGTATGCCCGGTTTCCCGTGATATTCCCGAAAAAGTCAAAAAGGAACTTGATGAGTACCTGTTCAGAAAACGCAAAGAGTGAAAAGGATATGGCTGCCCCGGCAGACGGGTGGCCTGAAGTAATATTTTATGATTATTCCCGTAACCGAATTAAATACACCGGAGCTTCAGATTTATTCGTCACAGAATGAAACACAGCTCAAACATTATTATGAGCCGGAACCCGGCATTTTCATCGCAGAGACCGAGAATGTTATCCTTCGTGCATTACAGGCCGGATATGAGCCCATATCGTTGCTGATGGACAAAAAATACATCGGTACGGCTGTCCCGGAAGCTGTTGGAGATATCCCAATTTACACTGCAACCATGGATGTTCTTGCCGATATTAACGGCTTTAAGCAGACCCGCGGTATTTTGTGCGCCATGATGCGAAAGCAGATTCCGACTGTTGAGGAAGTTGTACGCGGCAAAAAGCGTATCGCCGTTCTTGAAGATGTTGAAAATCCCACAAATGTCGGGGCAATATTCCGCTCGGCAGCGGCTCTTGGAATAGAGGCCATCCTTATGACATTCGGCTCTGCAGACCCGTATTACAGGCGTTCTGCAAGAGTCAGCATGGGTACAACCTTTATGATTCCGCATACGTATATTGGCAACAAGTGGGGCGGTTGGCCGAATCCGGGCATTGCAACCCTTCATGATATGGGCTTTAAGACAGTTGCAATGGCTCTTTCGGACCGTGCAATATCGCTTGATGACCCGGTTCTGAAAAAAGAAGAAAAAATAGCGATAATCTTTGGAAACGAAGAATTCGGAATTGTGCCGGAAACGCTTGAAAAGAGCAGTTATATCGTGAAAATTCCCATGATGAACAACGTGGACTCCCTGAATGTTGCGGCTGCAAGCGCAGTCACCTTCTGGGAACTTATGAAACACTGATATAACCAAAATAACCGGAAGCAAAATGCTTCTGAGACAGATAGAAAAGAGAAACAGAATGGAACTTGACAGGCTTAATAACAAAGCAATTCTGATTTGGGGTTATGGCAGAGAAGGCAAATCAACGGAAGCTTTTCTGAGAACTCACACCTCGGGCTGTATAATTGAGATTTTTGAGGGTAAGCGTGAAGATATTGACGATTCACGGTTCGACTACATATTCAAGAGCCCGGGAATTGTCATGGAAGAAGAAAACCCGAAATTTACATCGCAGACGGAACTGTTCCTTGAATGCTTCAGGGACCGTGTAATCGGTGTTACGGGCACAAAGGGCAAGAGTACAACTTCGTCAATGCTTTATTATGTGCTGAACGCGTGTCTGCCGCAAAGAGTAATTCTTCTTGGAAATATCGGGCTTCCGTGCCTTGATTATTTTGATGAAATTGATGAAGATACCATAGTTGTTTTCGAAATGTCATGCCACCAGCTCGCGCATGTCGGTGTTTCACCGCATATTGCGGTTTTCCTGAATCTGTTTGAGGAACATCTTGATTATTACGGGACGGTTGAAAAATATTTTGCCGCAAAAGCAAATATAACACGGTTCCAGACCAAAAACGATTTCCTGTTCATCGGAAGTCAGGTGCCGCCTGTTGAGAGCATTGCACAAAGGGCATCAATCAGCCGTGAGGAAGTTCCTGATTACGCCCTTAAGGTGCTTGGCGAGCATAATGACTACAATGCACATTTTGTTTTCAGAATTGCAACGGAACTGTTTGGTGTGGATGAAAATGCAGCAAAGCAGGCGCTTGGTGACTTTACCGGCCTTCCGCACAGGCTTCAGTATCTTGGAAAAAAGGATGGAGTAGATTATTACGATGACTCCATCTCCACCATTCCAAATGCTACAATTGAGGCACTCCGCTCAATTCCTAATGCCGTTAGTGTTATTATAGGCGGCATGGACAGAGGAATCTGTTATGACAGCCTGATTAATTTTATTCATTCAAACAGGCAGTATCTTTACATTTTCGCGTACAGCTCGGGAAAGCGTATTTATGAGAGCGTTTCAGAGGAACTGAACTGTAAGTACGTAGAGGATCTTGCTGCAGCGGTTGACCTTGCAAAAAGGGTAACACCTGAAGGCGGGGCCTGCGTGCTGTCGCCTGCGGCCGCATCGTACGGGTATTTCAAAAACTTTGAAGAGCGTGGAGATGCTTTCAGGGCGCTCGTAGGTATAGAATAAATCAAAACAGGTATACTCGGTAATCCGATTACCGATGCAGTTCACATGATTAAAGACAGGAATATAATGCATATGAGTAACGAAACAACATTAATTTTCACGGGAGATATTGGTTTTGACAAGTACATGTATGGAAGATGGAGTGATGAAAACCTCCTTTCAGAGGATGTGCTTGGTTTTTTGCGTTCTGCCAATCACAGAATTGTTAATGTTGAGGGGGCTCTTTCCTACGGTGAAAAAAGCAATGGTACAACACCTGAACTTACGCACAGCATGAACCCTGAAGCTGTCAGGTTCTTAAGGAAAATCAATGCGGATGTCTGGAATATCTGCAATAATCATATTATGGATGTGGGCGCAAGGGGCATGTCAGATACACTTGAGCAGGCAGAATCTGCAGGCATAAAGACGCTTGGTGCGGGTATGAACCTGAAGGAAGCTATGGAGCCTGTTATTTTCGAGGATGCCGGCGGAATAGGCATGATAGGAGTCGGATATCAGCGCGCATGCAGGGCGGCGGGTGACTGCACGCCCGGTTGCTTCAGCTGGAGCGAACTTGAAAAAATCAGGGAATCAATAAAAAAAATCAAGGAAACCTGCAGGTGGTGCATAGTTGTTGCCCATGCCGGAGAGGAATTTACTCCGCTTCCGTCACCTTACACAAGGCAGCGGTACCTTGATTATCTTGAAATGGGTGCTGACATAGTTGTGGCGCATCATCCGCATGTGCCCATGAATTATGAAACGGTCGGGGAAAAAATAATTTTTTATTCGCTCGGAAATTTCATTTTTGATACCGATTATCAGCGTTCGCAGTTTAACACGGACATAGGTTTGTTTGTCAAATTGCATTTTACCGAGTCTGAAGTGTCATTTGAACCGTTTGCAATCAGAATTGACAGACAGACCGAAACGGTTGAAAAAACCGAACTTCCTGCTATTTTCACCGATGTCTGCGAAAAAGAATACAACAGGCTGATTCCTTTATCGACAGCAGCCTTTATTGAAAATACCAAGCGCCAGCTGCGTTTCTTAAAACCGGAAACCTTTAACAACGCTACGGAGCAGGACTTTATCAATGACTTCTACAGGCCCATGCGCAGTGGCTGCGTGCCGGGAGAAACACTGGATTTCACGATTCTTTATCCGCTTGCGCAAAGGGCAGCACAGGGAGAGTGGAAAGAAAGCGCGCTCCATAACGTGAAGGATTATATCCTTGAACAGATAATTAAGTAAAAAAGCCGGTGATGGTCTGATTTTCGATAAGTTTACGGGGAGACAATATGAAAACTTTTAAGCGTCTGATTAAACTGAAGAGAAACCTTCTTATCCTGCTGTTTCCAATAGCATTGGGACTTATGGAACTTGCAAAACGTAATGTCTTTTTTGCCGAGAAAATCCATGCGCAGGGCGTTTTCAAGGTTTTTTCCCAGGTATATTCCATGATTACGGGAATTATTCCGTTTTCCGTGGCAGAAATATTTATTTGTGCCGTAATAATTTTTATTCCAATCTATATTATTGGTGCAATTGTGCGGCTTATTAAATCAAAGGGAGAACGTTTTTTCCTCATATGGCGTGATGTGATTACACTCTGCGCAATAGCATCGCTTGGCTATTTTCTGCTTGTTGTGGGATGCCAGATCAATTATTACCGCCAGCCGCTCGGAGAACTGATGGAGCTTGATACCGGAGCTTATTCGACCGAGGAGCTGTACGATTTCTGTACTCAGCTTGCGGAACGCGCCAGCACGCTCCGTAAGGAATTAAGTGCAACAAATGAGGACGAGCACGGTGTTTTTAAGTATTCGCGTTCATACATGGAACTTGCCGATGCCTGCAGGGATTCGTTTGAAAAACTTGCTGAGCAATATGACATCTTTGACGGTTATTACGCAAGGCCGAAATGCATTGTTCATTCTAATCTGATGTCGAAATTCCATTATACCGGCGTATTTGTTCCGTATTCCATGGAATCCAATGTTAATATTGATGCTCCGGCAATGGGAATTGCAAGTACCATGTGCCATGAACAGGGCCATCTGCGTGGGTTTATGCGTGAGGAGGAGGCAAACTTTGTAGGATATCTTGCCTGCATTTATTCCGATGATCCCGAAATTGAATACAGCGGAGTTATTGATGCGCTGATTTATGCCGGAAATGAGCTGGCTGTAAGAGACAGTTCCCTTTACGGCAAGCTGTGCAATTCGTATGACCCCGGAATCTGGCGTGATTTTGAGGCAAATAATGCATATTGGGATCAGTTTGAGGAAACAGTCATTACTGAGGCCGTAAATAATGCCAACGATGCCTACCTGAAAGAAAATGGCCAGGAAAACGGCGTTGAAAGTTACAATGATGTAGTCGGTCTTTTGATTGGATTATACAGAAAAAATCACGGAATTAAGTGATTTGACATTTATATTTCAGATCTGAGTAGGGAGCTGGCGGATGAAAGTGTTTTTTAACACCCTGTTCCACGGGGATAAAAAAACTAAAATACTGCTCTGGGGCTGCGTAATAGCAGGTATTGCGATGGTAGCCTGCCTTGTCATGTTCATTATTACCATGAAGATGCCCTGGATTTTCGGAACCATCTTTTGTTTCCTGATTCCGCTGATTATTCTCAGAAAATATGATTTTTCCGATAACTCCGGGGATTCCGGAATTTCCGATAATCCGATTAAGAATCCTGAACCTGTCGGACCGGCTGTTATATCCGGAAAGACACCTTCCAATACAAACCCTGCAAATAAACGCCCCGGACTTTCGGCTGAGCTTCTGCGTGACGCGGAAGAAGCCGTGAAAACTCTGCCCGTGAAGAAAATTGACCCCTTGAAAGCACCTGATATTATTAAGCCCGAGACGGTCAAAGAAGAGAAGCCTGAGAAGGTTAAGAAAGAAAAACCGGAGAAGGTTAAGAAGGAAAAGCCTGAGAAGGTTAGGAAAGAGAAGGCTGAGAAGGTTAAGAAAGAAAAGCCTGAGAAGGTTAAGAAGCCTGAAAAACCTGAACCGGTTAAAGAAGAGAAACCGGAGAAGGTTAAGAAGACCGAAAAGCCTGAACAGGTAAAACCGGAGAAGCTTGAGAAGGTTAAAGAAGAAAAGCCGGAGAAAACAGAGTCTGAGAAACCCGAAAAAAGCGAAAAACCCGAGAAACCCGAGAAACCGGTAAAAGCTGAGCCTGCGCTGCTTGATGTTGACCAGAAAGAAATGAAACAGATTATGGTCAAATATAAGGTTAAGAGAGAGCATAAGCCCATAATTGTTGATTCAAGCGATAAATATAAGATTTCACATTGTCCCGCATATATCTGGGTTTACAGAAAAAAGCTGCATCTGCTGCTGCTGGAACAGACTCCGCGTGAGTTGTCTTTTGATATTTCGCGCTGCTCGAAAATGACATTCTCAAAGGTCATCGGAAATCCCGCAACCGAGTATGCCGACATTCGCACAAACCGCCTGCTGTCCTCAATTTTCAGCGCCTGCATACCGATTTACCATGAGGACTTTGTTGACCACAGACGTGCATCATTCAAGAATCTTTATACGCTGGTTGATGACATCAAACTTACGAACACATCGGCTCGTGCGGCATTTGACCTGACAAAAGCAGCATTTGAACTGTCTGACAGGTACAATCTGCCGTCAACATCGGGGCAATATACGCGTGAAGCCAATAAAACAAAGATTTTGTGGCAGGACGGCGTCATTGTTACAAGCGAATTCAAAACCAGGATTAAGAATCTGCTTGAAGATATGACAGCCGCTGATATTTCTGACAGGGAATTTGACATGAACCTGCATGAAATGGTCAGCCGTCAGCTGATTACAAAGGAATATGCGGATTATTACGGGAATGCAAGGTAAACCGGATTATCAAAGCTTTGCCGGATTAAACCGCAATGAATCATAAAATAATATGAAATGGAGAAATAATATGGAATTAAAGGTTGGAGACCGCTACCAGAAGGAAAACGGTGATATCTGCCAGGTTGTGGCAATTGCAAAGGATAACAGAGACGGAAGCAAACGCCTTGTTTATCAGGAACTTTTCGGTGAATATAAGTATTTTGTGGGCGAGCTGACCGATGCAGAGCCTATTGCGTGGGATGCACCCAAATTTACGGTTCAAACTGAAAATGAGAACACAGCGGAATCAAATCCCGGGGAAATCAAGGAGATTTTTGAGGGTGAGGTTAATCCTTTCCTGCTTGCCTTTCTTGAGGCTGAGACATCCATGGAAAAGCTTGATGTACTGAACACATTCAAAGACACGGCAGATGAGAAACTTCTCAGCGCTGTTGAGGCTTCACTGGACCTTACGTGTGCGGATGCATCGCCGGAAGAGCGCATCGCCTACATTCGGAGCAACCTTTCAACGCGTGCGCGTTATGAGGGATCAAGATTAAGATAACTTTATGAAAAAGACACTGCTACAGTACTTAAAACCATATACAAAGGCAATGCTCTTCGGACTGTTTATTAAGCTGCTCGGCACTTTTGCCGACCTGGGACTTCCGAGAGTTCTTGAATATATTCTGGATCATGTTGTGCCGAAGGATGACATCGGAGAGGTGTTTATCTGGGGCGGGATCATGGTCCTTCTTGCTGTGCTTGCACGTCTGTTCAATATAATCGCCAATCGGCGTGCATCACGTGTGGCATCGGACGTTACACGGACAATCAGACATGATCTTTTCGACAAAATCAACCATCTTTCCGGACGTCAGATGGATAAGTTCACAATTCCTTCGCTGATTTCACGAATGACGGCTGATTCCTACAATATCAACAGAACCATAGGATCCATGCAGAGAATGGGCGTAAGAGCCCCGATACTGATGCTTGGCGGCCTTATTATTACTGCCACCATGGATCCCGTGATGACACTTGTTCTTGTTGCCATAATTCCTATTCTTGTTTTGATTGTATTTGGTATTTCGCGCAAAACAATTCCCATGTTCAAAAGAGTACAGGAAAAACTGGACCGCCTGGTTGACGTTCTCAGGGAAAACATTACCGGAATCCGTGTAATCAAGGCTCTTTCCAAAACCGAGCACGAAAAGGCCCGCTTCAGGGGAGCCAACGATGAACTGGTCAATGATGAACTGAAAGCAGCTTACACAATGGCTGCATCCAGCCCGCTCATGAATTTTGTGCTGAACATGGGCCTTGTAGCAGTTATCATTGTGGGTGCATACCGTGTAAATGCAGGGAATACCAAGCCGGGAACGATTATCGCTTTTCTTTCGTACTTTGCAATGATTCTGAACTCAATCCTGATGATGAACCGAATGCTGATTCAGATAAACCAGATGAGCGCATCGTCTACACGTATTATGGAGGTTCTGTCGGAGCCGCTTGATCTGATTCCGCTTCTTCCCGAAAACACTCCGGAGGAATATTTTGAAGAGAACAATATTTCCTGCCGCGAGGTTCCGGATGCCCCGTTTATCAGCTTTGAGAATGTTTCGTTCCGCTACCAGGAAGGCGGAGAACTTTGTCTTGAAAATATTAATATCACCATCAATAAAGGCGAAAGCCTTGGAATTATAGGCGCTACGGGTTGCGGAAAAACAACCCTTATCAATCTTCTTATGCGCTTTTACGATGTTACCTCCGGCGCTGTCAGAATTAACGGCCGTGATGTCCGCACAATTCCTGCGGATGACCTTCACAGGCTTTTTGGCGTCGCATTCCAGAACGATGTTGTCTTTGCTGATACCATTTATGAAAATATCAGCTTCTGCAGAGACCTTGAGCAGGCGACAGTCGAAAAAGCAGCACAAGATGCGCAGGCAGGCTTTATTCAGGAGCTTGGAACCGGAACCGATGAAGAGAAATTCAATTATAAAGCAGCAATCAAAGGTGCCAACCTTTCGGGCGGCCAGAAGCAGAGACTGCTTGTTTCGCGTGCATTTGCCGGAAATCCGGAAATCCTTATTCTTGATGATTCATCGTCGGCCCTTGATTATAAGACGGACGCGAATCTCAGAAAAGCACTTCGTGAAAACTACAAGGATTCCACGCTCATCCTTATTGCGCAGCGTGTCAGCTCAATAATGTCCTGTGATAACATATGCGTTATGGATGACGGTAAAATAATAGGTTATGGCAAACATGAGGAACTTTTGAAATCCTGTGATGTTTACCATGAGATTTATAACATGCAGATGTCAGAATGCTAAACTTAAGGAGAAATTATGCCGGCAGTATCCAGACAATTCAAGGTGGGCAGCGCGGGAGCGAATCTCGCTTATAAACCGCATGACACCGGATATGTATTAAAAAAATTATGGCAATACCTGCGTAGCCACCTGGGTTGGCTGATTGTAGCTCTTGCGCTTACGATTGTGGGAAATCTTCTCGGACTTGTAGGCCCGTATCTTTCCGGAAAAGCCGTGAATGCTATTGACCCCGGTGCAGGCAAGGTTGACTTTCAGACTGTATTCAGGTATGCGGGGCTCATGATTGCGTTTTATGCGGGGAATGCTGCCTTTTCGTATATTCTCACAAGGCTGATGCAGTGGATTTCAAAGCGCATCGTAAGGCAAATGCGAAATGACGTAATGGACAAACTTACGCTTCTTCCCGTCAAATATTTTGACACAAACCAGACGGGCGATATCATCAGCCGTGTATCGTATGATATAGATGTAATCAACACCTCCCTGTCCTCCGATCTGATTACGATTCTTGCAAGTATCATCACCGTTGTAGGTTCGCTTGTAATGATGATAAAGATTTCGCCTGTTCTTGTGCTTGTTATGCTTGTCACCATTCCGATGTCGCTTTTTTACACGAAATATATGGCCGGCAAAACGCGTCCGCTGTACCGCAAGCGTTCAGGTAAGCTGGGAGAACTGAACGGCTTTACAGAGGAGGCTGTAAGCGGCCAGAAAACCATCACGGCCTATGCTGTTGAGGATGAGATGCTTTCCCGCTTTGACAGGGTTAACGATTCTGCCACGGAATCTTATTACGATGCGGAATATTACGGCTGTATAGTCGGGCCGACCGTTAATTTTATCAACAATATTTCATTGGCGCTGGTGGCTGTTTTCGGTGCAATTCTCCGAATTAAAAAGGGAATGCTTCTGGGCGATATCTCATCGTTTGTAACTTATTCCAAGAAATTTTCGGGACCCATCAATGAAACGGCAAATATCATAAGTGAGCTCCAGTCAGCACTTGCTGCGGCTGAGCGTGTGTTCAAGGTGCTTGATTCGCCTGAGGAAGTTGCGGACCGTCCGGAAGCACAGACGCTTACCGATGCGCAGGGACTTGTTGAGCTCAACCACATCGATTTCAGCTATGTTCCCGAGCGGAAGATTTTGCAGGATGTAACCTTTACCGCAAAGCCCGGCAGCATGATTGCGATTGTTGGCGAAACCGGTTCGGGCAAAACCACAATTATTAACCTGCTTATGCGCTTTTATGACCCCGATTCCGGAGAAATTCTTGTAGATGGTGTTGAAAACAGGGATTACACACGCGAAAGCCTGCGAAAGGCCTACACGATGGTTCTTCAGGACACCTGGCTGTTTGGCGGAACAATTTATGAGAACATTGCCTACGGAAAGACAGATGCAACCCGTGAGGAAGTTGTGAATGCCGCAAAAGCCGCGAAAATTCATTCTTTCATCATGCGTCTCCCGCAGGGCTATGACACCCTGATTAATGAAGACGGTTCCAACATTTCAAAGGGTCAGAAACAGCTTCTCACAATTGCCCGTGCAATGCTTCTTGATGCAAAAATGCTGATTCTGGATGAGGCAACCTCAAACGTTGATACGCGTACCGAGATGCAGATTCAGGCTGCAATGCGACGCCTGATGGCCGGCAAAACCTGCTTCATAATTGCTCACCGCCTGTCCACCATCCGTAATGCGGATGAAATCCTTCTGCTTGATCACGGCAGAATTATTGAACGCGGAAACCATGCTGAACTTATGTCCCGTGATGGCGCCTACAGGGCACTCTACAGGTCTCAATTTGAGTAAGCCTGAGAGGAATTGAGCCTGGATTTCCCGTGGGCTGGCTTGCCCGGAACGCCCGGGATTCAGCTTAAAAATCAAATTACAACTATTTTGGCTGAATGGACACCCCGGGATTCAGCCGGGAACTCGGAAACTTAATTTCTTGGCTGAATGGGAGTTACTATTCACAGAATAAATGATGTAGAAAAACCGTAGCGATGTGCTACGGTTTTTCTTGAGTCACA
>JAZQNE010000118.1:0-25914 GCA_045627185.1 Lachnospiraceae bacterium
TGTTTGTTGCCATACCTACGGCAATACCCGTTGTTCCGTTGATTAAGAGGTTGGGAAGAGTTGCCGGAAGAACAACAGGCTCTTTTTCACTGTCATCAAAGTTAGGGATGAAATCCACAAGGCCTTTGTCAAGGTTTTCAAGCATTGTCATGGCTCCGCTTGAAAGACGGGCCTCTGTGTAACGCATGGCAGCGGCACCGTCACCGTCAATCGAACCGAAATTTCCGTGTCCGTCAACAAGCGGCATGGAAAGTGTGTAGGGCTCTGTCATGTGAACAAGTGCTTCATATATGGATGAATCACCGTGAGGGTGAAATTTACCCATTGTATCGCCCACGATACGGGCTGATTTACGGTGGGGCTTTTTGGGGTCGAGGCCAAGCTCTGTCATTGCGTAGAGAACACGCCTCTGAACGGGCTTTAAGCCGTCACGTACATCAGGGAGCGCACGGTCTACGATAACGCTGATGGCGTAATCACGGTAGGAAGTTTTCATTTCCTCGGAAAAATCAAGTTGAATTATGGAGTCTTCACGTACATTGTTGTCCATTGTCTGTTCCTTTTTCTAAATACAAGTGCTTTTGAAATTACTTGTTTATTTTATGGCAGATGCGAATGCACCTGCTTAAATTGCAGTGAGTATGCGGATTGTTATACATCCAGCTTGGCGTACTGGGCCTCTTCCATAATGAAAGCACGGCGCGGGGGAACATTACTGCTCATAAGGGTAGTTGTTACCTGGTCTGCTTCGATTGTGTCCGAAATGGTCACCTGTGCAAGGATACGGTGCTCAGGGTCAAGTGTTGTTTCCCAGAGCTGTTCGGCATCCATTTCGCCAAGACCTTTGTAACGCTGGATTCCGGTGATTTTCTTGCCGGAAGTTTTGCGGAATTTTTCAAGCTCGAAATCATTGAATATATATTCGTACTGCTTGCCTTTTTTGCCCTTTTCGGTTGAATCGTATTCAACACGGTAAAGCGGCGGGAGACCTCTGTAAACGTGGCCTTCCGTAATAAGTTCCGGCATGAAACGGTAGAAGAAAGTCAAAAGAAGTGTTGAAATATGTGCACCGTCAACATCGGCATCGGTAAGGATGATGATTTTGCCGTAGCGGAGCTTGTTAATGTCAAAATCGTCACCTATGCCGCATCCGAAGGATACAATCATGGTTTTGATTTCATTGTTGTCAAGAATCTTTTCAAGCGGAGCCTTTTCAACGTTGAGGATTTTGCCGCGGAGCGGAAGAACCGCCTGTGTCTTGCGGTTTCTTGCTTCCTTAACGGTGCCGCCTGCGGAATTACCCTCTACAATGTAGATTTCACATTCCTCGGGCTTCTTTGAGGAACAGGATGCAAGCTTTGACTTGGTGTCAACATCGCCAAGCGATTTAAGGGCAGCATTGCGTGCCTTGTCGCCTGCACGGCGTGCAGAATAAGAGCGAAGGGAATTATCAAGAATTGCACGCAGGATTTCGACATTCTTGTCAAAATAGAGAGTAACCTCTGTGGCGAAAACATCATCAACGGCAAATTTCGCATCGTTACTGCCAAGCTTGGTCTTTGTCTGGCCTTCAAACTGGGGGTCCGGATGCTTGATGGAGACAATTGCGACAATACCGTTTCGGATGTCCTTGCCGTCAAAATTTTCATCCTTGTCCTTTAAGACACCAAGCTCACGCGCATACTGGTTCATGACGCGGGTAAGGCCTGATTTGAAGCCTGTTACAAGTGTACCGCCGTCAACAACGTTGATACAGTTACAATAGGAATTAATTTGCTCATTGTACTGGTCTGTGTACTGGAATGCAACTTCAACCTCAATGCCCGAGCTTTCACCGCTGATATAAATTGGTTCAGGGTGAAGGACGTTCATTCCCTGGGTAAGGTAGGAAATATAGCTCTTGATACCGTCCTTTTCATAGAAAACCGTATCTGTACCGTTTATCTGGTCCTTAAAACGGAGTGTAAGACCTTTATTAAGGTAAGCGGTTTCTTTAAGACGCTTTACAATTGTTTCGGGATTGAACTGGGTTGTTTCGAAAATATCAGGGTCGGGGTAGAAGGTTACCTTTGTACCTGTGTCTGATTTTGCACATTTTCCGACAACGGGAACAAGACCGTCAACAAGATCAACTGCCGGATGACCGCCGCCCGTATATTCGTCTCTGTAAATAAGGCCGCCCCGCTTGACTTCAACAGTCATGCGTGAGGAAAGTGCATTGACAACAGATGCACCAACGCCGTGCAGACCGCCGGAAACCTTGTAGGTTGTATTGTCAAATTTTCCGCCGGCATGAAGAATTGTATATACCACACGAATTGTTGGGATTTTTTTTGTGGGGTGAAGGTCTGTGGGCACACCACGGCCGTGATCTTCAATTGAGATGCCACCGTCCTTCAGAAGGGTTATGTCGATTCTGTCACAAAATCCGGCAAGGTGTTCATCAATGCCGTTATCAAGAATTTCCCATATAAGATGATGAAGACCTCTGGTGCCGGTGCTTCCGATATACATACCGGGACGTTTTCTGACAGCTTCGAGTCCTTCAAGAATTGTGATTTGACTTCCTGTGTATTGTTCCATTTTGCTCTCCAAAAAAATGAGGTACATTTAACAACCGGCGGCAGACGAAAAATACATCTTGTAGCGTGATTTTGGGCGCACTACCACTAGGTATTGTTATAAAAAAATTATACACATTAGCCGGATTGATGTCAATTTTTCTTTTTTAAAGTATAAAGAAGTGAAAAAATGTGCCGATAAAAAATTCAAATGGCAATCGGAAAAACAAAAAGATACATTTTGAGACCTCACAAAGTGCAAAATATATCACAGATTGTGAACAAAATAATAACTTTTTTGTAATTTTTAAAAAAGACACTAAAGTTTTGTTCATCACATCCGATATACCATACAGAACAGGTAAAAGGAAAGCTTATGGATGAGCGCCTGCGAATAGAGTTCGCCCGTTCGAGTAACTACAAGGAGTGTGATACTTATGCGTATTGATGCATTCAATCAGGTAAGTCAGCTTTACCGCACAAACGGAACTAAAAAAGTTAATAAGTCCGGAAATACTGCGGCTGCAGACAAGGTGGAAATTTCCCAGATCGGCAAAGACTACCAGGTGGCAAAGCAGGCAGTATCTCAGGCACCCGACATCAGAGAAGACAGAGTAAATGCAATTCGTGAGCAGATAGCTTCCGGAACCTACAATGTTTCTATGGACCAGGTTGCCGACAAGCTTATCGGCAAATTCTTCAGCGATTCTATCTAAAAGGGCGGAGGTTTTTCGTGGCGAGCCTAACGGAGGAACTAATTGACGTCCTCGAAAAAGAGGATGCAATTTACAAGCAGTTAATCCCGATAACGGAGGAAAAGACCAAAGTTATCATTAAAAATGACCTTGACGCGCTTCAGAAGATAACCGACAAGGAACAGGATGCTGTTGAAAGGCTCTCTGCTCTTGAAAAGAAGCGCGGAGAAATCATGATAAACATGGGAACTGTATTAAACAGGGATCCCAAAACTCTGAAGCTTAGGACCATGGTTGAACTGCTCGGGAAACGCCCGGCAGAGCAAAAACGCCTGGCTGTGCTTCATGATTCTCTGACAGCGCAGATCAAATATCTGACTACGCTGAACGAAAAGAACAAAATGTTAATCGATCAGTCTCTGGAAATGGTTCAGTTCGAAATGAACTTGATTCAGAATACAAGGATGGTACCAGGGACGGGCAACTACACCAGAGGGGCATCAACAATCGATATGCCCATCGCAGGAACAGGGATGTTCGACGCGAAACAGTAGCACTTAGCCTTAGGGCGAGTGTGTCGTTTGGTCGGACGTCTCTTTTTTTATGCAAAGCAGAGTGAGGACTAAAATGTACAATGGGAGTTTACTCCCAATTGAACATTTTGAGAAAGCAACCCGAAAGGAGGAACCCAAATGCCGTTAATGCAGGACTTACTGGTCGGTGTATCCGGCCTTAATATGGCACAGAGATCAATCAACGTATCGGCACATAACCTTTCAAACGTTGAAAACGATGGTTTTGTACGTCAGCAGGTTATTCAGGATTCCTCTCTTTACAACCTGATTGGGTACGGTAAGGTCAATTACCTTCAGGTTGGTATTGGTGTAGATACAGGTGCGATTTATCAGGTGCGTGATACTTTTCTTGATCAGGCATTCCGCCTTGAATCGGGACGAGGAGCATTTTATTCGGCTCAGTATGAAGCCGTAAGCGAGATAGAAGAGCTTTTTGGCGAGCTTCAGGGTGTTGCCTTCCAGGATTCGCTTGAGGACCTCTGGTATGCAATGCAGGAAATGGCAAAGGATCCCGGTTCGCTTACCACACGCTCCACACTTGTCGAGACTGCTGTCGGATTTGTTGACAGAGCAGACAACATCTACACATTATTAAGAAAATATCAGACAGACCTTGATTCCGAAGTACTTAAGATAGTAAACAGAATCAATGAAATCGGTTCAAGAATGGTTGAACTGAATACGGAAATCTGTGAATACGAAAGCAATGGCATGGACCGTGCAAACGATTTAAGAGACGAAAGAAACAAACTTCTTGATGAGCTCGGCACCATGGTTAAAATATCATACAGAGAAAACAGCGAAAGCCGTGTAAGCATCAGCATTGAAGAGGTTCCGTTTGTAACTGAGGATACTTACTTCAAAATGGACACCGTAAGGTCCGAAGAACTGGAACAGATTCAGCGCAGGGCTGCAGGCTTAAGCGTAGACGAAAACGTAACCAATACAGGCCTTAGCGTTCTTGTTCCGGTTTGGCCCGCATACGGCTATGAAGAAGTCTGTGACCTTTCAAGAGTTCCCTGCTCTGCACAGAATACGGACGTTGGAGAACTTCGCGGCCTTCTTGTTGCAAGAGGTAAGAAAGTCGGAAATTATACAGACATTCCTTCAAGTCCCAGAAAAGAAGACTTTATTGCTGATGACGGAAGCTTTGATGAAGCAGCCTACACCAAAGCCGAAACACAGTTTGAAAGCGACTATCTGAAATATCTTACCGATGTTGACGCATCGCTCATTACAACCGTACAGGCCCGGTTTGACCGCCTTATTAACGGTATTGTAACAACGGTAAACGATATCCTCTGCCCTAACAAAACCGTGACACTTGATGACGGTTCAAAGGTTAAGATTCTTGACCTTGACAATGCACCGGTCGGTATGGATGATGATGCAACTGTTGGCGAGGCTCTTTTCAACAGAAAATCATATTCGAGATACACCCGGAAGGAAATCACCCTTGCAGACGGCACTACAATCAATGCTTATGTCTATAATGAGGAGGACCCTTCCGATAACTATTCGCTTTTCACACTCGGTGAAATTGAGGTAAATCCGGTTATTAAGGAAAATCTCTCGAAACTGCCTTTGAGCAAAAAGGGAGGAACGGGCGATAACAGCATCGATACCTGTGACAAGCTGATAAAGGCATGGCAGAATCCGTTCTCGGAACTTACACCTGACAGCCTTGCAATGGATACCTTCTATGAATATTACAACGAGTTCATCGGAGCTATTGCCACAAGAGGTAGTGAATTGAAAGCAATCAGTGACAATCAGAAGGTTATGACAGAAAAGCTTGATGACCAGAGAAATTCCATCACAGGCGTTTCCTCAGATGAGGAACTCACCAACCTTATCAAATTCCAGCATGCCTACAATGCATCCGCAAGATACGTAAATGTAGTAAATGAGATGCTTGCAACAATTCTTGAACGTATGTGACTCAATTAAGAAAGGAAACGTATGCCTAATACTTTTTTTGGTCTGACAATCGGAAAATCGGGATTATATGCATCTTCGTCGGGAATCAATACGACGGCGCATAACATTTCAAATGCCGAAACAAAGGGCTATACCCGGCAGCAGGCTACACTTGCGGCAAGCCGTGCGCTTTATGTTGGCGGAACAAACGGTATGATCGGTACCGGTGTTGATGTTGTCAGTGTCGATCAGATCCGTGACGAATACTATGATGTCAAATATCGCACCAACAACACAATTTACGGCGATTACGCAACAAAGGAATATTATCTTACCGAGATAGAAAATTTCTTTAATGAAATCCAGCTCGAAGGTTTTACAACCACCTTCGACGATATGTACAACACCATCCAGGAGCTTCAGAAAAAACCTACGGATCTTACGGTTCGTACACAGATGACAAATTATGCGCAGGCTCTCTGCGAATACTTCAATTATGTTGCCCAGAACCTTAAGAATGTTCAGAGGGAAATTAATTATGAAGTAAACAACCAGGTGGACAGAATCAATTCCATCGGTGTTCAGATGGCTCAGCTTACAAAACAGATTAACTCTCTTGAAGTTCTGGGCGGCAAGGCAAGTGACCTGCGCGACCAGCGTGAGCTTCTTGTAGATGAACTTTCACAGATAGTTGAAGTTGATGTTACTGAAATTCCCGTCGGCCAGCAGGTCGGCATCAACAGCTATACGGTTCGAATTAACGGACAGCTGCTTGTTGATACATATCATTCAAATGAACTTATCTGCGTACCGCGCGAAAGCAAAGTTACAATGAATGATACCGAGGGCCTTTACGATATCATCTGGAAGCAGGACGGACAGGAATTCAACGCTTCGACAAGCACAACAACAGGAACGCTTCAGGCTCTGTATGCGGTTATGGAGGGCAATGACAGCCAGGCCTTCAAGGGCATGGCTGAAGGTGAAGAAGGTTCAAATGTTATTACTCTTACATCTGATTTCGTTTACATGAATGAGGTTCAGAGACTGAATCTTGACACAACCGGAACAATCACAATAGGCAATCGTGATTACAATTATACCGGCTTTAAGGTTTCGGTTAATGACGAAGGTAAATATGTTTATGAATTCCAGCTTGACAGCGAACTTGTTGTAGGAACAGACGACATTGCTCCGGCAACTGAGGTTGTTTCCGGTTTCCGGTACAATGCAATCATCGGCAAGGATATAAATTACAAGGGAATTCCTTATTACATGGCTCAGCTTAATGAGTTTGTAAGAACCTTCTCAAAGCAGTTTAATGACCTTTGCAAACAGGGCGTTGACCTGAATGGTGATGCCGGCCTTGATTTCTTTAACTCAACACAGATTGTAACCGGTGAGAATTACCGGTTTGTTGATGATTTCACAGGCTACGGTGAAGATGAAAACGTCCTTTTCACTTCGAAAACCGGTGTTTATGAAATCCCCGATGATTATCAGAATTTCGGATCATATTACTTTATGACGGCAGCCGATATTGCAGTTACAAGGGATATAGCAGGTGACCCGAACAAGGTTGTTACCGCTACAAGCATCGTTAACGGACGTGAGCAGAGCGATATCGCAGAAAAACTTATCCTGCTTAAACAGAATACAACAATGTTCCGACAGGGCGCACCCGCACAGTATCTGCAGACACTTGTTTCCGAAATCGGTATTGACTGCAACAAGGCACGCCAGTTCGCAAAGAATCAGCAGGACATCCTTGATACAGTTACAAACCAGCGCCTGTCCGTATCGGGTGTTGATAATGATGAAGAAGGCATGAACCTGATCAGATACCAGAATGCCTACAATCTGAACGCAAAGGTAATCAGCGTTATGAATGAAATCTATTCAAAACTGATTAATGAAATGGGTGTCTGACAGCTGATAATAACTGAAAACACGGTTTACCGCCGGTTATGTTTTTTACAGGAGGCAGCATATGCGTATTACAAATCGAATGATGACAAACGGAATGCTTTCCAATATTAACGGAAACAAGGAGCGTATTACAACCCTTGAAAATCAGTATGCAACAGGACTTAAGATTCAGAAGCCTTCAGATGATCCGATTGTAGCTGTACGTGCGCTTAAGCTGCGTACAAATCTTGCAGAGCTTAACCAGTACTATGAAAAAAATATTCCGGATGCCATGGCATGGATGGATGTGACCGAAGGTGCCATGAAGAACATCAACTCCATTCTGACCACCATGAATACCTGCTGCGTACAGGGCGCACAGGACACACTTACTGTTTCCGACCGTAATGCAATTGCTGAGAATCTTACACAGATGCGTGACCAGATTTATCAGGAAGGTAATGCAAATTATGCCGGACGTTATGTCTTTACGGGCTATAAGACAGAATCAAGCCTTGTATTTGGTGAAAATACTGAGGATTATGATTATGTTCTCACTGAAAAGCTTGATTTCACCCATATTGATACTGTTGACAAAATCCTGAATTCCGCAGACCTCTCGCTTTATGACCCGGACAGCCCCGAAACAAGCGACTTTTCACAGCGCCCGAATTCAGTTGAGGTTTACAGAGTACGCCTCGCTTACAACAATCTTGTTGACGGTGATAATATCTCAATTTCACTGAATCCGCAGTATGATGAATTTGGCAATGTTGTGAAGGATGCTGACGGAAACATCGTTTATGAGGATGTTTTTTCTGATATTAATGTTATTTCAGCTAATGACCCTGATGCTTTCACACCCGCTGACGGTACTGTAAACTTTATTCCCGAAACAGGTGAGCTTATTCTGGCGAAGGATGTATATGATGAATGGACCAGAGAAGAGAAAGAATTTCATGTTACATATGAAAAGAACAGTTTCATGAAAAACGAACTCAAGCCCGAGCATTATTTCGACTGCGTAAGGACAACTTACAATTCGGAAGGTGAGCTTGATGAGGAAACAGCCGTAAACTTTACAAAAGAAGACCAGAAAATTACTTATGAGATCAATTTCAATCAGAAACTCCAGATTAACACCCAGGGGTCTGATGCGATTTCACATAATATCGGCCGAATGGCTGATGAAATCCTGACAGCTATTGATGAGGTTGTGCAGGTTGAAAACAGAATTGCCCAGGTTGACAGAATGCTTGCCGATTCGAGTATTACCGATGAGCAGAAAACAGCACTTACAACACTTAAGGATATGCTCAGTACAGAGAAAATTCTTCGTGAGGAAGTTCTTAAGGATGCTTTCTCGGCCGGAATTACCGAAACTCAGAAGCAGCAGGAGGTTGTGGGAATTGCCGTTTCCGATCTCGGAAGCCGTTATGTCCGCCTTGAACTTACAGAAAGCCGTCTTGCAACCCAGCAGGACGATTTCACAGATCTTCTTTCCAAGAATGAAGATGCAGACCTTGTTGATACCATCATTAATTTTACGGCTGCCCAGACAGTTTATGATTCTTCTCTTTCGGCAGCGGCAAAGGTGGTTCAGAATTCACTTCTTGATTTCCTGTAATTCTTAAAGTTTTGTGAAAAAGCGTCCGATATCTATTACAAGTCTTGACCGGAGACATTAAATTGACTATTATTTAAATAGGTGCGGAAAGCACCGGTGACAGGGAGGTTACCTATGTTAGTTAAAACAAAACATTTTGGCGAAATCGATCTTACCGAAGATAAGATTTTAACCTTTGAAAACGGTATTATGGGTTTCGAGGACCACAAGAAGTATACTATTCTTTATGACAGCAGCGCAGAAACACGTCCCGCTGTATCATGGCTTCAGTGCTGTGATATTCCGGAGCTGGCACTTCCTGTTGTCAGCCCGCTTGTAGTTAAGGACGACTACAATCCCATCGTTGAGGACGAACTCCTCAAATCCCTTGGCAATTTAACAGATGACAATCTTGTTATTTTACTTACACTTACGGTTCCTTCCGACAAAACAAAGATGTCCGTCAACCTTAAGGCTCCCATCATTATCAATGCAGACAATCGCATGGGCGCACAGGTTGTAGCAGAAAACCCGGATTACGAAATTAAGTTCAAAATTTACGAAATCCTCAAGGCATCTAAAGAGGGGAGGGCTTAAGCGTGTTAGCACTTTCAAGACGTTGTAACGAATCCATTATGCTCGGAAACGACATTGAGGTTACTATCCTTGAAGTCAAGGGCGATCAGGTTAAAGTCGGAATCAAGGCCCCCAAGGCACTTCCGATTTACCGTAAAGAAATCTATCTCCAGATTCAGCAGTCTAATGCTGAAGCAGCTGAAACAGAAATATCTGTTGAAGATATTAACAATCTGTTTTGAGACAATCAGGTCGGAATCACTTTTTTACGATTCCGACCTATTTTTTTAAACTTTTCATGTACATCTAAATATTTCTGACATACCGTCCGATATTATTGTCAGAAATGACAAAAGGGGATAGGCCCCTTTTAAGTCAAGGATGGTTAATTACACAAGGAGGTGTAAATCATGGCATTAGATGTTATTTCGAGCGCAGTCGGCAGTGTAAAAGTGGCTCAGCCCGCTGAACCGGTTCGTGAAGTAAGAACAGTTGAAGCGCATACTGACGTGGTTAATGTAAGCACATCCCAGCAGATAGAGCGTCAGGTTGTAGCAAACGCTGAACAGAAGAATCCGAACGGTGAGCAGAGACAGCAGCAGTCAGAAGATGCAGCACGTATCCAGGCAGCCGTAAAGAGAGCAAACAACTCAATGAGACGTACAAGTTGCCAGTTCTCTTACAATGAAGAAACAAACAGAGTATCTATTACTGTTCTCGACGATGATACCAAAGAAGTCATCCGCGAAATACCTTCGGAAGAAGCACTTGAACTTGTTCAGAAGATGTGGGAGATGGCAGGTCTCATGGTTGATGAGCAGAGATAAGTTTTCGTAATTTTTTGTAACAGAAAGGATGGAAGACTATGCCAGTACGTTTATCCGGTATTGTTTCAGGCCTTGATACTGAGGCTATCGTAAAAGAATTAATGGACGCCCAGAGCCTGAAAAAGACAAAAGTTCAAAATAAAATAACGAAGCTTGAGTGGACTCAGGATAAATGGAAAGACCTGAACAAGAAGATTTACGCTCTTTATACAGGTGCATTGTCCAAGTTCAAAACAGAAGGTTCGTACAGCACAAAGGCCGCCTCAAGCACAAATGAAACAAAACTGAAGGTTTCTGCCAACGGCAATGCACCTGAGGGAACACATAAGGTCACTGTTGACAAGCTTGCCAGTTCGCAGTATTTAACCGGTGCTACCGTTCCCAAGTATACAAATGATGAAGGTCAGCTGGTTGAAGCTACAACAGGCACCAAACTTATTGACCTCGGTTTTGATGGCGATGCAAATGCTGCTATCCGTGTAGAAGTAAACGGAAAAACACCGCATGATATCTACATTGATGACGAAACAACCATCGGTGATTTTATTGCAGGGCTTAGGGAAGCAGGCTTAAATGCAAGCTTTGATACGACATATCATCGTATTTTTATCAGTTCAAACGGAAGCGGTACCGATAATGCCTTTAGCATTACCACAGGTACTGTTGAGTATACGGACGAGCGCGACGATGTTATGGCTGACGCAGGCTATGTCAACATGACATACAGTGAAAAAGAAGAGTTTGATGCACTCTTAAAGCAGTATCGTGATGCCGCAAAGGCAGGCAAAAGCGACAAGCTTGAGGAACTTTCCGAAAAAATTGTTACTGTTGCCAGGGATTCACTTACCAGGGAGCTTGAAACCGCTGCTGAAAAAGAGTGGGCAGAGCTGGATGATGAAGAAAAGGCAGAGTACGAATCACTTGATGATTTCAAGGCTCAGTATCTTGAGGAAAATCAGGATGAGTTCGACAGCCTTGAAGCTGACCTTAAGGGCTCACTTGAGGTTTACGGAAATTCTGTTGCAAATGAAGATTTCACAGAAGATTCAGGCGCTTCCGCAATGAAAGCACTCGGCCTTTCGGATGTAAGCTATACAATTGATGAAAATGGTGATGTTTCCTACACCTTCGACGAGAGCTCGGGCGCAAGTCTTGTAGAGGCTACAGATGCGCAGATTACCTACAACGGTGCCGTATTTAAGAACTCTTCGAATACATTCTCCGTAAACGGTCTTAACTTTACGGCAAATATGCTTACGGATCCCGGTGAAGAAATCACTGTTACCGTATCAAAAGATATTGACGCTACCTACAATATGGTTAAGGATTTCATTAAGCAGTACAATGAAGTTCTCAAGGAAATGAATGACGCGTACTCAGCAGCTTCGGCAAAGGGGTATGACCCTCTTACCGACGAAGAGCGTGAGAAGATGACGGAGGATCAGATTGAGAAATGGGAAAACAAGATTAAGGACTCACTTCTTAGAAGAGATTCAACCCTTGGATCACTTGTTTCCGCAATGAAAATGAGTCTTCAGAAGTCGGTTTCCGTCAATGGCAAAAATTATTCACTTTCAAGCTTTGGCATCACAACAAGTACTGATTATAAGGAAGAAGGCCTTCTTCATCTGTATGGTGACCCTGATGATGCTTACGGTAACACCTTTGCAGATAAGCTTAAAACAGCCCTTGCAAATGATCCCGATACGGTTATGAAGACACTTACCGGTGTTGCAAGTGAGCTTTATGCAACTATGCAGGATAAGATGAAAACCTCATCCATCAGCAGTGCACTTACATTCTATAATGACAAACAGCTTGATAAGACAATGAAAACCTACAAGGATGAACTCAGCACCCTTGAGGACCGTCTGGCTGATATGGAAGACAAGTATTACAAGCAGTTCTCACTGATGGAGAAAGCAATGGCTAATCTTCAGACTCAGCAGAACAACCTTGCTTCAATGCTTGGACAGAACGGCTAACCGTAAACGAAGAAGGGAGAAGACGCTATGACACCACCTAATGCAGCAGCGCTTTATAAGGGAAACAGAATCAATACGGCATCTCCGGCCGAGCTTACGCTTATGCTTTATGACGGAGCCGTTAAGTTCTGCAATATAGCAATTGATGCACTTGATCAGAATGACATTAACAAAGCAAATGAAAACCTGATCAAAGCACAGAAGATTATCGTTGAGTTCAGAATGACACTTGATTTCAAGTATGATGTTGCACAACAGTTTGATATTGTGTATGATTATATATATCGCAGACTTGTTGAGGCAAACATTAAGAAAGATAAGGAAATTGTAGAGGAAGCTCTTGGCCATATCAGGACCATGCGTGATACCTGGAAAGAAGTAATGCGTAAGAATCACCTCTACGTTGCATGATTTGTCATGATAAGGCCTGCCGAAAGGTAGGCCTTTTGATTTTCGCAATTGCGTAAAATAAAGTTTTTCATCGGTGGGAGAAAAGATGAGACTGAACGAAACTGACCGGATTAAAATATTCAGGGAACTTAGCGAACTCATTCCGGAACTTACGGATACGTACCGTGCCCAGAATACATTACGCGGAGCAATGCTTCTTGACCGTGTTTATGAGCTTACGGACAAAGCTTTTTCCGAACTTTCCGCTGACGGAAGAAATGCTGTTAAGGACAGCCTCTTAAACCTGTCAGATGCTGTTATGAGGGAAGATTTCACACTTTCTGCGGATATACTTGAAACAGGTTTTCTGCCGGTTTTCACGAGTGCTCTCAGTGACTGTGTTTTTGAGCAGCTTGACCTTGAAAAGGTAACCGAAAACGAAAAAATATCAGAAGATGTAAGCGTGGAACTTACAGCGCTTGGACGTTATACACTTCTTGTCGGGGATACATATCTGCACAGTAATGTTTCTCCGGCTTATGAGGGCAGACTTCTTGCTAAAAGCTGGTACCGGCCTGAACTTCCCATGGCTTTTGTATGGGGAATCGGACTCGGATATCATGTTCTGGAACTCCAAAAGCTTGACCCGTATCAGAAAATCAAGGTTTTCGAGCCGAATAAGGATGTGGTTTTGGCATATGAAAAGTACGGTGTGAAATCGGATATTGACGCTTTTGGGCGTGTGGAAATTGTGCTTGATCCCGAAGGAAAGAAATTTTCGGAGGCTTCCGGTAAACACCCCGAAATTCCGCTTTTCATTCATTATCCGACACTTATTGCAATGAAAAATGAGGACCTGAAAGCATCCCTGAAAAAATATAATGCCACCTTTGTAAGCATAGCAAACCAGAAGGAACTGCTTACAGCATCCTTCAGGGAAAATACGGCTCTTCCGTTTAAGAATTTCGATGAACTTTCTTTTAGTCCTGCCGCAAAGCGGGCGTTCATTATTTCCGCCGGCCCTTCGCTTGACGGAAATTATATGGAATTCAAGAATAAAAAGGATGAAGATATCCTTTTTGCAACGGCTCCGACGCTTCGCAAACTCTACGGTACGGGAATTGAACCCGACTGCGTAGTTATCTGTGATGCAAAGCCGGAACTTACAAGGCTTCATAAGGGAGCTGAGAATGCAGAATGTCCGCTTGTTTTTTCATCCACTGCCTGTGCGGGATTTGTGAAGGAACATAAGGGTGAGCGGTACATTCTTTGTCAGGAAGGCTTTGAACCCGCAGAAAAGCTTGCCTCGGAAAATGGCTTCAGGACCTTCAGGTCCGCCGGCTCTGTTGCGATTGTGGCTTTAAGAGCAGCCATTATGAAGGGCTTTAAGGAAATTGTATTTGTGGGTCAGGACCTTTGCTATCTTGGTGATAAAATGCATGCGGAGGGAACATCGCAGCATTTATCGGCTGACAATGAAACAAGAAAAAAAGCGCTTGATATTTTCGGAAGAGATGTTACGGTTCCTGCAAATCTTGAGATTTTCAAGATTGAAATCGAAAAGATTATCAGCGAAAATAAAGATATAAAGTTTTACAATGCAACCGAGGGCGGCCTTCACATTGAAGGCACAACCGATGTTTTACTTAAAAATATCCTTTAACGGGAGGCAGTTATGCAGAACATTACTTACAAAAAACCGAAGGTTATTGCTGAAATCGGCTGTAATCACAAGGGAGAATTCGAAACGGCTCTTGAAATGATCAAGGTTGCCAAAATCTTCTGTGAGGCAGATGTGGTAAAGTTCCAGAAACGCTGCAACAGAGAACTTCTTACAGAGGAGCAGTATAATGCGCCTCATCCGAATCCGTGGAATTCTTACGGAAAAACTTACGGCGAGCACAGGGAATTTCTTGAGTTTACCGCTGAACAACATAAGCAGCTTATGGATTATTGTAAGGAACTTGGAATTACTTATTCAACATCGGTCTGGGATATGACGTCCGCAAAGGAAATTGCGGCTCTTAAGCCCGAACTTATTAAGATTCCGAGCGCCTGCAACAACAATCTTGAAATGCTCAGATGGCTGTGCGAAAATTTTGGCGGTGAAATCCATGTTTCCCTTGGAATGACAACACATGATGAAGAGCAGGCTGTTGTTGAACTTTTCGAGCAGGAAAAACGTAATAAGGATCTTGTTCTTTATTCATGCACATCAGGCTATCCGGTTCCTTTCAAGGATTGCTGCCTGCTTGAGATTTCAAGGCTTGTTGAGACTTATGGCGACAGAGTTAAGGAAATCGGTTTTTCGGGCCATCATAACGGTATTGCAATTGATGTTGCCGCCTACACGCTTGGCGCATCTGTTGTTGAAAGACATTATACACTCGACAGAACCTGGAAGGGTACCGATCATGCGGCTTCACTTGAGCCTGACGGCCTTCGCCGCTTAAAGAGAAATCTTATTGCTGCTTATGACAGTCTGACCTGCAAGACAGAAGAAATTCTTCCTATTGAGCAGGTTCAGAGAGATAAACTGAAATACAGGAAATAAACCGGCAGGTTCTTTACGGAACAGAAAATGCCAAACAGGATGACATGATTAATTACTCACTTTACTGTGAACAACCGGATAAATTGCACGAACTTTCCGAAGCCGATCTGAAGAAGGCTGTGTTTGAAATGACCGATATGCTCTCAAAGGGAAAAGAGAACGTATCGGAGAGAATACAGGCTTATTCGGTGCTTTGTCTGGTTTGTGAAACCGACCTTCTTTCATTAAAAGAAAGATGGTCGCTTTTCTGCATGCTCGAACATGTGAGTTTTGTGTCCGATGAATATGATTCCTGCGACCTTTTATTGCGTTCCGCATATCTGACGCTGTTTTCTGCGGTCAGAGAATCAATTCCAAAACCAAATCCGAACAGCCTGGCTTTCCAAGCTCTTGGCACACTTCATTTTGAAAAGCCTCCTGTTGTGATTGTATCAAGACAGATGCTTGGAATAGGTCATGCCCCGACAAGACGTGTGCTCGATTATGCTGCAACAATTCAAAAAAAACTCGGTATTCCGGTTGTTATTGTAAATGAGGGCGGTCTGCATATTGGCGAATTCCCGTTTATTTCAGCCGGTGTCCGGTTTAATTTTGTTCCGGAATACAGTAACGGTCTTTCCTTCGGATATAAGGACATCGTATTTCCTTTTTATCAGAATCCTTTGGAAATGCCGGATCTTCAGGCCGTATCCGATATGGTTGCCGGAATCTGTGCATTGAATCCGAGACTTGTGCTGAATGTTGGCGGAGCATGCGTTACCGCTGATTTGTGCACTGAGTTCACAAAAACGGCTGCAACTGCCTGCAATACAAGAATTGCTGTCGGAGCCTGTGAATATCTTGTTCTCTGGCGTGATGCAAAGGATACTGACTGTGAGCTGTTTTCACATTTTCCGGATTACCAGAAGCTTGTTACGGGATGCTTTAACTATATTATGCCGGACGAAAGCAGCCTGGAAAAATACACAAGGCTGTCACTTGGCATTCCGGAAAAAGCCTTTGTCGCGATTGCTGCGGGGAACCGTCTTTCTGAGGAAACTGACCATGATTTCATGCTGATGATTGACGATTTTCTTTCGGACAAGCCTGACGCATATATGGCTTTTCTTGGAGATATTCCAACGCCCGGGGAATTGACGGCAGGCCTTAAGAATGTGGACAGATTTCTGTTTCTTGGAGCAAAGAAGGATGGCAGCCAGGTGATCCGCCTTGCCAATGTTCTTATCCAGCCAACCCGCAAGGGCGGTGCGCGTGCAGCTTTTGAGGCTCTTTTCTACGGGCTGCCGGTTATCACTACCGGTTATGGTGATACGAGTGATGTCGCCGGTGCGGATTTCATCGTTGCTGATTACGATGAAATGAAAGAAAAACTTTGTAATTATTATAATGATGCATCTGAATATGCTGAAATGAGCGAAAAAGCCGGGACAAGAGGAAAACGGCTTGAGGATATGGAGGGAACACTCAGATGCCTTTTTGAGGACCTTGAGGTGATTTAGTATGATAACGGGAAAACGTTTTGTATTTGATATTGACGGAGTGATTGATACACTGCCTGTCGGAAGTACCAACTATTCGGATGCCATTCCGGACAAAAAAATGATTGAGAAGATTAATAAGCTTTATGATGCGGGAAACCATATTATTTTCTTTACCGCAAGAGGCTATGTGACCGGCATGGACTGGCGCTCCGTTACGGAGAAGCAGTTTGAGGTGTGGGGCCTGAAGTATCATGAACTTATTTTTGGCAAGCCAAATGCCGATTATTATATTGATGACAAGATGCTTGCGATGGATAAAATTGAGGATTTACTGGGAGAATGAGTCACCGGGGACGGTTCTTTTTGACTCACTCCGGGAGGAAACAAAATGCAGAAAAATGTGGCATTTATACCTGTCAGAGGGGGAAGCAAATCAATACCTCTGAAGAATATAAAAGAGCTTGGCGGAAAACCGCTTGTGTACTGGACGGCAGCGGCAGCATCGGAATGTGAATACATTGATGCCGTATATGTTGCTACCGATTCCGAACAAATTAAGAAAACGGTGGAAAGCTTTAATCTGCCTAAGGTAATGGTAATCGGAAGAAGTGCCGAGTCGGCATCGGACAAGGCTTCAACGGAAAGTGCCATGCTTGAGTTTGCAAGAACAACGGAATTTGAAAATATAGTTCTGATTCAGGCGACATCACCGCTTCTTACGGCAAACGACCTGAGAAGAGGTTTTGAACTGTTTGAAAAGCCGGAAGTTGATTCTGCCCTTTCTGCCGTAAAGCAGAAGAGGTTTATCTGGAAAGACGGCGAAGCCGGTGCGGAGGCTGTGAATTATGATTATTTTCATCGCCCGAGACGTCAGGATTATGAAGGCTATTTTGTTGAAAACGGGGCATTTTATATTACCTCCAGAGACAGACTTCTTGAAACAAAAAACAGGATTTCAGGTAAAATCAGGATTGTTCCGATGTGTGAGGAAAGCTTCTATGAAATTGACGAGCCTTCGGACTGGGTTATTATTGAAGAATTCATGAAGAGAAGACACGCGGACTGATTTACGGGCAAAGAAATTGAAGAGAAGACACGCGAACTGATTTACGAACAAAGAAATGCGAAACGGAGAAACAAAGATGAGCGAAAACAGTAAAACTTACATTGCGATGCTTGCAGACATTCTTGACAGAAAGAAAAAAGTTCTTGATGAGATATATGATGTTACCGTGCGTCAGATGCATATTCTTTCAAATGGTGAGCCTGCTGAAAACTTTGATGCGACACTGACTGAAAAGGATGGCCTCATATTTGAACTTCAGCGCCTCGACACCGGCTTTTCGGATGCGTATGCAAAGGTATCTGCGGAGCTTGCTGAAAAGAAAAATGACTATAAGAACGATATTTTGAAGCTCCAAAAAAAAATAACGGAGATTACGGACATCGGGGTAAAAATCCAGGCGCTTGAAGAGCAGAACAGGATTGCTTTTGAGCAGTACTTAAGCGGCCAGCGCCGTAAAATCAAGGATTTCAAGCTTAGCAGCAAGACCGTCAGCAATTATTATAAGAACATGACAGGTAAACCTCAGGGTGATTCGTACTTCATGGATAAGAAAAAATAAGTTGAAAAAAAATTGTTATTGTGGGGTTAAGTTTTTAAAAGGGCCTCCGATATATATGTTGAAAGCAAACAACAATTGCTTTCATAAAACAATACCAACACTACCATACCAAAAACTTTAGGCGACCCGTTAGTCGCCCACGAGGAACAAAAACACAAAAAAACAGGCACACAGTGCCCCACCCGAGGCAAGGATGCCTCGTGAATTTCATGGAGGAAAAATTATGATTATTCAACACAACATGACAGCAGCTAATACCAGCAGACAGCTTGGTATTACAACCGGTAACTTAGCAAAATCATCTGAGAAGCTTTCATCAGGTTACAGAATCAATCGCGCAGGCGATGACGCTGCAGGCCTTTCGATTTCCGAAAAAATGCGTGGCCAGATTCGTGGTCTTGAGCAGGCTTCCACAAACGCACAGGACGGTATCTCTCTTATTCAGACAGCTGAAGGTGCTCTTAACGAAGTACATGCTATCATCCAGAGACAGAGAGAACTTGTAGTTCAGGCAGCTAACGATACTAACGTATCTACAGACCGTGCAGCTATCCAGCAGGAACTTAACCAGCTGAACAGCGAAATCGATCGTATTGCAAGCCAGACCGAATTCAACACCATGAAGCTCCTTGATGGAACATTTGAGAGCGACGCTCTTAACTTCCAGGTTGGTGCTAACTCAGCTCAGAACATTTCTGTTAATATCGCTTCGATGTCAACCGAAGGTCTTGAAATTGACCCTTGGGATATTCAGAGCGCAGCATATGATGAAATTACTGCAAAGATTGACACTATGGATGGAGCTCTTGAGAAAGTTTCTACACAGCGTTCTGCACTCGGTGCTGTTCAGAACCGTCTTGAGCACACAATCGCTAATGCTGATAACACAGCAGAGAACCTCCAGTCCGCTGAATCACGTATCCGTGACGTAGACATGGCAGACGAAATGGTTGGCTACAGCAAGGACAGCATCCTTCAGCAGGCTGCTCAGTCAATGCTTGCTCAGGCAAACCAGAGTACTCAGGGCGTTCTTTCACTGTTACAGTAATTGCATATTTTGCAGGTTGCTTAGCAGCTTAAAAAGTAACTCCTACAGGGGCGGTCGGAAGACCGCCCTTGTTTTCATATTTCAAGCGGGCAAAAGCGCTTGTTTTTGTTATGTCCTTTGTGTATAATTGATTTTGAGCAGGAAAAGCTTCTTGCGGGAACAAAACGGGTTCCTGCAGGATTGATGGTGTGTTGAGGCAAATATGAAGATTCTTATTGTTGACTGCAGTAATTTCGGTATTCCGGGAATGCAGAAAGCCTTAAAAAATTTATCTGTTGACAGCAGAGTGATTAAACGTGAACTTCAGACCGTCCGCAGTGATCCAAAGGTTGAGCTTGACCTTATGGAAGCGATGGCTGGGGATAATTACGATGCTGTTTTTTCTTTTAATTTTCTTCCTGTTCTTGCTACGGCCTGCAATAAACTTCACAAGAAATACATCAGCTGGGTATATGATAATCCGCAGGTTAAACTTTACAGTACGACCATGCTTTATCCCACAAATTACTGCTTCCTGTTTGACCGTGCTGAGTATGAAACCTTCAAAAACGGAGGCATTTCGGGCGTTTATCATCTTCCGCTTGCTGCAGATATAAACACTTATGCGTCTATAGATTATTCAAAGGCAAAGCCTGATTATTATAACGATATTTCCTTCATCGGCAAAATGTATAATGAGGACACCGGCTATCTTTCAAGGTATAAGGGCATCAGCCCTTATTTTGAGGGATATGTTGACGGCATACTGCGTACTCAGAACAGGCTGTATCAGGCGAACATCCTTGAGGAGGCACTGACGCCCGAACTGATTGATGAACTGTACCGTCTTGTTCCTTATGAGCCTACGGAAGATGGCGTAGAGACACTTGAGTACATTTTTGCAAATTATTATCTGGCCAGAAAACTGGCTACATTCGACAGACATTTTTACCTTGAGGAACTTTCGAAGAACTTTAAGGTTTCACTTTATACACTTGAGAAAACACCTGAGCTTCCGCGTGTAATCAACAAAGGAATTGCGACCTATGATACTGATATGCCGCAGATTTTCCGTCATTCGAAGATTAACCTGAACATAGGCTTAAGGAGTATCAAAACCGGTATTTCACTGCGCTGCTTTGATATTCTCGGATGCGGCGGATTCCTGATGTCAACCTGCCAGAATGAACTTTGGGATTATTTCACGCCCGGTGTGGACTTTGATTTCTTTACAAGTCCGGAGGAGCTTGTTAAGAAATGCCGCTACTATCTTGAGCATGAAGATGAGCGCGCAAAGATTGCAAGGAACGGCTTTGAAAAGGTTAAGGAATTCCACTCTTTTGAGTGCAGGATTAAAGAGATGTTCGACATCGTTTTTGCATAAAACATTAGCGAAAGGAATCGCGATGAAGATTCTGTTTTACAGATACAACAGCATATGCGAGCCGTATATCATTGATGCCTTTAAGGAACTTGGGCACGATGTTTACGAAATAACGGCTGAGGTGGAACGTAAAGATGTTTCTGCGCAGGAATGCCTGTCAATCGTGTCGCAGGCACTTGACCTTGTGATTTACGATTTTGTTTTCACCGTAAACTTCTTCCCCGTTATTTCTGAAGTTTGTCAGGCATATCATGTCCATTATCTGAGCTGGACCGTTGATTCGCCTGTGCTGGAGCTTTATTCGGGCTCAATAAAAAACAACTTTAACAGAGTTTTTGTTTTTGACAGAAAGCTTTGCGATGAAATCAAAAATTATAATCCGGACCGTATTTTCCATCTGCCGCTGGCTGCGGGAATTACCGAAAAGCAGCATCTTATTGAAACTGCATCGGCATCGGAACGGGCAAATTTCACATCGGATGTATCCTTTGTGGGATCTCTTTACACAGAAAAATCAATCCTTTCAAAGCTTCAGAATCCCCCGGAATATCTGCAGGGCTTTCTGGATGCCGTGATGAACCTTCAGACGGAAACTTATGGGGACTATTTCATTACGGATGCACTTTCGGAAGATGTTATTAAGTCATTTAAGAACCATTATCCTGATTTTTATCATATTCCGGAAGGTGCTTTGTGTGATGACCGTCTGATTCTTGGCCTGTTTTACCTTGGCTATGGTGTTACGGCCATGGAGCGGATCAGACTGCTGTCAGCATTGTCAGAACAGTTCAGGGTAGATATTTACACGGCCAGCGATACATCGGCGCTTCCGAAAATCAATAACAGGGGACCGGTTAAATCGCTTACGGAGATGCCGCTTGTTTTCTCACAGTCTGCAATCAACCTGAACTTTACGGCAAAGAGCATCAGGTCGGGTATTCCGCAGCGAATCTGGGATGTTTTTGCATCGGGAGGTTTCCTGATAAGCAATTTCCAGGAAGAACTTTATGATTATTTTTCTCCCGGTGAGGACCTGATCGTTTATGAAAATACTGAGGAGTTGTGCGAGCTTACGAAATATTACCTTGAAAATCCGATGCAGCGCAGTGAAATAGCGCACAGCGCATTTGAAAAAATGAAGAAATACCATACTTATACAATCCGCGTGCAGGAAATGCTGAATCTTGCATTCGGTAAAAAGATATATATATGAGATGGAGCCTGATATGAAAAAATTATCAATGATTGTTTCGGTTTATAACGAAGAAGGAAATCTTGAGCATTTTATTGAGGTCGCGAGGAATGTGGCAAAGGGGCTTCGCGAGCGCGAAAATCCCTGGGAAACGGAAATACTTTTTGTAAATGACGGTTCATCAGACAAAAGCCGTGAAATTCTGAATGGATTTGCAGATACGGACAGTGCCTGCAAGGTTATCCATTTTTCACGCAATTTCGGGCATGAAGCAGCCATGATAGCAGGTATTGACCATGCTGCCGGTGAATTTCTTGTATGCCTTGATGCCGACCTTCAGAATCCGCCGGAACTTCTTCCGTCCATGATTGACGAGTATGAGAGGGGTGCTGAGGTTGTTCTCATGGCGCGTGAGGAAAACAAGTCAGCAGGATTTATAAAGAAGATTACATCAAACGCTTTTTACGGCCTCTTGAACCGTTTGTCGGGGACTCAGTTTGAGAGAAATGTCTCGGATTTCTTTGGGATTTCGGGGCGTGTTGCAGAAATCATGCGCACGGAATATCGTGAGAAAAACCGTTATCTGCGCGGATACATCCAGCAGGTCGGTTTTAAGAAGAGCGTTTTGAAATACAAAGCACCCGAACGGTTTTCGGGACATAGCAAGTACTCAATCAAAAAACTTACAAAAATGGCAGTTCATACGCTGAACTGCTTTGCGGTGACACCGCTTCGCGCGGGTGCCTGTGCAGCCATACTTTCAATTATCCTGACGATTGCGAGCCTTGTTTATTACATTGTATTCTGGGTAAATAACGGCTACGGAAGCGGAACGGCGCTGCTTTGCAGCCTTCTGACATTTCTGTTCTCCGTTCTTTTCCTCCTGCTTGGCGTAATTGGAGAATATCTTGGCGGAATCATGTCGGAAATCAGGAACAGACCGATTTATATTGTTGAAGAAATAAGGGAGAAATGAAAATGTACAATTACGATTACATCATTGTAGGAGCAGGCCTGTTTGGTGCTACTTTTGCAAACTTAATGACAGAACGCGGCAAGAAATGCCTGGTTCTTGAAAAACGTCCGAACATTGCAGGAAATATCTATACAGAGGAGATTGAAGGCATTCAGGTACACAAGTACGGTGCGCACATTTTCCATACATCAAACCGTGATATCTGGAATTATGTTAACAGGTTCGCTGATTTCAACAACTACGTTAATTCGCCGGTTGCCCTTTTCCATGATGAACTTTACAACCTGCCGTTCAACATGAATACCTTCAGCAAGCTTTGGGGGATAAGAACTCCGGCTGAGGCAAAGGCAAAAATTGAGGAGCAGAAAGCGTCTCTTAACATCACAGAGCCCCAAAACCTTGAGGAGCAGGCTCTTTCGCTGGTAGGACCTGATATTTACTATCGCCTTATCAAGGAATACACCGAAAAGCAGTGGGGCCGTCCCTGCACGGAGCTTCCGAGCTTCATCATCAGGCGTCTGCCTCTTCGTTTCACATATGATAACAATTATTTCAATGACCGTTTCCAGGGTATCCCGATTGGCGGATATACGGCCATGATTGCAAAGATGCTCGAGGGCTCGGAAGTTCTTCTGAATACCGATTTCTATGAGTTCAGGGAGAGCCATGCGGAACTGTTCACGGGCGACACAAAGGTGATTTTCACAGGCCTTATTGATGAGTATTTCAAGTTTGTCTACGGCCCGCTTGAATACAGAACACTTCGCTTTGAGAGCGAGGTTCTTGATGAGGAAAATTTCCAGGGAAATGCTGTAGTTAACTATACTTCCCACGATGTTAAGTTTACGCGCATCATTGAGCACAAGCATTTTGAGTTCGGACATCAGCCTAAAACGGTTATCACACGCGAATATCCCTGCGAATGGAATCCCGGCGATGAGCCTTATTATCCTGTTAACAATGATAAAAACAATGCTCTTTATGAAAAATACAGGGCACTTGCAGAGAAGGAAGGCAATGTAATATTTGCCGGACGTCTGGGCGCCTACAAGTATTATGATATGGACAAGGTTATTGCCGAAGCTTTTGCACTGGCAGATAAATGCTGATGACAGACATTCCGGCTCGAAAATCATACCGGCAATAAGGAAATGCAGGTCAATTATATGACAGATGAACTGATTCAAATTAAAAATGTACTTGAAGAACAGCTTGCACTCCGCACCATGCAGGGTGTGGATGCTGTTTGTGCCGTTTTTGCCGGTGAGGCTCTGCGCCGCAAACTTCAGGCGGAGCCTGCTTTTGCATATGTAATCTTTGCCACCTTCATTTACCGTGAAGAAAAGCTTGCGGGTGCAACCGAGCTGTCACATACGATTTTTAACGATGTTTCAACCTTCGGAGAAATCGAAGAGAAAATAAATTGTCTTAAATTCCTCCTTTGGAATATCGAATTCGATGTAGAACGTGAAAATGCCCTGAACACTTATTCCAAGGCTGTTGCAGACGGAAATATCAGCAGGCGTGCCATTGAATTTCTTATTGAAAGTTATTCGTTTGACAAACAGAAAGTCATGCGTCTGGTATTTGGCTGATGAAGAGGGCAACCCGTTTGTGACCGACATATTCGTCATAACCGGCTAATGGGAGAAAACTATGGCTGATAACAAAAAAATCGAATTTATAATATGCTCCAATAATGACATTTACCTGGCAGAATGCTGCCGGTATCTGGAACTTTTGAACGTTCCCGACGGCTTTGAAACGGAAGTTCAGGTTATTGAAGGCGCTGCATCCATGACCTCCGGATACAACTACGGCATGTCCCTTTCGGACGCAAAATACCGTGTTTACCTGCATCAGGACGTTTTCATCATCAACAGGAATTTCATTTTTGATCTTCTTAATATTTTCAAGGATGAAACCGTTGGCATGGCAGGCATAGTAGGTGCTCCAAAGCTGCCCGAATCTTGTGTAATGTGGGAAGCTCCGCGCATCGGTGCCATGTACGCCAACACCATTTACAGTTCGCTTGACTCACGTTTTTCCAATCAGCTTTTCGGAGCAGACGGCAGCAAACCGTATTATCCGGTTGAATGCGTTGACGGCATGCTTATTGCCACCCAGTATGACATTCCCTGGCGCGAGGACCTGTTTGACGGCTGGGACTTCTATGACATTTCGGAGTCCTTCGAATTCCGCAAAGCCGGCTACAAAGTAGTTGTCCCCGCTCCCACCACCCCCTGGGTAATCCACGATGACGGCATGCAGAACCTCACAAGATATGAGAAATACAGGGACATATTCAAAGAAAATTACATAAAACAATAACAAAACCGCATGCAGCTGCATGCGGTTTTTACTTGGGCTGAACTGCCAGGGCTTTCGGCGGGGCCCGGGGCATACTATGAGTCGCTTTTTTCCTGCAATTAAGATGGGGAGGCGCAAGGGAGGGAAATAAAGAGAAAGGGGCTGTTAATGTTTTTTGGAATATAAAATTCAAGGACATTGATGTGTTTTTTGCTGACGTTGTCAGTCAAAAGATACATCAATGCCCTTGAATTGAATAACCCGGCGGCATTAACAGCCCCGCACGGGAAGCGGATAGCGGGAATCGAACCCGTCTCTCAAG
>JAZQNE010000119.1:0-22483 GCA_045627185.1 Lachnospiraceae bacterium
TCCTTAGATACCGGTTTCCGGAGATGGTGAAACATACGCAACAAAAAAACCAAAAGGAGAAAAGACAATGAGCGTTATTTCAATGCAGCAGTTACTTGAAGCAGGTGTTAATTTTGTACATCAGTCCACAAGATGGAACCCTAAAATGGCTCCTTACATATACACCGAGAGAAGCGGTATCTACATTATCGACCTTCAGAAGTCTGTTGGCAAAGTAGACGAAGCTTACTACGCAATCAAGGACATCGTTGCTAACGGTGGTAACATCCTTTTCGTTGGTACCAAGAAGCAGGCTCAGGATTCTATTAAGTCAGAAGCAGAGCGTTGCGGTATGTACTACGTTAACGAGCGTTGGCTTGGTGGTATGCTCACCAACTTCAAGACCATCCAGTCCCGTATCAAGAGACTTAAAGACATTGAGAGAATGTCAGAAGATGGTACATTCGACGTACTTCCCAAGAAAGAAGTTATCGAAATCAAGAAAGAATGGGAAAAACTTGAGAAGAACCTTGGCGGTATCAAGGATATGAAGAAACTTCCCGATGCTATTTTCGTTGTAGATCCCAAGAAGGAAAGAATCTGCGTACAGGAAGCTCATACACTTGGCATCACCCTTGTTGGTATTGCTGATACAAACTGCGATCCTGAAGAACTTGATTATGTTATCCCCGGTAATGATGATGCAATTCGTGCCGTAAAGCTTATTGTTGCTAAGATGGCTGATGCTGTTATCGAAGCTAACCAGGGCGAATCAATGGTATCTGAAGAAGCTGCTGAAGAAGAAGCTGTAGAAGAGACCACAGAGGCTTAATTTTAAAATAATTAAAATATTGCGAGTGTTCCCGAAGGAGCACTCGCGGTATTATTAAATTAAAACAAATCAGGAGGGTTTATCCATGGAAATTACCGCTAGTATGGTAAAAGAATTACGTGAATCAACCGGCGCCGGCATGATGGACTGCAAGAAAGCTCTTGCTGCTACAGATGGCGATATGGAAAAGGCTGTTGAATTCCTTCGTGAAAAAGGACTTGCTACGGCTGCTAAAAAGGCTTCCCGTATTGCAGCAGAAGGTATCTGCATGACAAAGGTTGCAGATGATGCTAAGAAAGCTGCTATTGTAGAAGTTAACTCTGAGACAGATTTCGTTGCAAAGAACGATAAGTTCCGTGCATACGTTGCTGATGTTTGTGCACAGGCTCTTACAACAGAAGCTAAGTGCATCGACTGCTTCCTTGAAGAGAAATGGGCAATTGATCCCAGCAAGACCGTTAATGAAGCTCTTGCAGCTGAAATCGCTGTAATCGGTGAAAACCTTAAGATCCGTCGTTTCGAGCAGATTGATGCTGCTGATGGTTTCGTTGAGAGCTACATCCACGCAGGTGGAAAGATTGGTATCCTTGTTCAGTTTGTTGCTGATAAAGTTAACGATAACATTCATGAGTGCGCAAAGAACGTTGCAATGCAGATTGCAGCAATGAATCCCAAGTACGTTTCACGTGCAGAAGTTTCACAGGAATTCCTTGATAAAGAAGCTGAGATTCTTAAAGCACAGATTATGAATGATCCCAAGGAATCACAGAAGCCTGAGAAGGTTATCGATGGTATGATTCAGGGCCGTATCAGCAAGGAAATGAAAGAAATCTGCCTTAACGATCAGATTTATGTTAAAGCTGAAGACGGAAAGCAGTCTGTCAGCCAGTATGTTGCACAGGTTGCAAAGGCTGAAGGCGCTAACCTTTCAATTAAGAAATTCGTTCGTTTTGAAACCGGTGAAGGCCTTGAGAAGAAGAATGAAAACTTTGCAGAAGAAGTTGCAAAGCAGATGGGTATGTAATTATCCGGCGGGGTTGGTTTTCAACCCCGCTTTTTTTGTGAAAGGAAATATATGCCGGAGTGTATTACTGAAAATATTGGAACAATTCTTGTTTCAATTCTGTTGATTATTATTGTTTTTATTGCCGTATTTTCTCTAATTAAACAACGAAAAAAAGGCAAAAACTCATGCGGCGGAGACTGCAGCGGATGCGCCTTTCGAGATGACTGCAGAAAACGGTAACGTAATCTGCCAAAAGATTTAATATTGGGCTTTATTCCGCGGAACTTTTGTGTTTAATGAAAACTCATGACCTTCCGGTTAAGACTGTTAGCTATGATTGAAGACTTAACTTTACGGTTGCTTTTTTATGTTTATAACAGCTTCTTTGTTAATTGGGTCGTATGATAAAACGGTTACGCTGTAATTTAATTTCTCGCCGTTGTTCATTAAGGGCGCATCGGGGAATGCCTTAGCACAGCTTTCGATTGAAAACGTATCGCCTGTTATGAATAAGTCCGAAGGACGGAACGGTGAATAAGCTGCCCAGTTTGAAGGCGGATTATCGTTCATGAGATATTTTGAACTGCCGTCTGACGGAATAAGGTCAATCAGGTGATGAAAACGACTGTCGCCGGGTAGAACCGGATTGAGTCCGTTTGAAGTGTAATAAGCATATTTTAGCCTGCTTGAATGGTCTTTTATACTTTCTACAGCATCGGCAATATCATCTACTTTGGTAATTGTGCTGTCGTTTAGATTTTCCTTAAGCAATCTTGCATCGACATGATATATTCGAATTCCGCCGTTAAAGGTTTCAGGCCGTACTTTACTGCCCGGTTCATAAGAATATCTTTCCTCCAAATCAAGAAGTGATGGCCATTCATATCCGTTTGCGCAATCGGGTGTCATTAAATCAATTAGAATGTATTCGTCAAATGCCGTATGATTCCAATTCTGCGATGTGGGGATAAGGACTACATCCGACGTTAACGATGTGCTTGAAAGCTTAATATTTATATCTTCTATATCAGGCGTTATTACGGTCGGTGAAGCCCATCCGCAGGTCATTTTCAGGAATGGATTCAAATCGCCGGTTTCGTTGCAGTACATATCAAATTCACCGAGCGTTGACAGAAAAGTATTGTTATACGAATAGAAATCATATAAATCCTTTAAACCGTATAGATGACCTATTTCATGTATCAGTGTACGTGTATAGGCACTTGGACCGTTTCCTGGTTCAAGCGGTCTTTCAATAGTCGGGTAGGAGATTTTTACGAAATTCTTTAAGACCGGATCGCCTGCTTTTGGCGTTTTGGATGATGCCTTAAAGGAAGTAGCCGCTCCGTAGATTAAGTATTCGTTGTCGGGGTATTCGGGATCCACGTGTAATCCCGGACTGCCGACAATAAATATAGCAGCATCGATTATTCCGTCTTTGTCTGTATCAAGTGCATTAAATTCCGATGAGTATTTCTGCTTAAGGTCTTCATAGACATCCAAAAGAAACTGATTTCCGTAGAAGAAGCCATTTGCATCTTCATCGTTAACAAGGTGCCAGCACTGCTCGCATGTCATGGGGCTTTCCCAATAAAAGAAATGGAAATCAAACAGGTCACGGTGGGTATTTTCGCGATAATAAGAAGATACTGAATAAAGGCATTCGTCGGGACCGTAATCGCCTGTAAAAATGTCTTTTATTGCAGCTTCATCGTAAGGAATGCCGTCGGAAAAACCTATGTAAATTACGGGAATGGATGTCTTTTGATCGGGCTTCAGATAGTAATCGCCAAAGACGTCCCGGTTTGTAAAAAGTACCTTTTCGGAACTCAGTGATGTAATTAATACAGGTGTAACCGTAGGAGTTGGTGTTGGAGTAAAAGTCGGAATCGGTGTAGGAGTCAACGTAGGTGTCGGCGTAGGAGCAGCTGACGGTGTTGGGGCGTTTGTCGGAGCAGCTGACGGGGTTTCTGTAAGCTGATTTGTAACAGGAATGCCGGTAGCTTGCGGGGATGAAGATATAAATGGGCCGTCCGGTTTATCGGAAGGCCCATTTGTATTAGTATTTGTACAGGCAGAAAGCAATAATGAGAAAAGAATGGAAATAATAAAAACTAAAGTTGTTTTTTGAAGTTTTTTCATTGCCGTCTCCGTAAAAATATATAACTTATTTGAAATAAAAATCAGTCGCCGTTGTCAAGAGCTTCAAGACCGGTAACGTTTTTAACCTTATTGGCTTTAATGTTTTTAACAAGAATGGTAAATACTATGCAGCTTAATGCAAGAAGAACGGTTGCATAAACAGGGAGAACATTCCATGCGCTTGTCTTTGTAAATAAAAGACCAAGAAGAACGGGAGTGATTGTTTGTGCCGACATGCTTGCTGTGTAGTAGAAGCCTGTGAACTTTCCGATTTGTTTTGATGAACAAAGCTCAACAACCATAGGGAATGAACAGTTATGAACAAGTGCCATACCAAAACCTTTAAGTCCCCAGACTGCAAACAGAAGAACAGGGAAAGCATTTACGGTTGAACCGTCTTTTAATGTTACAAGTGTATCAGAAGGAGCCACAAAGCACATGATTGCAAGTGCAATTACGGAAATTGAAAGACCTGTGGTGATTGTCCATTTTCGTCCGATTTTTTCAGCAATTCCGCCTGCAATAGCAAAGCCGAGAACAGAAGCTGCTCCGCCGATGATTGTAATTAAACCGGTTTTTCCAGAATCAGATCTGAGGTAGTAAATTACGTAGTTTCCGATGAAAGTACCAACGGCATTGTCAGACATGAACCATAAGAACTCAGCGCCAAGAATTGCAAAAAGCATTTTCTTATTTGCTTTTGACATGGGCTTGTCATCTTCAATGGGATTTTCGATGGCTGCAAGCCTTTCGCCTTCTTCCATATCATCCTTGATTTCTTCGGCAATTTTATTTTCTTTAATAGTGAAGAAAAGAACAAGCGCTGAAATAACCATAAGGACGGATGCAACGATGAAAGGAATTTCAATGGTCCAAAGGTTTCTTACTTCATCTGCGCTGTTGATGTATGTACTTAATTTCAGGAAGGAAATCATTCCGAGAACGGTTGCAAAAGCACCGCCGAAGTAACCCATTATGTTTATGATACCGTTTGCTTTAGCACGTAAAGGCTTAGGTGTAATATCCGGCATGAGTGAAACGGCCGGATTACGGTACATCATCATAAAGATGAGGACAACCGCCATCATGATAATCATTCCGAGGATGTTGTTTGTATGGAAGAAAAGAGGAATAAACGGAAATGCTACAGCAGAAACAAAAGTTCCTACAAGAATATAAGGCATACGTTTTCCGATGGGTGTTTTTGTTTTATCGGAAAGGCTTCCGAATAACGGTAAAAGCAGGAGAGCCGCAAGGTTATCGCATGCCATGATGATTCCGACAAGCCACTGTACGTTAAGTGTTTTTTCATTTTCAGAAACAAAACTTGCTGAGTTAAGTCTGCGGGCCAGAATATCGGTTAAAAAGGTCGGGCACCATGAGTCATAGACCTGCCAGAGCAGAAGGATTCCGAAGAAAGCGAATCCTATGAGAAAAGTACGCTTGTAATTAAGTTTCATAAAGTAACCCCCAAAAGTAATTTATTCAGGTTCAAGGCTGAACCGTAAACCTCTTATAATAATTTATCATATTTTCTGCATTCTGTCACGATTATCTTTGCAAATTGTGTAACAAATATTTCAATTAAAAATAACCCTAAAAAAATATATTTTTTTGAAAAATTGAGTGGAAAAATATCGTAAAAGGTGATATTATAATCTCTAGCACATTTTACGGGGAGAACGTTAATTTTTTCAGCAAATAACGCTATTCTACGTATTGCGAATAATAGAAGAGAAGGCAGAGAAATGGTTAAACATGTTATTTTATGGACTCTCAAAGATGAATACAGCGGAGCCCAGATTGATGAAATCCGTATAGGGATTAAGGAAGGTCTTGAGGGACTTAAAGGGAAAATTCCCGGTTTGCTTGATATAAAGGTTCAAACCGAAAATATACTTAATTCGTCAAATGCCGACCTTATGCTTGTTTCTACTTTCAAGGATGAGGCATCGCTTAAAGCTTATTCAACTAACCCCATCCATGTTGAAGTTGCTAATGAAAAGGTTCGTCCTTTTACATCGACAAGAAGCTGCATTGATTACGAAATCTGATTTATAAGGAAAACACAATGAATATTAAAGAACGTTTTTTGAATTATGTTTCTATTTACACAACTTCAGATGAAACAACAGGAAAACATCCTTCGGCAGAGCGTGAGCTTGAACTTGCAAAGGTTCTGGAAAGAGAGCTTAAAGACCTTAAACTTTCGGATGTTGAGATATCCGATACCGGATATGTTTACGGATTCTTACCTGCTTCAAAAGGCTGTGAGAATAAGAAAAAAGTCGGATTTATAGCACATATGGATACTGCACCTGATTTTTCCGGTAAGAATGTAAAACCATGCGTATATGAAAATTATAATGGTGAAAATGTTCTTCTTGCAGGTTCGGGAGCTGTTCTGAGCGTTTCTGATTTTCCCGAACTGAAAGAACTTAAAGGCAGAACACTGATTACTACCGACGGAACAACGCTTCTCGGAGCTGATGACAAGGCCGGTATTGCAATCATTATGACTGCACTTGAGGAAATTATTGAAAAAAATCTTCCGCACGGAGATATTTACATTGGTTTTACACCTGATGAAGAAATTGGCGAAGGGGCCGATAATTTTGATCTTTCGAAGTTTAAGGCTGATTTTGCTTATACTCTTGACGGAGACTATGAAGGTGAAGTCGCTTTTGAAAACTTCAATGCTTCAAGTGCAACTTTTGTTGTAAAAGGTGTGAACGTACATCCGGGTTCTGCAAAGAATATTATGAAGAATGCAGCACTTATCGCATGTGAAATCCAGTCGATGCTTCCTTTCGATGAAATTCCCGCAAAAACGGAAGACCATGAAGGATTTTTCCATCTTACCGATATTTCCGGTGATGTTTCCGCTGCAAAACTTCATTACATCGTGAGAGACCATGATGCTGTAAACTTTGAAAGAAGAGCAGAAAAACTCAGAAAAGTTGAGGAAGCAATTAACTTAAAATATGGTGAGGGTACCTGTAAGCTTGATATAAGAGAATCATACAGAAATATGCTCGAGATTATTGAAAAGAACATGTATACTGTTGAACTTGCAAGAAAAGCTATTGAATCTGTCGGGCTTAAGCCTGTATCAAATCCGGTTCGCGGAGGTACGGACGGTGCCAGATTAAGTTTCATGGGCCTTCCGTGTCCGAACCTTGGAACAGGCGGCTATGGCTATCACGGGCCCTTTGAACATGTAACAGTTGAAGGCATGGAAACTGCAGTTAAAATTGTTAAATATATAGTAGAAAACCTTTGATTATGAATATTATTTTTTACAGTGAAATTAATCTGTTCTGCATTATAATTATTTTAATAATTCTGCATTATCAGGGCAAAAGGCTTAATTCACACGCTGAAAAGCGTTTTTCGGTAGTTCTCTTAAACCTTGGTCTTGTGTTCATGATAACGGACCTGTGCTGGGGAATTCTTGATTATTTCAGACCCGCGGGCTTCTTATGGCTTGATTATGCCCTGAATTGTTTGTATTGGATTACGGCTGCCAGCTTGTCATATTTCTGGTTTGTTTATACCGAATATCATCAGGTACATAATCTTGCAAAAAGCAAAAAAACAAGAATTCTGTTTGCCTTGCCGCTTGCAGCAATTGTTGTCCTGACACTTCTTTCACCGTTTTTCGGGTTTATGTTCAGCCTGGATAAGGATTTCACTTATCACAGAGGAAGTCTGTTCATTTTACAGCAGATACTTCTTTATTCTTATCTGGTTTTTGCTTTGTTCCGTACGGGAATTAAGTGCTTTAGAAAAAAATATTACGCAGAACGCGCCAAGTACAAGTCTTTATGCTGCTTTGTCATTCCTGTAATTATTGCGGGAATTCTTCAGGATATATTTAATTATCCGGTTCTTTGCTGCGGAATAGTTATTGCAATGCTTCAGATTCAGTTTTCGTCCATGAATCTGCTTGTCACCGCTGATGAACTTACAGGTATCAACAACAGGAACCAGCTTCTGAAATTCCTTGATATCAAGATGGAAAGCTTCAAAAATGATTTTGAAAACGCCAACAGCCTTTTCCTTTTCATCATGGATGTCGACAATTTCAAGCAGATTAACGATAATTACGGCCATATTGAAGGCGATGAAGCCCTTAAGCTTGTTGCCAATACTCTTAAAAAAATATGCGGACGCTATAACTGCTTCTGTTCAAGATACGGTGGCGATGAATTCATAATGGTCGGAGAATTTTACGACTGTGCAAGTGCTGATGCTCTTGCTTCCGAGCTTAACAAGCTGCTTGAGAAAAATAACAGAATAGCCGGAAAAGAATATGAACTTCAGCTCAGTATCGGTTATGCCCAGTATGGTGATGAGACACAAACCATTCCGGAATATATCGATAAAGCCGATACAATGCTTTATGAAGTTAAACGTAAAAGAAAAGCCGGAAGGTAATGTAAATAGTACTTATAAAATCCTCATTTCATGTGAGGATTTTATTTTTTTATCTTTTATTTTATTTGCTTATGTGATAGAATCAAAGAACATGGATGTATATGGAGGTATTTCTTGAGTTCACTAATTGCTTATGTTGATGGAAGCTTTGATGTTTCTGTCGGAAGATATGGTTTTGGATGCATTTTGATTCTTCCTGACGGGGAAATCATTGAAAGATACGGTAGCAATGCAAATGCTGATTCTGCCAGGCTTCGTAATGTTACGGGGGAAATGCTTGGTGCCATGTATTCCGTGAAATGGGCTTTACTTCACGGGTTTTCGGAAATCTGCATCTGCTATGATTATACCGGTATTGAAAATTGGGCCACAGGAGCCTGGAAAGCAAAAACGGAACTCACAAAGAAATATGCAGAATCAATGAAATCCTGGGGGAGCAGTATTAAAATCCGTTTTGATAAAATAGCTGCCCATACCGGTGTCGATTACAATGAGCGTGCTGACAAGCTTGCAAAAAAAGCCATTGCAGAACAGGCACCTATTCCGGATTTCAAATAATGGGGAGACAAAAATGAAAAAGATTGTTTTGATTCTTATTTCCGTTTTATTAATTCTTTCCTTGGCTGCCTGCAAAAATGATCCAACTGTTACCCCTGAGGGCCCTACAGACGGTCCCAGTCCCACAGCAGCCGACCTTCCTACCATGAAGGATGTTTCTGCTGTTGACATGGTTAAGGAGCTTGGTATCGGCTGGAACCTCGGAAACAGCTTTGATGCAAGCGGAAACGGTCTCGCCGCAGAGACGGCCTGGGGTAATCCAAAAACAACAAAAGAATTGATAAAAGCCATTAAAGATGGTGGTTTTAACCTGATCAGAATCCCTATTACCTGGTCAAAGCATTATGCTCCGGCTCCCGAATACAAGATTGATGAAAAATGGATGAATCGTGTTAAGGAAGTTGTTGATTATGCTGTTGAGCTTGATATGTATGTAATTATCAATACTCATCACGAACAGAGCACATGGATGTTCCTTAAGGATGACCAGTATGAAAAGACAAGTGCCCAGCTTAAGGCAATGTGGACACAGATTGCAACCGTCTTTAAGGATTATAATGAAAAAGTAATGTTTGAAGGCTTTAATGAGCCAAGAACCGTTGGAGCTTCTTACGAATGGAACGGTGGCAACAAGGCTGAGCGTGAAGTTGTTAACAAGCTTGCCAAGGATTTCTATGATGCAGTTCGTTCAACAGGCGGAAATAATACCATAAGAAACCTGATTATTCAGACTTACGGCGGAAGTACCAATACAAATGCCATGAGCGAGTGGAGAAGCCCGAATCCTGATGATAAACACATTATTGCATCTGTTCATGCATATACACCTTATGATTTTGCCCTTAACGTAAACGGCGGCAATCATTTCAGTTCTTCAGAGAAGAATTCAACAAATGACATTGACTGGCTTGCAACCGTAATTAAGCAGTATTTCCTTGATAAAGGCATTCCGGTTATTCTTGGTGAATGCGGAAGCGTTAACAAGGAAAACCTTACCGACCGTATCGACCATATTTCTTATTTTGTCAAGAAATTGAACAGTATCGGTGTTCCCTGTATCTGGTGGGATAACGGCAATGTAACGGGAAGCGGTGAACGCTTTGGAATTATCGACCGTAAAACCTATGAATGGGTTTATCCGGAATTAAGAGACGCAATGGTAAATGCAATTAAATAAAATACAAGTTTTGCTTTACAATTGATTTTTAGTTAGTTATTATAAGAAGTGCAAGTAATATATAGATTTTTGAGGAGGGTTTTATGAGCTTTTTTAAGGATTTTCAGGATGACCTGAATGAAGAAAAAGAGGGGTTGGAGGAAGAAGAAATTGCGAAGGATGCAGCCGCATCCGATGAGCCTGATGAAGCTGTTGATAATGATCTTATCAATATGCTTAAGGGAGATGAGGCTCCCGCAGATGATAATGAATTTTTTGCAGAAGCTCCTGCAGAAGAGAAAAAGCCCACTGCATCACGTCCGGATATGTCCAAGGTTGACAAAGATGCCCTTACCGTTATTACAAAGGGAACTACAATCAACGGCAGCATTATTTCCGACTGTTCACTTGATGTAATGGGAACAATTAACGGTGATATCGAATGTCTCGGAAAGCTTTCAATTTCCGGTACGGTTGTCGGAAGTTCAATGGCTTCTGAAATCTTCGTAAACACTGAACGTCTTGAAGGTAACCTCAGCAGTGAAGGCGCTGTTAAGATTGGTCTTGGTACCGTTATCGTTGGCGACATTACCGGCAGCTCAGCTGTTATTGCAGGTGCCGTAAAGGGTGAAATTGATATCAACGGTCCTGTTGTTATTGATTCAACCGCTATTATTAAGGGCAATGTTAAAGCCAAATCGGTACAGATGAACAACGGTGCCGTACTTGAAGGCTTCTGCTCACTTACATCTTATGCATCACTTGATATTGACAACGTATTTGATTAATTCATTCGAGGCAGAATAAATGAAACAGTATAAACGTGTTTTACTTAAACTCAGTGGCGAGGCACTTGCCGGTGAGAAAAAGTTCGGCTTTGATGAAGCGACCTGTATTGCTGTTGCAAATCAGGTTAAAAAGCTTACTGAAGCCGGTGTTGAAGTAGCAATTGTTATCGGTGGCGGCAATTTCTGGCGCGGCCGAAGCAGTGAAACAATTGACAGAACAAAGGCTGATCAGGTCGGAATGCTTGCAACCGTTATGAACTGTATTTATGTTTCAGACATTTTCAGGTATGTAGGCATGAACACGGAAATATTTACTCCATTTGCCGTTGGCAGTATGACTGAACTGTTCTCAAAGGACAAGGCAGTTGCTGCTCTTAAAGCAGGTAAAGTTGTTTTCCTTGCAGGCGGAACGGGTCATCCTTATTTTTCAACAGATACCGCAACCGCTCTTCGGGCAATTGAACTGGAAACAGACATTATCCTTATGGCAAGAGCTGTTGACGGTGTTTATGATTCGGATCCCAAGGTTAATCCGAATGCAAAAAAATATTCAACTGTTTCTTATTCGGAATTACTTGATAAGAACTTAAAGATTCTTGATAAAGCAGCTACTGTTCTCTGTATGGAAAACAAAATGCCTTTACTTGTTTTCTCACTTAATGAAAAAGACAGTATTTATGTAAATGCTTTTGAAAGATGCACGGGAACTGTTGTTACCGTTGACTGATTTTACAGTTGTTTTAAATTATTATGCAGTGTTTTCACAGAAAGGAATTATATGAACGAAAGAATAGCTCCGTTTGAAGATAAAATGAATAAGACAATCGCAAGCCTTACCGAAGAATTTGCTTCCATTCGTGCAGGCCGTGCAAACCCTCATCTTCTTGATAAATTAAGAATTGATTACTATGGAACACCTTCACCTCTTCAGTCAGTTGCAAACATTTCCGTTCCTGAAGCAAGAGTCATCCAGATTCAGCCTTGGGAATCCAAAATGATTAAAGAGATTGAAAAAGCAATCATGGCTTCCGATATCGGCATTACACCCGGTAATGACGGCAAGATTATCCGTCTTGTTTTCCCTGAACTTACTGAGGAACGTCGTAAAGACCTTACAAAAGATATTCAGAAAAAGACAGAAACAGCACGTGTTGCAATCCGTAACATCCGTCGTGATGCTAACGAATCCGTAAAGAAAGCCGGCAAGGCAAGTGAAATTTCTGAAGACGTTCAGGCAGAACTTGAAGATGATATTCAGAAAATGACTGATAAGTTTATCAAAGAAATCGATAAGATGTGCGATGATAAATGTAAAGAAATCATGACCGTCTGATTGTCACACTTAAATAGGTGTTAACTTATGGGACGTACACAATACGTCCCATATATTTATAATTAAGCATTTATGCTTTTTGAATGGAGATTCCTGATGGACAAAAAAATTCCACAACATGTTGCTATAATTCTTGATGGTAACGGACGCTGGGCAAAACAGAAACATATGCCCAGAACTTACGGCCATGTTCAGGGCAGTAAAACAGTTGAAAAAATCTGTGAAGAAGCATGGAGAATGGGTATAAAATACCTTACGGTTTATGCTTTTTCAACGGAAAACTGGAATCGTCCCAAAGAGGAAGTAGATGCGCTTATGGGGCTTCTGCGTTCTTACATGAAGGACTGTCTGAAAATCAGTAAAAAGAACGATATGCGTGTGCGTATTATCGGTGACAAAACACTTCTGGATAAAGATATTCAGGAATCAATTGAAAAGCTTGAAGAATCTTCAAAAAATAACGGTGGTTTGAACTTTCAGGTTGCAATTAATTATGGCGGCCGTGATGAACTTACACGCGCCGTCAAAAAGCTTGCAGAAAAAGTAGAAAAAGGCCTGATTAAACCTGATGAAATAACAGAAAACGCAATAGAAAACGAACTGGATACTGCCGGAATTCCGGATCCCGATCTTCTTATCAGAACAGCGGGAGAGCAGAGAATATCTAATTTCCTTTTGTGGCAGCTTTCATACAGTGAATTCTATTTTCCTGATGTATTATGGCCTGATTTTTCAAAAGAAGATCTTGAAAAAGCAGTTGATTTTTACAACAGCCGCATTCGTAAATTTGGAAAAGTAATTGATGAAACGGAGAATTAACATGAAAAGTTTATCAGAAGGAAAATTAAGGTTAATCAGTAGTTTCTTTATAATTGTAATAACAATTTTGCTTGGTTATTTTGGAAGTTATTATCTTTTCGGTGCAGTTCTGCTTATTTCCCTGCAGGGTATGTTTGAACTTTATCATGCATACGAAATCAACCGGAGTACTTTTGCCACCATTTCTTACATAATGGCTATATTAAGCTACGGACTTATGATTTTTGACCCTGATGATAAATACAGAATCCTTCTTCTGATTGGAAATGTCCTTATTTATACAACCATTTTTGTATTTAAGTTCCCCAAATATGAATTCACAAAGACGGCAGTTGCTTTTATAGGCGTTTTTTATGTAGCCATAATGCTTTCTTACATTTATAAAGTCAGAGAACTTAATAACGGTGAATTCTGGATCTGGCTGATTTTTATCGCATCCTGGGGCTCTGATGTTTTTGCTTATCTTTGCGGAAGACTTTTTGGAAAGCATAAGGCTGTTCCGAAACTTAGTCCGAATAAAACAATTGAAGGCTGTGTTGGCGCGATTTTAGGAGCTGCGCTTCTTGGATTCATATATGTCCTTATTTTCAAAAATAAACTTGCCGGTGAAATAAATCATTTTATTTATATTCCGATTGTTTGCGGACTTGGCTCCATAGTTGCTCAAATAGGTGATTTAACTGCATCTGCAATAAAAAGACAGTGTGGAATTAAGGATTACGGAAAACTTATTCCCGGACACGGCGGAATCATGGACCGTTTTGATTCTGTAATTTATGTTGCTCCTCTTTGTTATTTTTTACTTCAGATATTTTATAAATAATACAATTTCGGATATTCCATTGTTTTATCGGAGATTTACTAATGAAACACATTGCACTTATTGGCTCAACCGGTTCAATCGGCCGGCAGAGCATTGAAATAATACGTGAAAACAGTGCTAAACTTTGCATAAGTACTCTTGCCGTCAATTCAAGCATTGACCTTCTTGAGGAACAGATTCGTGAGTTTTCACCTAAGGTTGCCTGCGTTTTTGATGAAACAAAAGCAGACGAACTCAAAATTAAAGTTTCAGACTGTAATACAAAAATTGTTTCGGGAATGGACGGCCTGATTGAATGTGCAACCTTCCCTGAAGTTGACATAACATTAATGTCAGTTGTAGGAATGATTGGAATCAGACCTACAATTGAAGCTATAAAAGCAGGTAAGGATATTGCTCTTGCCAATAAGGAAACTCTTGTTACAGCAGGTCATATCATTATCCCTCTTGTAAAAGAAAAAGGTGTTAAACTGCTTCCCGTTGACAGTGAGCATTCTGCTATTTTCCAGTCACTTCGCGGGGAAGATACATCCGAAATCGAAAAGATTCTTCTTACTGCTTCAGGCGGCCCCTTCAGAGGAAAAACACTAGATTATCTTAGGAATGTAACTGTTGAAGATGCATTAAAACATCCAAACTGGTTTATGGGACGAAAGATTACCATTGATTCCTCAACTCTTGTAAACAAAGGGCTTGAAGTTATGGAAGCCAAATGGCTTTTTAATGTTGACCCTGACAAGATTGAAGTACTGATTCAGCCTCAGAGTATCCTTCATTCAGCCGTTCAGTTTACCGATGGCGGAATAATTGGTCAGATGGGTTGTCCCGATATGAAACTTCCCATTCAGTTTGCACTGCTTTATCCCGACAGAAGCCGTCTTAACAACAAGAGAGTAGATTTCTTTGAACTTGGGGCAATGACCTTTGAACGTCCGGATACCGAAACCTTCAAAGCACTTCCTCTTGCTTATAAAGCCTTAAAAGCAGGCGGTAATGTTCCGACGGTATTTAATGCCGCAAACGAGTATGCTGTTGCAGCTTTCCTTGACAAAAAAATAGGTTATCTTACTATTACGGAACTAATAGAAAATGCTATGGAAAACATTTCATTTATCGATAATCCCGACCTTTCGGAGATTCTTGAGACTGAACAGGAAACAAGGGATTATCTGGCTTCTGTAATTGTAAAATGACCCTATGGGTTAATATTTGAACTTATAAGCCTTAAATCAGTAAATAACGAAAGGAATGTATGATTAATAATTATTGATATCATACAGACAGATATGGAAACTTTCCTTAAAATATTAATTGCTTTAATTTTAATTGGTGTTGTTGTTGCTTTTCATGAGTTTGGCCATTTTATTATTGCCAAATCCAGAGGAATTGCAGTTGCTGAATTCTCTATCGGTATGGGTCCGAGACTTTGCGGATTTAACAAAGGTGGTACCAAATATTCACTCAGACTTCTGCCCATAGGCGGTTCCTGCATGATGGGTGAGGATGATGTAGCCGCTGAAGGTGATGAAACCGCTTTTAATAACAAGAATGTATGGGAAAGAATTGCAGTAATTTTTGCAGGACCTTTCTTTAACTTTATTCTTGCTTTTATTTTTGCTGTAATTGTAATTGCCATTGCCGGTTATGATCCTGCATATGTTATGTCTGTAAATTCAGGTGAGCCCGCTGCCGAAACCGGTATTGCACCCGGAGATGTCATAACAAAAATCAATAATACAAAAATTCATTTCGGCCGTGATATTGTAACTTATTATTATTTCCATGAACTTGACGGAGAAGAAGTTACGATTGAATATAAACGTGAAGACAGTGAAGGCGTTTTCAGCAAGCATACAATTACTTACAAGCCGGAATACGTTAAGAAATATATGCTTGGTTTTTATTATTCAAACCAGGAATACTCAAAAGCTGAAATGACTGATATTATAGAGGATTATCCGCTTGCAAAGGCAGGTATTCAGAAGGGTGATGTTATTACTGCAATTGACGGCAATCCTATTAACAGCGGTAAGGATCTTGAAACATACCTTGCACAGAATCCTTTAACCGATAAAACCATTAAATTCAGTTATTCCCGTGACGGACAGGTCTATGAAACAGATGTTACTCCCATGTTTGCATCAGAAGGTTATTCACTTGGTCTCAGCTACAATTCGGGATATCGTGAGAAAACATCCTTCTTTAAGGTAATAGGATACGGCTTCTGTGAGGTTGGTTACTGGATTAAAGCAACTGTTGCAAGCCTTGGCCAGATGATTACCGGCAAGGTTTCAACAGATGATATCGGCGGACCTGTAAGAATTGTCAGCGAAATCGGAAATGTAGTTGAAGAAAGCAAGCAGGACGGTGCTTTATATGTATTCCTTAATCTTCTTAACTGGGCAATACTTCTTAGCGCCAACCTTGGTGTAATGAACCTTCTGCCTATTCCTGCCCTTGACGGCGGCCGTCTTGTTTTCCTGTTTATTGAGGTATTCCGCGGAAAACCTATTTCCAAAGAAAAAGAAGGTATGGTTCACCTTATCGGCATCATTTTACTTATGGTCCTTATGGTATTCATATTCTTTAATGATATTCGAAACGTATTTTTCAAGTGATATTAAGAAGATAACCGGACTTGCGTTTTTTTCCGGTATAAAGTTTTTGGAAGTGTGATTATATGTATACAAGAGAGCAGACTAAAAAAGTACAAATCGGAAATGTAACGATTGGAGGCGGTTCGCCTGTCCGAATCCAGTCCATGACAAATACCAAAACCGAAGATGTAAAAGCAACAGTTGAGCAGATTCTTGAACTTGAAAAAGCAGGCTGCGAAATTATAAGATGTGCTGTACCTACAATGGAGGCAGCCCTTGCCTTCAGGGATATCAAAAAACAGATTCATATTCCACTTGTTGCCGATATCCATTTTGATTATCGTCTTGCAATAGCTGCTATTGAGAACGGTGCTGATAAAATCCGCATCAATCCCGGAAATCTTGGGGGACAGGACCGTCTTGAAGCTGTTGTTAAGAAGGCAAAAGAATACCATATACCTATCCGTGTAGGTGTTAACAGCGGTTCTCTTGAAAAAGAAAAAATTGCAAAATACGGCGGTCATGTTACTGCCGAAGGTATTGTAGAAAGTGCACTTGACAAGGTTCATCAGATTGAAGCACTTGATTATGACCAAATGGTAATCAGTATCAAATCTTCTGATGTTATGCTTGCTGTTAAGGCACATGAGCTGCTTGCCTCAAGGACCGATTATCCGCTTCATGTCGGGATTACCGAGGCAGGTTCTGTTCGTGCAGGTAACATTAAATCAGCAATCGGCCTTTCTCTGATTTTAAATCAGGGTATAGGAGATACCATACGTGTTTCGCTTACTGACAGGCCCGTAGAAGAAGTTATTTCCGCAAAACAGATTCTCCGTACACTTGGCCTTCGAAAGGGCGGAATAGAGCTTGTATCGTGCCCTACGTGCGGCAGAACAAGAATTGATCTTATCGGTCTTGCAAAACAGGTTGAAGAACTTATTCAGAATTATAATTATGATATAAAAGTTGCAGTTATGGGGTGTGCCGTAAACGGTCCGGGAGAAGCAAGAGAAGCTGAACTTGGTATTGCCGGCGGCAATGGAGAAGGAGTTATTATCAAAAAAGGTGCAATTATTCGCAAGGTACCGGAAGAAAACCTCCTTCTTGAACTGAAAAAGGAGTTGGACAATTATGACGCTCTTTGAAACCTTTAAGGGAATTGAGCTTAGTTCGTCATTGCTTGAAGAGTTCGATAATGCTGAAATAGACCGTCTTGAAGTATCTGAAAAAGAAGGTCGTGCATGGCTTTATCTGACTCTTTTTAAGCCTGCGCAAAAAAATAGCATAAAAAAACTTGAAGAAGAATTAAACAAAAAGCTATTCTACAATATGGGCTGTTTTGCGGAAATCAAAGAATTTTACAGTTTTTCTGCCGACATTTCCATTGAAAAACTTTTTGATGATTTCTATGATTCTTTTCTCTATGAAATCAATAATATCGGTCATGTTTACCGTCTTGTATTTGAAGATGCGGGCACAGCTTTTGACGGAAATATAATAAGAATCAGCCTTCCTGACGGATGTGTTGAACATGAAGCAGGTAACATTCTGAAAAACTACTTTGAGGATGTTTTCAAAACGCGTTTTGGACGTGATATTCATGTTGAAAATGTATTTTTCCCTGTTGAAAAGAAAGAAGAAGAGGACAATATTGTAGAATTCTGCGATGGACCACGCAGAAGACTCGATCCTTCCGAAAACAAACCGGAGGCTGAAAAGAAAGAATCGGCCGCTTCTGCTCAGGGTGAAGCTGACAAAAAAGCATCGGCAAAGAATACTGATTCAAAAAAAGAATCCTCCGAAAAATCAGAAAATTCCGCAGATGCACCAAAGAAATCATCTGCATATGATAAATTCAAATATAAAAAGACAAAGCTGCCTCCGGACCCTGATTTGTTTTACGGTCGAAACTTTGAGGAAAACATTGTACACATCTGTGATATCCAGGACGAAATCGGTGAAGTCTGCATCTGGGGCAAAACACTTGCTTCTGAAGCAAGTGAACTTAAAAAGACCGGGAAAATTCTGTTTACTTTTACCGTTACCGACTTTACGGATACCATCAAGGTCAAACTTTTCTTTACTCCGGAACAGTTTGAAGAAGAATTTAAGCCTTTTTACGAAGACGGAATGTTTGTTAAGCTTAAAGCTTATGCAAAAAATGATACCTATGAGCATGAACTTGTGCTGAGTTCCGTTGTCGGCATTAAGAAATCAGCGGATAACCGTGTTAAACGTAAAGATAATGCACCTGTAAAGCGTGTTGAACTCCATGCACATACAAAAATGAGTGACATGGATGCTGTTGCTGAGCCGAGTGACCTTTTCAAAACAGCATTTTCGTGGGGACACAAGGCTGTTGCAATTACGGACCATGGTGTTGTACAGGGCTTTACCGATGCTTTCCATGCATATCAGAAAATTTACGGTGACGCAAAGAAAAATCTTAAAAATAATCCTGATTCGGAAGACGCAAAAGCAGCATTTGATAAGATTAATAATTTCAAACTGATTTACGGCTGCGAAGGTTATCTTGTTGATGATGTCCGTGAAATTGCCATAAATACGGATAACCTTGATATAGATGCTCCTGTTGTTGCAATTTCACTCCTTACCGACGGTACAAATGCCGCACGGAATAATATTACTTCCTATGCAGCGGTACGTCTTTACAACGGTGAAACTGCATCAATTTCATCTGATGACGCAACAAACAACCTTTATGATTTCTTTAATTTCATAAAAGGCTGTGTAATTCTTTCCATGAAACCGGAAGAGGACCTTTCGTTCCTTAAAGAAGCTTCAATGCGTGCTTCATATGAGTTTAATCCTGCAATCGTAGACATTGATAACCTTGCAAGAATGCTTTATCCGGAACTTCAGTCCTACAGAATCGGAGCTCTTGCAAAAGAATTCCACATTAAAGGCGAAACAAAAGGGTGTCTGCCTGAGGCAAAATGTATTTTTGAAGTGTTCGATATTTTCCGTGAAGAATTGAAAAAACGTGAAATTACTCATTTTGATGCTTTGAACACTATGGGAAGTATGTCTGATAAAGCCATTAAATCAATGCCTCTGTATCATATTGTACTTCTCTGCAAAAATGAAATCGGACGAATTAATCTGTATCGTCTTGTTTCTTTTTCACATATTGATTATTACAACAAACGGCCCAGAATCCCTAAGAGCGTTCTTATGAAATATCGTGAAGGTCTGATTATAGGTTCTGCATGTGAAGCGGGAGAGCTGTTCCGCGCAATTGTATTTAACAGGCCCGAAACCGAAATCAGGCGCCTTTGCAAATTCTATGATTATTTTGAGGTTCAGCCTATAGGAAATAATGCATTCATGAAGGATGATTCGTCTTTTGATGTTTCAAACGATGAAGACCTTCGAAACCTGAACAGGCGTATTGTCGAACTGGGTGAAGAATTCCACAAGCCTGTGGTAGCTACCTGCGATGTTCATTTCCTTAACCCTGAGGATTCAATTTACCGTAGTATTATTATGGCTGCCCACGGTTTTACCGATGCTGACCGCCAGCCGCCGCTTTTCCTCCATACAACGCAGGAAATGCTTGATGAATTTGCTTATCTTGGTTCTGATAAGGCTTACGAAATTGTTGTAACCAACTCGAATCTGATTGCAGACAGTATTGATAAAATCGAACCTGTTCGTCCGGACAAATGTCCTCCTGTAATTAAAGATTCCGATACTACACTTAAGCAGATCTGTTACAACAAGGCTCATTCAATGTATGGCGACCCCATGCCGCCTGTTGTACAGGAACGTCTTGACCATGAACTCAATTCTATTATTTCAAACGGTTATGCCGTAATGTATATCATTGCGCAGAAGCTTGTATGGAAATCAAATGAGGACGGCTACCTTGTAGGTTCCCGTGGTTCGGTTGGTTCATCTTTTGTTGCAACAATGGCCGGCATTACTGAGGTTAACCCGCTGCCACCGCATTATTACTGCCCAAAATGTCACTATTCTGATTTCGATTCCGAAACGGTTAAAGAATATTCAGCCATGTCAGGTCTTGATATGCCTGATGCCGTTTGTCCCGTTTGCGGAACAAAGCTCAAAAAGGACGGTAACAATATTCCTTTTGAAACATTCCTTGGATTTAACGGAGACAAGGAGCCTGATATTGACCTTAACTTTTCCGGAGAATATCAGAGCAAGGCACATGCATATACTGAAGTTATTTTCGGTGAAGGCCAGACATTCCGCGCGGGTACAATTACCGGTCTTGCCGATAAAACAGCTTATGCCTATGCGATGAAATATTTTGAGAATCACAGCATTGTTAAACGTCGTTCCGAACTCGAACGTCTTGCAAAAGGCTGTGAAGGCGTCAGAAAGTCAACAGGACAGCATCCCGGCGGTATCATCGTTTTGCCCTTCGGTGAAGAAATCTATTCGTTTACACCCGTCCAGCGTCCTGCAAACGATATGACAACAACAACCGTAACCACGCATTTCGATTACCATTCAATTGACCATAACCTTCTGAAGCTTGATATTCTCGGACACGATGATCCTACCATGATTCGATTCCTTCAGGATTTGACAGGTATTGACGTTAAGGAAATTCCAATGGATGACAAGAAAGTTATTTCGCTTTTCGAAAGTACGGAAGCACTTGGAATCAAGCCTGAGGATATTGACGGATGTCCTCTTGGAAGCCTTGGTCTGCCTGAACTTGGAACTGATTTCGTTATTCAGATGCTTCTTGACACACAGCCCAAGTGCTTTTCCGATATGATCCGTATTTCCGGTCTGTCTCATGGTACCGATGTATGGCTTGGCAATACCCAGACTCTTATTGCAGAGAAAAAATGTACTTTGTCAACTGCCGTCTGCACAAGAGATGATATCATGATTTACCTTATAAGCAGAGGAATTGAACCGGGTGTATCCTTTAAGATAATGGAGAGCGCCCGCAAGGGCCGCGGCCTTACGCCCGAATGGGAAGAACTTATGCTTGCACACGATGTTCCCGACTGGTACATCTGGTCCTGCAAGAAGATTAAATACATGTTCCCTAAGGCTCATGCCTGTGCTTATGTTATGATGGCTTTCCGTATTGCATGGTTCAAGGTTTATTATCCGCTTGCTTATTATGCGGCTTATTTCAGTATACGTGCAACTGCCATTGATTATGAAAAGATGTGTCGCGGTAAAGAAATAATGGTTCGCGAAATGGAAGCATTAAAACGCCGCTCAGAAAGCAAGAACCCTGAGGATAAGCTTTCACAGAAGGAAAACGATGAACTTAAGGACATGAAAATCGTTCTTGAAATGTATGCCCGAGGCTTTGATTTTGTTCCGATTGACATTTTTAAGGCTAAAGCAGGCCGTTTTCAGGTTATTGATGATAAGCTTATGCCTTCACTGACAAGCATTGACGGCCTTGGTGAATCAGCAGCCCTTCAGATAGAGGAAGGTGTTAAACAGGGTGCTTTCCTTTCAAGAGATGAATTCAAGAGCCGTTGTAAAATCAGTGAAACGGTTTGTGAGAAGATGAATAATCTGGGTCTTCTTGGTAATTTGCCCAAATCGAATCAGATTTCTTTTGAAGATTTTCTTAACGGAAATGCTTGATTTATGCTTAGTTGCGCCTGATCTTAAATTAAATTTTATCAATTGTGTAAAAAAACACTTGCAATTTATAAGAACATAGTGTATATTACTAAATGTTCTGTGGCTCCCTGGTCAAGCGGTTAAGACGCCGCCCTCTCACGGCGGAAACAGGGGTTCGATTCCCCTGGGGGCTACTAAAGCTGCTTATTATTAAGCAGCTTTTTTTATGTTTGCGCGCCATGGGCGCGCTCTAACGGGTGCAAGTCCCGAACATGCCCAGATAGTGGGAAGTGTATAGCCGAACAGCAAGGGTGTTCATCGTGAGGTGAAATCTGAAGGAAGCTGTAAGCAAATCTCCGGTCCGACGGACAGAAATCACATACGAGGCTAGGCTACGAGAGATAAGTTGGCATAA
>JAZQNE010000120.1:0-2212 GCA_045627185.1 Lachnospiraceae bacterium
TTTTCGCAATTTGAAAATGCACATCCGTTTTGGGATCTGCCGGCCATACCGCCGACATAACATGACATTTTGTTACTGTTATTCACTCCGGTTACATTTGCACGGTTGACACAGTCACTGAATTTTATGTATCCTTCAGCATAACCGACAAAACCGCCGGTGCATTCTTTTCCGTTCACGGAACCGCTCTTAACGCAGACATTTGTAAATGAAACCTGATCGGAAGTGGTATCTTTTAATACTCTGCCCGCAACAGTTCCCGCATAAGCGCAATCCGGAGCGTTTACGGTTGAGTTTTCAATCGTTAAGTTTCTGATAGCTGCGCCTGAACCGAGGGAGCGGAACAGACCTGCGCCAAACGAGTCGCCGGGGTCGTTTAATCCCTTAATTGTATGGTTATTTCCGTTAAAAGTGCCTCTGAATCCTTTATTATAGTCTGCTTCTTTTAAGCCTGCCCAGAGTGCTTTATATGAGCTTTTGCTCAAATCAACATCACAATTCAGGTTGACGGTTGTTTTGAAATAAGTCGCTCCCTTTGCAACGGAAAGGATGAAAGATTCGAAATCGGTTTCATTATTGATTTCCAGAGCAGCAGGTGCGAAAAAGTATAGGATGGAACCGTCTGCTTTGTTTTTTGAATCATTCTCACTGTCAAAGTAATAATACTGACTGTCTTCATATTTCTTAATGCCTGTGTATAATGCACCGTTTGACAGATAATAACCGTTATTGACGGACATATCGTAGCCGCTGACCCGAAGATCTGCCTTTTTCCCTTTTGTAACAGCGGCGGAAGAGCTGTATGCTATTATGTGAGGAAGTTTTAACTCAGCAAAAGAAGGTGCCGTAAATTGGAAGCCGTAATAACTTAACAGTTCCAGAAGTGTCTTTTCTGTGGTGGTCTTTGTATTGCCGCCGGAAAGGTCAACAAACAGTCGGTTCTGATTGGTGAGAATATGTTCCGTAAGATTCTTTATTTCATCAGCAGAAAGAGAGGATTCAATATAGGAGTTAATTGTATTGTTTGCAAACTCGGCTCCTTCGGTGCCGGATGTGATCTCACTGCACGGATGATACACAGCCATATGGCTTTCCAAGGGGAAGAATTCCACCTGAATATCGTTATTAGTAAATGTGCAGCTTCTGATATAGTCAAACCAGCGGTTTTCCACCATATCGTTATATTCCGCCGCAATGCTGTCCGCTTCGCCGAAGTATTTGTTATGAAGCGCAGGGAAACTGCTGTTTCCGGAAATGAGGTTTTTCCAGATTTTTTGATTTCCTTTATCTCTGTAATTGGACTTCAGACCGAATTCGACAAGGGCTGCCACATCTTCATCATTATTTTCGGAGCCTTCTTCGGTTGCCGCCTTGACCGCACTGTAATTATCGGCGATATACACCTTGCATTCCGCAACAACAGTCAACATCTTATAGGCAGATGACAATGTGCCGGAAACCTGATTAAGGTAGCTTGCTACTCTCATGGCAGCTTCTCCGCCCAGAACGGAATTATTGCAGCTTGCAAGAAAAACATCCTCAAAGAGCCCGTGGGGATTCCCCAATGTAATCTGGCTTCCGTCCAGATACTTTGAAAGTGTCAATACCATATTGACATAATCGTCGGAAGCGTTGCTGTTGAAAGTCTCAATGAACTCGGCAACTCTGAGCGTTTTATATAATTCCGATGTGCAATACTCCGGATCCGACTCCAAAGACTCAAGATCGCTTTCATAAAGAATTGCCATGTCATTGTACATTCTTTCGGTAATATAAGCAACGGATGTCAATTTGGAATTAAATGAATCAAGAGTCATACCGAATTTAGACTCAAATAATTCGTTGATAATTGTGCGGGTTGACTTATCGAGCTGGTTGGAAAGAATGTTGATACTCTGCTGAATCTCTTTTAATTCATTCTGAACAGCATCCAGCTTTTCATCGATCTCTTCCAGCGCTTTTATGATCTCATCCAGTTTTTCGTTGACAAGATCAAGCTGCTCAAGAATTTCGGCTGAATCACTCTTGATTCCTAAAATTTTACCCAAAACGGGACCGAGCAGCGGTGCGACTGTCGATCCGCCGGGAATGGTTGAGATTCCTTTCAGGATAATGGCTTTTCCGGCCTGCCTGATTGTTTGATCCGGAAAAGCTTGTGTCTGAACCGGCAACACACTGACAAATGTTGTCAACACCAGTAGTAAGGATAAAA
>JAZQNE010000121.1:0-2123 GCA_045627185.1 Lachnospiraceae bacterium
GCAAAAGCAGTTCTGTTGCCACAACTATCCGCATAATCAAGGCTACAGAACTGTTGTCAGAACATAAAAATAAGGGTTCCGGCTGAACCGCCCGTAAGCGGCATAATCACCGAAACCCTTTGATTTCAAGCCATTTTCACGCTCTTTACCTGTCTACCCGTGACATCAAGACCACGCACTCCACATGGGTTGAGACGATGCTGTGAATGTCGAAACAACACGGAAACAAATCTACCCCGCAGTATACGGGAACATATCGTCCCAACAAACTAAAAATGTTGCTGTTAAGACTTATCCGTTCCGAACGAATCTCGGGCCTTCTTCACCGTTTGTACCGGTGGGAATAAATCCCGCTTTTTCCAGCACTCTCTGAGATGCAGCATTTCCCGGTTCTGTTTCAGCTTCAATTCGTTTTACACCGGGCTGTTTCAGCGCCCAATCTACCGCAGCAATTACCGCTTCGGTTGCATAACCCTTCCCCCAATATTCCGGCTCAAGACCATAGCCAATCTCTGCACTACCATCCGCAAGCAGCCCCTTGAAGCAGTAGTCACCGATTATTTCTCCCGATTTTAAACGAAGGAACCACACCGCATACCACTGACGCTGTTCCGGGTTTATCTGGCAGCCGGCAAGCATTTCGCTATATGCCGCTTTCATCTCTTCAGTTGTTTGCTTTTCTATAAGTAAACGCATCTCATCATCCGATGCAACTTCAATATTCAAACGAGCTGTTGAAATCATTATCTTCACCTTATAGATTCTAATTTGTCACTCTGACAATAGTTCTGTAGTCTCAACTCAGGCTCGAGACATCAAGACTACTGTCTCCACATGCCTTGATAGGTCTTAAACTCAGTCGAGCGATACAAAATCGCTTTTGAGTGGTTTTTTCTTCCCCTTGTCCGAGTCAGGAAACATTTTATCGTCTTTCCCCGAGTCAGGGAACATTTTATCACCGCTTTTGCTGCTTTTGCCCGAGTCAGGGAATATTTTGTTAGCCTTGCCCGAGTGAGGGAATATGTCAACAACCTTCATCGGAGTTCTTTCAATTGAGCGAGCGAACTGAAATTTATCTGCTATAAGCGTATATCCTTTTCATACTCTTGCAGTCCTGCTTTTGCGTCAGGTTCAAGAATGAACTTTCTAAAGAACCAATTACCTTTGATCAGATCTTGTCCGTAGAATCTGATTTCTTGCTTGATTCTATTTGAACTGATGGGCACCTCACACGCTACTGCTTCCGGAAGTCCAGTCTCGATCTGACGGCAACCATCACCATAAATCCTGCTCATTCCGTTCATGGTAAAGCCGGCTTTTGCCATCATGGCACCCATTTTGCCAGGCATGTATTCAAGTTTTCCTTTGCTATTGACATATACAACAGGAACACCGAAGGCCTCTGCATAACATCCGCAGAAGAAGTCGTTGGTATCATGCTCGACTTGTGGTTTACGTGGATCCGCAGGACATCCATGAGGGAAGAGAATCATCGAAAGTTTCTCACCCTTGACATTGTCATAGAAATGCTTGCGTTTTGCATCATAACAAATTGCAACGCCGACATTTCCAAGCGGCGTATGAATGATGTTGTCAAATTGACCGTTCTTAAAAACGGCAGTTTCTCCTTCGGACTTGCTTACCGTACCACACACTCCGTCAGGCCCTGCAATCAGATAACGGTTGTAATAGTCGCCCTTTTCTTTATCCAGATATCCGATACCGATAAATGTTCTGTATTTCCGTGCCATCTCAACTGTCCATGCTGATGTATCTTTGCCGCAGTCATCCGCATACTGCCATATATCCTTACAGGCCATATAACTGCACAACGCAAGTTCCGGCAGCACAACAAAATCAGGAGCTTTGAGTGCGGAAATCAAGGATTCAATATATTGTTTTCGCTGAGCAATTCCTTTAATATCATTATTCAGTTCCAGAGCAAATAGCCGCATGTTGCTTCCTCCATCAAATTATAATTTACTCACTAAACGCTCTCGGCAGAAGACGACACTTTCATTTTTCTGTAAAGCTTCACGGCAATGAAGACGATTATAGCAGTCCACAGAGCAGCCCAAACCTCAACCGACCACAGCGGCACTAAGGTTCTCTGGTACAATGCC
>JAZQNE010000122.1:0-11738 GCA_045627185.1 Lachnospiraceae bacterium
CCAAGAAAATTATGCAACAACCCGGAAACAGGTTTTTCGGCGTAAAAATTTATAGTTCAAAGAAAATAAACGCAAGAGTATTTCACTGCGAAGTCTTGAGTCATGTGAAATACTCTTGCGTTTATTTTCGTAAATTATCAGTTCCGAGCCGAAAAACCGTGGCTGAGCCGAAAAACCGTGGCTGAGTTTTAACGGGTAAAGAACTTGTAGACGGTTACGCTTTCGAATTCCTGGTCGGGCTTGAGGGTCTCAAACGGGAAGGAAGGAGTGTTGCAGGCATTGGGATAATACTGGCTTTCGAAGCACACACCTTCGTTCTTCTGGTAAACGTGGCCGCCCTTGCCTTTTACGGGAGAAATGAAATTGCCGGTGTAGAACTGCATTCCGGGAAGGTCGGTATACATTTCCATAACGCGGCCTGAGGGCTCATCGTAGAGCTCTGCAACAAGATCTGCCTCACCGCGTTTGGTCTTGAGAACGTAGTTCTGGTCATAGCCGCTTGTTGAGCGGATAGGAGCGAAGTCAGCATTGAAATCCTGACTGATTTTCTTGGGCTTGCGGAAATCCATGGGGGTTCCGGTAACGTCAACCAGTTCGCCTGTGGGAATGTTGCCTTCGTCTGCGATTGTGAAAGCATCGGACTTAATGGTAACATACTGATTCAAAGCTGTGCCGGAGGCCTGACCGCCCAGATTGAAATATGAGTGGTTTGTGAAGTTTACAATTGTTTCTTTGTCAGATGCTGCGAAATATTCAAGAATGAGTTCATTATCTTCGGTAAGAGTGTAGGTAACTGATAAATCAAGGTTTCCGGGGAAGCCCTGTTCCATATCCGGACTCAGACGCGAGAACTCAACGCTCAGAGAATCCTCAACTTCAATGATGTCATAATCGTACATGAATGTGTTGTAGTAGATTTTTCCGCCGTGCAGAGTGTTTTTGCCATCATTTAAGTCAAGCTGGTATTTCTTGCCGCCAACAGTGAACTGACCCTTTGCAATGCGGTTTGCGTAACGGCCGACAAAGGAACCATGATTGTCACGGTTGCTTGTTTCGTAGCCTTCGATTGAATCAAAGCCAAGCAGAACATCATCAAACTTGCCGTTTTTGTCGGGAACGATGATGCTTACGATGTTAGCACCGAAATCGGTGAATGAAACGGACATGCCGTTCTTGTTTGTGAAGGTGAAAAGAGAAACCTTTTCGCCATTTTTTGTTTTGCCAAAGGATGTTACAGTTTTCTTCATCTTGATGTCCTCCAGGTTATAGTCAAAAAGCCACGAGGTTGTTCACCAGGTGGCTTTTGCTGTCCGTAATACAATATTGCTAATTTCAAAACCACTGTCGTGATTGACAGATATGTGAAAAAGGCACACTAAATTGTTCGGATTACAGTTTTACAACATTGATTGCCTGAGGACCCTTTGCACCATCGGTAAGGTCGAACTCTACAGCCTGACCATCTTCGATAGTCTTGAAGCCTTCCATCTTGAGACCTGAGTAGTGTACGAAAATCTCCTGGCCGTTTTCGCCAACGATGAATCCGTAACCCTTCTGAACGTTAAACCACTTTACTGTACCTTTCATTGCCGTTTCCTCCGAAGAAAAAAATTATCTGTGATTCCATCACAGCGCCATCATAATAGCACCGATGGTAATCTATGTCAACGGGATTTTTTAGGTTCCGCAACCGAAGCTCCGGTAACCAGAGTGCCGTTGATAACAATACGTTCAATAAGAGTGGTTTTGGGGTTTTCTATTTGATTTATAAGGCTCACTGCAGCCTGTTTTCCAAGCTCTGCAGTGTTCTGGGCGACGGTGGTGGGCTTGGGTTCAAGATACCTGGAAACCTTTAATCCGTCGTATCCGGCAACTGAAATGTCGCGCGGAACAGAAAGACCAACCTCTCTTATGTAGTTTATTCCGCCTATGAGTGCTGTGTCATCGGGATAAATGATGCAGGTGGGCGGATTCTTTAAGCCGAGCAGCTTTTTGGTATATGACCTTGCTGCGTCAAGATCAAGGTAAGTGGAAGAGCACACATATTCGTCAGGAACGTTGAGTTTATGCAGCTCCATGGTACGGTAAAAACCTGCAAGACGCGTTTTTGTAACGGCTGAACTTGCTTCACCGTGAATATAGGCAATGCGTCTGTGCCCCTTTTTAATTGCATATTCAACAAGAGCCGTAATTCCGTTCTGGTTATCTGATGAAACTGAAGAACAGGAGTTGCAGTTGTAGTCAATTGTTACTGTAGGAATGTTGGAATTCATAAGCTCAATAACTTCGGGCTTTTCAAAATCAATACAGGCGATTACTACACCGTCAAGACTGCGCTGGCGGCAATGCTCAAGGTAGGAAGAGGAGCCGTCGCTTGTGTTGATAAAGGTGATGTCATAACCTCTGCCTTCGGCTTCAATCTTAAAGCCTTCAAGAACTGATGAGAAATAATCATGAGTAAGACCGCTGTGTGCAGCATCTGCAAAGAGTACACCGATGTTGTGGGAACGGTTTGTCTTAAGCGTTCTTGCGGCAACATTGGGATAATAGCCCATTTCATTTGCAATTGCGCTGATACGGGCTTTTGTTTCTTCGCTTATGTCACTGTGGTTGTTGAGCGCTTTGCTGACGGTAGCTACTGATACTCCGCAACGCTGCGCAATCTGTTTCATAGAAATCATGATGTCCCTCACGTTTTAGATATGAAGTAAAAATAAGGTTTTTACTGATACTTAATCGTTTTCTGAAATGACTATATCATAATTAAAAAGAAAAAACAAGAGAGAAACTTCTATTTTTTTGGTGGTAAAATCTAATGCTTTTATGTAAGAAAAATGAGGATTTTTCTTAGTGTAAAAAATCTAATGTTTGACATACGGAGAAAAAAGGGGCATACTATACTATGTATTTTTATGTGCATCGGAGCGGTTATGAGCAAAGTGATTGTAGGGCTGTCAGGCGGCGTAGATTCATCGGTTGCGGCTTATCTCTTAAAAAAACAGGGCTATGAAGTTATCGGCGTTAATGTTATTACATTACCTGACGCTGATATTTCCGATGCTCAAAAGGTTGCTGCTGCAATTGGCATTCCTTTTGACACGGTTGACCTGTCCGATGATTTTTCCGAAAACGTTATCGTATATTTTGCAAATGAATATAAAAACGGCAGAACACCGAATCCGTGCATAATGTGCAATCGTTTTGTCAAGTGGAAGGGACTTATGAAGGCTGCCGAAAAATATGACGCAGACTATATTGCAACAGGTCACTATGCATACCCCGAACGTCTTGAAAACGGCCGTTTTTCATTGAAGAGGGCTGACTCAAAGGACCAGACTTATGCACTTTTCAGACTGACGCAGGAACAGCTTGCGAAAACTCTTATGCCGCTTGCGGGAATGGATAAAGAAAAAGTCCGGGAGATAGCTGCTGAGGCCGGAATCCCCGTTGCGAACAAGCCGGACAGTCAGGAAATATGCTTTATTCCAGACCATGACTATGTGAAATTCTTAAAGGATAAGTGCGGAATTGAATCAGCTCCCGGGAATTTTGTTGATGAATCGGGCAAAGTAATCGGCAGACATAACGGAATTACAAATTATACAATCGGACAGCGAAAGGGCCTCGGAGCCTTCGGACATCCGGTGTTTGTGCGTGAAATCAGGCCTCTTTCAAATGAAGTTGTGCTTGCTGAGGGCACGGATGTTTTCTCGGCTTTTGCGTACGCTGAGGACATTAATTATGTCGGAATGGCTGAGTTTGAGGATGGCCTTGAGGCTGTCGCAAAAATCAGGTATTCACATGCAGGAAGCGCCTGCAGGCTTTATCATACGGAAAAGGGCATAAAAGCTGAATTTGAAGCGCCTGTAAGGGCTGTTACTCCGGGCCAGGCACTTGTTATTTATGATGAAAAGGACAGACTACTTGCGGGCGGTACCATTGTGTCTGAATGAAAATCAGAAATCTGCATTGAATAAACAGACGGACGCATTATCCGGTTTCGAGAGTTGATTCCCGCTGTTTTGTATTTCGGCGCAGCAGGGCCGTAAAACCTGCGGAACAGGAACAATATGGCATTTGACGGTATTACGGTGGCGGCACTTGTTTCGGAGCTGAAACAGAAACTTGTTGGAGGAAGAATCCTCAAGATTAGTCAGCCCGAACGTGAAGAACTGCTGCTTACAATAAAAAATTATGATCAGTACAAGCTGTTCATGTCGGTCGGAGCAGGGCTTCCGCTTGTTTATCTTACGGAAAACGCAAAACCTGCGCCTCTTACCGCTCCGAACTTCTGCATGCTGCTGAGAAAGCACCTGAACAGCGCAAAAATCCTTGATATTGAGCAGCCCGGTTTTGAGCGTACAATCCGTTTCAAAATCGAGCATCTGAATGAACTTGGTGATTCTTGTGTCAAGTATCTCATCATTGAGATTATGGGAAAGCACAGCAATATTATTTTCTGCGATGAAAATCTTACCATTCTTGATGCAATTCGCCACGTTTCGGGGCTTGTAAGCTCTGTCCGTGAAGTACTTCCCGGACGTTCCTATTTTATTCCTGACAAGGATTCAAAGAAAAACCCGCTGGAAGCAGACAGGGAAAGCTTTGCCAAAACCGTGTGCGAAAGGCCCATGGCTCTTTCAAAGGCAATTTACCAGTCGTATACGGGAATCAGTCCGCTTATGGCAAATGAAATCTGCTACAGGGCCGGCCTTGAAGCCGACCGCCCCGCAAATGCACTTTCTGAGGCGGAATCACTGCATCTTGCACGATTCTTTGAGGAAATTACCGACTGTGTAAAGGAAAACCGCTTTGAACCGCAGATTCTTCTTAAGGACGGTGCTCCTTCTGAGTTTACCGTTATTACGCTTACATCGTTTGAAACGGCGGATAAAGAGTCTCAGGCAAGTACGTCGGCCATGCTTGAGCGGTATTATTCGGAGAAGAATGCTATTGCATGTGTCAGAAATCACTCTTCGGAACTCAGGCATCTTGTTTCGAATTTCCGTGAACGTACCGTGCGCAAGCTGGAGCTTCAGGAAAAACAGTACAGTGAAGCCAGAGAAGCCGATATTTACAAGGTTTACGGCGAACTTCTGACTGCCTACGGATATGGAGCGGAACCGGGTTCAAAGGAAATCACCGTAACCAATTATTACGATGGCCAGGAACTGACAATTCCGCTTGATCCCTCAATTTCCGCTATTGAAAACGCAAAGAAGTATTTTGACAAATACAGCAAACATCGCAGAACAAGGAAGATGCTTGATGAACTTCTTCCGGAAACAAGAGATGAACTTCAGTATCTTGATTCGGTATGTAATGCGCTTGAAATTGCCCAGGGTGAGGGAGACCTTGTCCAGATCAGGGAAGAGCTGACATCGTGCGGGTATCTGAAGAAAAAGCAGATTTCGGCAAAAAAACAGAGGGCAGCGGGAAAACATGATACAAAGCCGCTTCATTTTGTTTCATCGGACGGCTTTGACATTTATGTCGGAAAAAACAATATCCAGAATGAGGAACTGACATTTAAGTTTGCGGAGGGCGGTGACTGGTGGTTCCATGCGAAGGGAATTCCGGGCTCGCATGTCATCTTAAAAACAAACGGCAGGGAGGTTCCGGATCGTGCTTTTGAGGAAGCTGCAGCACTTGCGGCCAAATATTCATCCGCGCCGGGAGACGGGAAAACAGAGGTTGACTATACGCTAAGAAAGAACGTAAAGAAGCCGAACGGCGCCCGTCCGGGATTTGTTGTTTATTACACGAATTATTCAATCGTTGCTGAGGGCGGTAAGGCCCTGTAACGGCTAAAAAGTCTTATGCGCGGCGTTAAACATATTAAGGAGCAGCATTTTTTATGATTAAATATGACCAGCATGTCCATACACGTTTTTCGGGAGATTCCTCCGAAAGTCCTGAAAGACATATAAAACAGGCTCTTGAGCTTGGACTTGACGGAATCAATTTTACCGATCACATGGATTATGATTATCCTTATGAGCCTGCCGGATTTTTTGAATTCGATGTCCGGAAATACTTCAGAAGACTTGGTGAACTGAGAAGCAAATACGAGGGAAAACTTTATGTCGGGCGGGGCATTGAAATCGGCCTGAGAAATGAGCCGGATATCTGCGAAAATATGCGCATTCGCCTTAATGAACTGATTGACAAAAATAATTTTGACTACGTTATCGGGTCGGTTCATCTGCTTGATAAGGTGGATGTTGCCTACGATGAATACTGGCGCGAGAATGATTTCCGCACAGCTCTTGAGCGCTACTTCAATGCGGTCAGATTCTGCACGGAATACTATGACTGTTTTGATACCTGCGGGCATCTTGATTATATTGTACGGTATGCTCCGTGCGATAAATCTGCATATTCTCCTGCGGATTATTTTGACATCACCGATGAAATACTCAAGACACTGATTAAAAAAGGCAAAGCACTTGAGGTGAATACAAAGGGCTGTAAACCGTCATACGGTACAAATGCTCCCAATCCCGGCGAAGCGGTAATTAAAAGATATAAGGAACTTGGCGGCGAGCTGCTGACAATCGGTTCCGATGCCCACTGCGCAAAGGATCTTGCCGGCAGTTTCACAATGGTTTCGGAATTGCTTGAGGCTTGTGGAATAGAATACTACACCGTTTTCAAAAAACGGGTGCCGAATATGATTAAGCTTTAAGTGCTGACCGTATTTTGCGAATTAATGTTATGACTGTTGATAGTTTTGGAGGACTAAATGAAATTTCTTTATAAAATGGAACGGAAGTTCGGAAAGTTTGCAATCCCGCATCTGATGAGATATATTCTCGGAATATACTGTATTGGGTTTATTCTTGAAATAATAAGCGAGCGTGCAATTATGTCGGGCTTAATGACAAATACGATTTACAACACATGGCTGATGCTTGACATTGAAAAAATTCTTCACGGACAGGTCTGGAGACTTGTAACTTTTATTATTCAGCCTCCGGAATATGACATCATTTCGATGCTATTCTTCCTTCTCCTGTATTATATGGTTGGAGATGCATTGGAAAATGCACTTGGAACATTCCTTTTCAACCTGTATTTTGTATCGGGTGTCATTCTCAATATAATCGCTACGGTTGTATTTTACCTGATTACAAAGACCAGTATACCGCTTGGCGTTGACTACCTTAATCAGGCTCTGTTCCTTGCTTTTGCGGTTCTTTTCCCGGAAATGAAGCTTCTGTTGTTCTTTATTTTACCGGTTAAGGTTAAATGGCTTGGAATTGTTTACGGCTGTGTTCTTGGTTACAACGTTCTTTCATGCATAAGTGACGGACTTTTTGACAAAACTTTGCTGCCTGCAGACAGAAATGTTCTTATTGCCGAGGCAGTTGCCATAATCATTTCACTTCTGAATTTCCTTTTGTTTTTCCTGCTTACGCGAAACTTTAAGAGGTATTCTTTCAAAGAACTTAAGCGAAGAAGTGATTTTGCAAGAAGTGTTGAACGTGCAAGACGCGAGACCGGCCAGGCAAGGGGCTATACAACAATTTCACGCCACAAATGTGCAATCTGTGGCCGTACCGAAAAGGACGATGAAACACTTGAGTTCAGATTCTGTTCAAAATGTAACGGAAATTACGAATATTGTTCAGACCATCTTTATACGCATGTCCACGTTACGAATGCATATCCGGATATCAAAACTGTCGGAAATACGGGTTCATACAGTGCAAATGCGGATAAATCGGCTGAGTCGGGAAATGAAAATTAATGACAAGGTAAAAACTTAAATTGATTTATAAAAATATAATTTTGTTTGGAGATAAGTTATGAAGAAAAAGCAGGATATTACCGCTAAAATTGCAGGCAGCAGAGAAAATCTTTTAGAGTTCCTTAATCGTTTTGCTGAGGATAATTTCAAATACGGCAGCCTTCAGTTTGCAATTTATGATTACGAGCTTTATGAAAATGTCAGGGAAATGGGAGACCCGGCACCAAGGTTTACAGCCGTTTACAGAGATCTGGTTGATGATTATCTGTCAGGAAAGCCTGCAGAGGAACTGATTCCCGCCTGGAAAAAACTCAGAGAGGATATTATTGCGCAGATGGAAGCAATCACGGCTTTCACTGACAAATTCACGCTTTATGAGTATCTTTGCAACCGTGCGGAACTCAATTTCACCACACCTGAAAAGGATGATGAAATCCTTTCCAATGACGATGATATCGCCCGTGAAATCCTCAGAAGAATCTTTTCCGAGCAGGATAACAACACAATCAACCTGAAGCTTCAGACTGTCATCAGCCAGCTTCCGGTTCGCATTACAACCGACAAGTTTATGAATATCCTTGAGGACAGCCTTAAACTTTACATTAACGGAGAACAGTCGGCTCTTGAAAAACTCCGCTACATGATTCGCAGTGCGGCAGGACTTTATAAGCCTGAGGCCCGTGCAGATTACGAAGACCTGATTATTACCGAGCAGAGCTTTGATGAACTAAACTTTAAGTCGATTACATCCGATGAATTTTCTGACGCAGCAGAGTCGCTTCAGAGCGTTACAACACAGCTTTCGGAACTTTCCGAGCATTTCGGAGAACTTCAGAATGCAGTAAACCAGTTTGGTATTGTTCTTCTGACTGACGGATACGTTGACAAAACGCAGCTTTCGGATTCGCTTGCCACTGAGAAGCTTACACGCTGGATCAGTGAAAATATCAGTTCAAAGGAACCTGTTCCGGAGGAACTTATTGACCTGTTCAGGACAGGTGAGGGCCAGCTTGAAGAACTTTCGGAGGCACTTGGAAAGCTTGCTTCCATGATGGACCACCTTATGGATACAAATGCAACGGTAATTGAGGACATGAAGCTTACGGATATGGCAAAGGCCCTTGAATATTGCGGCATTCTTTCATCCGGAAGCCTTTATGCTCCGCTTGAGGATGATGATAACGGGGATATCGCCGATGAAGCCTCCGTAGCAAAGATTACTTCTGAACTTCAGGCTGAGTTCAGGGCAATGTTTGAAGGTATGGAGCCTAAAAAACGCCGTGCCGTTATGGCATCTGTACTTGGCGAGCTTCCTGTATTTTTCCCTTCGAAAAACGCTGTTATGGATTATGTTATTAATTCCCTCAGAAACTGCAGCGACAAGGCAGAGAAGACAATGAGCGTAATGCTTATCAATTCTGCTTTTGATGAGATTGAAGGAAACTGATTTATTTGTGTTTCCCGGATACGGGGTTGCCTGCCCAAAAACCTTTTCACTTTTTAAGGACTGTGTGATATAATTCTTGTATGATTACATTTACGGAAAAAGTTTATTTCAGCGAAAACATTAAAGAACGTAAACGTGAAAAACTTCGGAAGCGCTTATCCGAGGGTAAATTTGCGTACGGCTATTTTTGTATCACCTATCCGTCAAATCCGGAAAACGTTCTGGATATCATAGCTGCAAGCGAACTTAAATATCCGCATTACAAGCGAAATGAAATTAAAGTGCTCGGCCTTGCGAAGGGTTATGAAGCCGCACAGGAGCTTGTAAGGGTGCTGATTGAAGAAATATATCGCAATACCGACGGCTTTGATATTGAAAACTATTACACCTAAACCCACTGAGACTGGAGTTATTCAAAATGGCATTTCTGCTAATACTTTTACAGATATTGAAATGGCTCGGAATTATACTTGGCGGTCTTGTTGGGCTGGTGCTTCTGATTGTGCTGCTGCTTTTATTTGTACCGTTCAGGTACAGAGTCGGCGGTCAAAAGTACGAAGATGCTTCCGCAAAGGCGCGTGTTTCCTGGCTGTTACACCTTGTCCGGTTCAATGTTGACTGGAACGGTGGAAAAGAAATAATCTATAAACTGAAAATTCTGTTCTTCACTGTGATGGACAGCACAAAGGAAGATGATTCCGAAGAAGATGAGCTTTCGGACGAAGAATTTGATAAAAAAATAGAGGAAGAGCTTGGCATGGATGTGCCTGAGCAGGACAATACAGACTCATCCGAAACCGCTTTACAGCATGCTGAAGCTTCCGCAAATCCCAAGGCTGATGAAATTCCCACGCCCGATAAGGATTATGAACCTCCCATGTTGACTTACGAGGATACTGATGTTATCCTTGAATACAACGGACAGGGCGACAAGGCTCAGCTGAAACAGGAACGAAAAGCAGCCCGTGATGCGAAAAAACTGCAGAAGGCCGAAGAAAAGGCTGCCGGAAAACTTCAAAAAGCCGAAAAGAAGCAGGCAAGAGCTGAGCAAAAGCTGAATAAAGCGGAGCTTCGTGCCCGGAAGAAAGAAGCAAGGCGGCAGAAAAAGTCGGAAAGAAGAAATAAGCTGCAGGAGTCGCTTCTCAAGGTTAAGAATAAGATAGTTCACATCCTTGGGATTCCTAAAAGAATATATGAAAAGCTTAAGCATAAGGCTGACGTTTTAAGGGATTTCCTTGAGGATGAGAAAAATAAAAAAGGCATTGCACTTTGCAAGAAGATACTGGTTAAGGCACTTAAAGCAATTGCACCGCGCAGAGGCAGCGGGAAGCTTACAATCGGTACGGGAGATCCGTCATCAACCGGTTATGCAATGGCAGGACTTGCGGTTCTTTATGCAAAGCTTAAAGGAAAACTAAAAGTAACACCTGATTTTGAACAAAAAATAATTGAGGGCGAAGGAAAACTGAAAGGCAGGATTTATCTGATTACACTGCTTGTTCTGTTCTGTAAGCTCTGGTTTAACAAAAACTTTAAGGCATTGAAAGAAAGTGCGTCCGGACTGAAGGAACGCCTAAACCAAGACTAGGAGGCTATTATGGCAAATGATTTTTTAACTGCGGTTGAATCGCTTTTTAAGGGAATGGACGGTTTCATTACCACAAAAACGGTTGTTGGAGATGCTGTCCGCTTTGAGGACGGAACAATCATACTTCCGCTTGTTGATGTCAGCTTTGGTGTAGCTGCCGGGGCCTTTGGCGAAAACGCAAAGAACAGAGCGGCAGGCGGTATGGGCGGAAAAATAACTCCCAGCTCCGTACTTGTTATTCAGAACGGAAATGCCAGAATCGTAAGCGTTAAGAATCAGGATTCCGTATCAAAGATTCTTGATATGGTACCTGAAGTTCTTGACAAGTTCAAGAAGGACGACAAAACGAAACAGGCTGAAAAAGAAACTGATGAAAAAGCTATTGAAATAGCAAAAGAAACTGCAAAAAAGAAAGAAAAGAAAAACGAAAAATAATGTATTCCAAGATTCTGAAAAATAATTGTTGCAAAAAAACATAAAATCTGATAGAATACATTCGTTTGCGAGAATCGTGCTTTGAGGACGGGTGTCGATCGAAATCCTGTGTTGTGCACGAGTTACAATCATTAATCAAGGAGGTGCAACAACATGGCTAGATGTGCATTATGCGACAAGAATCCTCAGTTCGGAAATTCTGTTAGTCATTCCAGAAGTCACGTTTCCAACAGAGCTAACAAGATGTGGAAATCAAACATTCGCAGCGTGAGGATTAACGTAAACGGCAATTCCCAGAAGCTTTATCTGTGTGCCGCTTGCCTCAGAAACTTAAGAAAGTCTGCTGAAGCATAAAAAATAACATTAAAGAGCGTCGGTTACCGACGCTCTTTTTTTAGTCTTTTTGGCTTTCACATTATTACTGCTTTATGTGGGTTAACAGCCTGTTTTTACTTTGGCGCAGTAATAATGCGAAAGCCAATGAGCACCAAAGTGAGTGTCGGAACCTGCTCTTT
>JAZQNE010000123.1:0-11519 GCA_045627185.1 Lachnospiraceae bacterium
TAATACTGAGTTATTTAACTTTTTTATGGCCAAAAAACAACATCTTCCATCCAAATCTGCATTTAGTCAGCAAAGGCAAAATTATTTGCACAAACTCCTTAACTTAACGTTATTGGAACCGTCCCCATTGACTCAAAAAAGGACCCCTGGGGTCCCTTTTCTTTTTTTTAGGTAATTAACGTCTGCCCGGACGGGGTGTCGGGGTAGGTGTAGCGTTTACAGTTGTATTTTGCCCAAGTGTAACGCTGTATTCAAACGTCTGGAACGTACCGTCCACATTTCTCTGAACTTCTACCTTTATTACCGTTCCGTATCTGTTCGATGTGACAAGTGAAATCATTTCATCTGACGATTTAACCTTTACACCGTTGATGGCCGTGATGATATCCCTGATCTGAAGGCCGGCTGCCTCAGCCGCACTGTTTTCGGTGAATTCCTTAATGTATACGCCTACAGGCCAGTTGTAGTAATCAGCAAGGTCCTCTGTGATATCGTAAATATAAACGCCAAGGTAACCCTTTTCATCTGCAGAAAGTGCATTCATAAGGCGTTCAATAATGTCCTTGACATTTGATACGGGAATTGAGAATCCCATACCCTCAACGCTTTCCTCAGCATATTTAACGGAATTGATTCCAATAACTTCACCCTTGAGGTTTACAAGTGCTCCGCCGGAGTTTCCGGGGTTGATTGCGGCATCTGTCTGAAGAAGTGTCATTGTAACATTATCAACTGTTACTTCACGGTTTTTTGCACTGATATAGCCAACTGTAACTGACTGTCCGTAGCCAAGTGCATTACCGATTGCAACAACCATCTCACCTACACGGACTTCATCAGAATCACCAAGTGTAGCAAAATTGATGGCTTTCATGGTTTCTTCGGGGATGTCGGCAAGCTTGACTGCTATTACCGCAAGGTCGGCATTTGAATCGGTACCTTTCTCAAGAGCACTGATTGTATTACCGTCCACAAAAACAACTTCTATTGTTTTGGCACTGTCTACAACATGATTGTTTGTAACAATAAGAAGTTCTGTGTCATTAGTACCAACAATGATGCCTGTTCCGGAGCCTGCGCTGGTATACTGACCGAACCATGAGCTTGTGGTGAATGTGCAGTTTACGGCAACCGTGAAGCCCATTGATTTGTCAACGATGTCACTTACGCATGTTCCGTCAAGATGACCTGCGGAAACCACGGTCGAAACCGGCACATTCGTTTCATTGCCATTATTTGAAGCCGGATTGACAATAGGATTTGTGTTGTTTGCTTCACCGGGAATCATTTTATTCATCAGACGGTTAATTCCGTAAAAGCTTCCGCCCGCAAGAATACCGAATACAAGAGCAAGAGCCGCAACACGCAGGAACTTCAGAAAACCGCTGCCCTTTTTTGCGGGCTTAACATTTTCGACTGTTTCAGCTGTTACATTTTCCGTTCCGTAATAATTATCATAAGCTGTTGCATTCTGCTGATAACCGGTCTGCTGATAATTATACTGTGTGTATCCGTTCTGCTGATAAGCATTCTGCTGATATCCCGGCTGATAATTGTTCTGCTGATAGCCGGCCTGCTGATAATTATTCTGCTGATAGCCGGTCTGTCGGTAGCCGTTCTGTCCGTAATTATTCTGCTGATAGGAATTTGTGTTCTGAGCATTCCCGTAATAGAATTTTCCATCACCCTGCGGGATATACGGGTTTGTGTCATTTGTATTAAGGTTTTGCTGATTTACCTGATTATTATTATCATCCATAAAAACATCTCCATTTCATTCATCGATTGTTTAATATCGCGAACCGGATTTTAATTTCATCTTATGATTGCATTGTAACTTCAGTTTGTGTTTGATATGTGAACAATCCGACAAAAAAATGTGATTAAAATCAATTTCCGTACAGTCTGTTTACAGCACTGAAAAGTGCTCTGACCGAGGCACGGGTAATGTTTGAGCTTACCCCTACGCCAAAGGTTGTAGCGCCGTTTCCGGCATCCATAATCTGAATATATGCGGCAGCCTGTGCATTGGAACCGGAATTCAGGGCATGCTCGGAATAATCAAGTACCCTGATCTGGTGACCAAGCTCCTGCTGCAGAACAAGCTTTGCAGCATCGATGGGACCATTTCCGCGCGACGAAACGGTTTTCTCAACACCATGGTCCGTATATGTGAGTTCAACAAGTGAATGATATGTTTCCTCACTTTCGGGAATATCTTCGGTACGAAGCTTTCTGAAGTGATAGGGCTCCTTGCGGTCAAGATAAGAAGCTCTGAATTCTTCCATAATTCTACCGGGCTCAACTTCACCCTCATGTTCAGAAATAAGCTGAACGATGTCCGCAAACTCTTTATGCATTGATTTTGGAAGCTTAAATCCAAAATAATGCTCCATAACGTATGCAACGCCGCCCTTTCCGGACTGACTGTTGATGCGGACAAGCGATTCGTACTCGCGCCCGATGTCAAGCGGATTAATCGGCAGATACGGGACACTCCAGATTTTACTGTTATTCTCTTTAAGTTCCGCCATTCCCTTACTGATGGCATCCTGATGAGACCCGGAAAATGCAGTGAACACAAGCTTTCCGGCGTACGGATGACGTTCGGGAACATCAAGCTTGCAGAGATTTTCATACACGCGGCGGATTTCATCTATATTTTCAAGATTAAGCAGAGGGTCTATTCCGTCAGCGAACATGTTGTATGCGAGCGTCAGAATATCTACATTTCCGGTACGTTCACCGTTTCCGAAAAGAGTTCCCTCAATACGCTCAGCGCCCGCAAGAAGGCCAAGCTCTGATATTGCAACGCCTGTTCCCCTGTCATTATGCGGATGAATACTCAGAACGATGCTGTCGCGTTTCTTCAGGTTTCTGTGCATCCACTCAATCTGATCTGCAAAAGCATTGGGCGTATTTCTCTCAACAGTAGCGGGAAGGTTAATAATCATCTTCTTCCCGGGAACCGGGTCAAATACGTCAATTACCGCATTACATACTTCAAGGGCAAATTCCGGTTCGGTAGCGTTAAAATCCTCCGGAGAATACTCAAAGCGAACGTTCCCTTTGAAGCCCTGTGCGCATTCTTTTGCCCATTTTGCACCGTTTTCCGCAATTTGTCTGACTTCGGTGCATCCGGCACGGAAAACAACTTCGCGCTGAAGCTTGGACGTATTATTATATATATGCACAATTACATTCTTAATTCCCCGAATTGCTTCGAAAGTTCTTTCTATAAGATCCTTTCGGCACATTACAAGGACCTGGACGGTAACATCGTCAGGAATAAGATTTCTGTTCACAAGTTCACGGACAAAATCATATTCAACCCTTGAAGAGGCGGGATATCCTATTTCAATCTCCTTAAAGCCGAGCTTAACCAGAAGGTTGAAAAACTCAATCTTCTCCTCAACCTGCATCGGTTCGATAAGGGACTGATTTCCGTCCCTTAAATCAACGCTGCACCAAATTGGTGCAGCGCTAATTTCCTTTGAAGGCCACTGTCTGTCCGGCAGCGAAACCACCGGATTTTTTCTGTACTTTTCATACGGAAGGCTCATAACCTTAATTCTCCGTTTTCTTTGTGAGTACTATATTTACTGTTGCTATTTTTGTCTCAATATTATCTATGTCCTCAGCCCTTACAACAACCTCATAATATGTTCCCGGTTCCGTAAAGGACGAGCAGTCAAGATAAGGCTTTAACATTGCGGGTGTAACCGCTTCAACATCAAGTCTGCGTCCGACAATCGGAATTGTAACTCTCATATCCTCAATTTCGCACTCAAATTCCTCATTCAGGTTTCTGAGTTCAATCATGGCAGTATCAATGTTGATGTTGCGTGTCTGAAGAGGTTCTATTATTGCACGAACCGATACCTTTTCATTCTCATTTACAAGCTTAAAATTACTGCCGTACTGATCTGCAAGAACAGCAGCAAGGTCGAATTCGGATTCCACATCGTTCTTTGCACCTGCAATTGAGCATGTTTTCTGTATGCTGTCAATCTTGGCAAGATCCAGAGGATCTGCTGCAACGGTAACGGAGCGCGGTGCATATTCAATGCCTGTGAAGCCGTATCCGTCAGCAGGCGTTCCCTCGGTATTAATCACAATAGCAACTTCCTTTGTGGGAACAAGGGTCATATCAACCATTACGGTGTTTTCCGAGAACTTAAGGTTATCAGATACAACCGGGTTGCCATCTTTATCATATGCAATGATTGTACGGCTCTGTCTGATATTGGAATAAGCATTTTCAACATTTACAAGAACTGCAATCTTTGCAATTTTTGCAATCTGAACATCAGAACCGGTAACTGTTATAAGATTCGGGCTGGTGGTTCCTGAGAACACATAATAACCGGCTCTGACATTACCGGTCGGAATGATTGAAACAGCAAAGCTCTGTGAACCAAGGTCAACCAGCGAAAGATGCAGCATTGATGTACCATCGGCAGTCGCATAGCTGATAACTTCAACTTCATTGTCATCATGCGTTTTGCAGGATACGGTAATCGGAACCGAGTTAAGTTCATTTTTATTTGTGATATCAGCAATTGCAGAAAAATCCGATTGTCTTAGGTTATTTGCTATTGAACGTTTTGCGCGCACTTTAACCTTAACTGAATCGCCTGATTCAACCTCAATCAGTTTGCCGGCAGATTCCAGAACATCTTCATTAAGACGTTCCACCGGAACATCGCTGACAGTAACAGTCGTGACAGGATCAATCATTCCCTGGATAATAATCCAGATGACAAACGCAATCACGATTGACACTATTTTCATTCCTATGTTTCTAGTTAACCGTTCTTTCATGACTTTTTCGCAACTTTTCCCTTTTTGAATTTAGATACAAACTTTTGAAGATTGCCTTCCTCCTGCGTCTTGTTCTGTGTGATACGCAGTTTGCTTCGGAGTATATCGCTGCCGATGTTTCTTGAAATTTCACCGTGCTGTGCGACTGATACTTTACCGTTTTCTTCAGATACAATAATTACAAATGCATCTGTTATCTCTGAAAGTCCGATTCCGGCTCTGTGACGTGTTCCAAGTTCCTTGGAAAGCTTCATGTTATCAGAAAGAGGCAGATAACATGTTGCGGATGTAACACGGTCCCCGCGGATAATTACGGCACCGTCGTGAAGAGGTGTATTATGTTCAAAAATATTGATAAGGAGCTGACTGCTTACGATAGCGTCAATATCGATACCGGTTTTAATATATTCAGTCAGGGAAACGTCCTGTTCAATTACTATCAGAGCACCTGTCTTGTTTCTTGCAAGTTCATAAGTGGCTCTTGACAGTTCGTCAAGTGTATGGTCGGAAAACAGTTCTTTTTCATTTTCATGGAAGGTGAAAAACTTATTCATCACGTTCTTCTGACCAAGCTTCTCAAGAGCCTTTCTGAACTCAGGCTGGAACAGAATGATAAGAGCTGTAATTCCTACTGTAATTGTCTTTGCAAAAATCCAGAGGATAACATTAAAATTGAAGATATAAGCCAAAATCCAGGCGGCCAGCAAAACAGCAAGACCCTTTACGATAATCCAGGCTCTTGTACGTTTTACCCATTTTACAATGTTGTAGACCAGAATGGCCATCAGCAGGATTTCAATTACATCCGTAACCCGTATTGTCGGAAAAGCCACACGGCTTACGAAGTTTCTGAAAAACTGTACGATTCTATCCCACATACGTTTTTTCCTCTGCAGAAATCAGTTATTTTATATCGTCATCATCATCGTCATCATCATCGAAATCATCGGATGAAGGAGCTTCGCCGTCAATTTCTTCATTGCCTGTTTCTTCAGGGAATTCGGTATCTTCTTCCGATTCATCGTCATCATCTGCGAAAACGACTTTGCTTTCTTTTTTGTTTTCCTGTTTTTCTTTTTTGGTGAAAAGCTTTGCAAAAAAGGCTTTTATACCGGCAAAAGGACTCTTGCGGTCAGCCTTTGCCATCTTCTTTGCATATTTCTTTGAAACCATTTCGGGCTTAAGAACTTCACCGGTTTCAGGATCCGTGTAAGGATCATCAACATACTCAAAGTCCTCATTTGCCATGCTTGCTTCAAAATAAGACTCGGAATCAAGGCTGCGTACCTTGAGCTTGGGAAGTGCTGTCTTGATTTTCGGTACGGCACGTACATAGTAATAATAATCATCATCCTCGAACTGAACACGCTCAACGGCAGTATAGTCAAGAATGCGGATGAATGAGTAAATAAGCATTACAAGCAGTCCCGCAATGATTGAGAACAAAACCATTTTGCCTGTAGGAACGCCTGTCTTGAGTTTGCTTGCAAAAAGCAGGTTTCCAAGGATATTCACAGCAACGCCCATGAAAATTGAAATTTCAAAGGAGAAGTTGAATTTGAGGACACGAATGATAAATACCACAAGCTCAACAGCTGCATAAAGAGCCATCAGATACAACATTTCTTTTCTCTTGAAAAGGTCATCTACAATTTTCAGAACAAGCAGAAGAAGGTTGTCTGTATCAAGGTTTGTAAGGTCAACCATAATGGAAACACTGTCTTTTGTTACATCAAGCAGATACTTGAAGAAAATACCGCATGCCATAGGGAAAATGGTTACAGGGGCGGTTGTAAGTCCTGCCATTAACGGAACAAAGCAAGGGATACCGAACATTTCCATGATTGGCATTGCAATCATGATATAAGCATGTTTCGGTGAAAAACGCAGGAAAAAGCAGTACAGAACCACAAGGATTACCGCAACAAATACCGCAAGAACCTGGTTTACCGCATATACATGGATTACCGTAAGCGCAAGGCAGACAAAAGCCAGAAAGGCAGCAGGAGTAAATGCACAGAGAATACTGAGTGCACCGACAATATAAGTCTGGCAGAGTTTAGGATTGTATCCGATAACCGAATTCAAAATTTTGAGTACAAAGAAGGAAACAAAAAATTTGAATATCAGGTCAATCGCATATTGAAATTTCTGATAAAGAGCGCACACCTTTGCTCTAAATTCGAGAATAGCCATTATCATTTTTCGTTCCTCCCTTCTGCTTCAACAGTTTCACCGGCAGAAGTATTTTCCTCAACATAGATTTTCTTTAGCTTTTTAAGCAGATTGTAGTAATTTGAAAGACGTTTTCTGGATACCGTATAAGCTATGGAATATCCTATAACGGCAAGAAAACCAAACCCGACTATCAGACCGACATAAATTATAAGTATCTTCTTTCCGATTGCAGCATAATCAAGGGTTACGGCCTCAGCAATCAGATAGTCCGATTTATAAATAGCAGCAAGAAAAAGCAGCATCAGATAACCGAACGTTACCGCTACTATTACACGCAGCAGCTGGTAATGAACATAATCGGACTTAAAGTACTTAGCCAGCTTTATATCATGTTTTCCGTCACGTTTCTCATAAATCGACATTTTCGTCATGAGCCGGACTTTTTTTTCATCAAGCATAAATTAAAACTTCCTTTTTGCAGAATATCAATGGATATATTTTGATTCAAAATCACTGAGCGGCATAGGCTTCGCAACATAGTAACCCTGAACCTGGTCACAGCCCACGGACTTAAGGAAAGCCATGTGTTCACTGTGTTCAACGCCTTCCGCAACAATGGTCTGCCCAAGTTCATGTCCAAGGGAAATCATGGCACGGATAACGCTCTCCCTGCGGTTTCCAAGTTCTTTGTTTCTTCCGAAAAATGCACGGTCAAGTTTGATTGTATCTGCCTTCATGTCTGAAAGCATATTCAACGATGAATAACCGTTTCCAAAATCGTCAATTGAGCAGGAAAGGCCGGCCTTATGCGCCTTGCTTGTCATCTCATTTGTACGTTCAAGGTCAGAAAAAATAACCGTTTCAGTCAGTTCGATTTCAAGATATTCGGAAGGAATGCCATAATGATCTTTTATCTCAACAAGCTTCGCTACAAAATCGTCATCTTCAAGATGAAGTCTGCTGAAGTTTGTTGATATCTTTACAGGCGTACAACCTTTATTTATCCAATTTTTTATGCATTCGCAGGCCTTGTCAAAGATGAACAGGTCTATACGTTTTACAAAACCGTTTTCTTCAAACACCGGGATGAAATCAGAAGGCGGAACAACGCCGTTTTTCGGATCAACCCAGCGTACAAGCGCCTCTGCCCCCACAACGGTTCCCGTTTTCAGGTCAAGCTTGGGCTGGAAATAAGGCTGGAACTGACCATCGGCAAGAGCCGTTTCCATACGGTTTTCAACATCCTTGCGATGTCTTCTTTCATTCATTGCATAATCCGAATAGAAAGAATAAGTCAGGTGATCAAGGGCAATTACCCCGTCCTTTGCTTTCTTGGCCATATTCGCTTTATCACGGATTTTCAGAATGGATTCATTAGGGTTATCAATCTTGTAAATACCTATTTTTGCTTTCAGGAAAAACTGCATACTGTTTCTCCGGCTAAACTTTGATTCGCTGAAGGTTGCCAGTTCATCCGAAAATTTCTTGTAAGCTTTTTCTATCTGATCGCGATCGCGTACCTTAACAAGGGCATTGAAAATATCGTTTGTGTGACGGCAGAAAAGTTCATCTTCCGAAACACATGAACCAAAAATCTTGGCAAAAAAGCTAAGAGTCTCATTTCCTACATTTACGCCGTAAAACTGATTGATAAGAGCAAAATCCTCTATATCATGAGTAATAAAGACATATGTTCCCGGAGGAGCCGCCTTAATCATTTTTTCAGCTTCAAGGTCAAAATAGTTTCGGTTCCACGCTCCCGTAACGTTGTCAATGAAAGCAACATCACGTATTTTGGTTGCCTTGATTCGATAAACCGTCAACAAAAGCCAGCAGCCGAATACAACAACTGCCGCAAGCAACGAAAATATGAATACCAATGTGTTTTCCCTGTTAATAAAAACCAGAACAAGTGCAAGGAGAAGGGAAATTGAAAGAAATACGCTTAATGTAATAAATATGGGTCGCCCGCCCGTATTTATAACATGCCGAAAATCCTTTTTTTTCTTTTCCATAACCGCCATAGCCTTTCCATAGGTAAATGAACGCATACAAAAGCACATTATATAGGTAATTTATATTATGCCATTAAACAAAATATATGTCAATAAAACTAGGACCAAAAACACAAAAAAATAGGCTGTAAATCAACCTTGTAAGTTGACTTACAGCCTAAGATTTAATTATTTACGGGCTTTGAATTATTTGTAGAGTTCAACAAGCTTCATAAGGTGATCATAACGAGCCTTTGCAGCCTTCTCTGACTCAGCAAACAGTCTCTCTGCTCTCTCAGGGAATTTAACCTTAAGTGAGGTGTAACGTGTCTCATTGTTAAGGAAATCCTGATATGTATCATCGCCGGCCTTGGAGGTCAGTGTGAAAGGATTCTTTCCTTCTGCCTTAAGTGCAGGATTGAAGGAGAAGAGGTTCCAGTAACCTGCAGCAACAGCCTTCTTCATTTCATCCTGGCAGTGATTCATGCCGCCCTTAACTCCGTGGAGTTCACAAGGAGCGTAACCAATGATGAGTGAAGGTCCGTTGTAAGCTTCAGCCTCGGTAAGAACCTTAACAGCCTGTGCAGGGTTAGCACCAAGAGCGATCTGTGCTACGTAAACGTAACCATAGCTCATAGCGATTTCAGCAAGTGACTTCTTGCCAACTTCCTTACCTGCAGCAGCGAACTGGCAAACTTCACCGATGTTGGAAGCCTTGGATGCCTGGCCGCCTGTATTTGAGTACATTTCTGTATCGAATACCATAACGTTTACGTTCTCACCGGAAGCAAGTACATGGTCAAGGCCGCCGAAACCGATATCGTATGCCCAACCGTCACCACCGAAGATCCATACGGACTTCTTGGAGAGATACTGCTTCTTCTCAAGAACTTCTGCGCAAAGTTCACATCCGTTAGCAGCGTTCTTCTCGAGTTCAGCGATAAGAGCCTTAGCAGCTGCAGGATTTTCCTTTGTGCTGTCCTTTGTTTCAAGGAATTTAGCGATAGCAGCCTTTGTGCTCTCAGGAGCCTTCTCAGAAGCTGCGATTTCATTTAATTTAGCGATAGCCTGCTCACGGAGAACCTTCTGGCCGAGTTCCATACCAAGACCGTGCTCAGCGTTATCTTCGAACAGTGAGTTAGCCCATGCGGGACCGCGACCGCTGTCTTTGTTTACTGTGAAAGGTGATGTAGCAGCAGGACCGCCCCAGATTGATGAACAACCGGTAGCGTTGGAGATGTACATCTGCTCACCGAAGAGCTGTGTAATAAGACGAGCGTATGAGGTTTCTGCACAACCTGCACATGAGCCTGAGAACTCAAGCAGAGGCTGGTTGAACTGTGAACCCTTAACGGTGTTCTCAGCGGGAGCCTCAGCCTTGCGGCCAACGTTAGCAACAAGGTAATCAAATACGGGCTGCTCATCAAGCTGTGTTTCCTGAGGAACCATCTTGATAGCCTGTACAGCGGGAGGACATACGGTTACGCACTCGCCGCATCCCATACAGTCGAGAGGTGAAACTGACATTGTGAACTTGTATTCGGAAGCCTTGGGCTTGGTGTCAGCAAGTTTGATGTTTGCAGGAGCAGCTGCAACTTCGTCAGCACTGAGCATGTAAGGACGAATTGTAGCATGTGAGCAGACAAATGCACAGTTGTTACACTGAATACACTTGGTTGCATCCCACTCGGGAACCATAACGGCTGTACCACGCTTCTCATAAGCAGCAGCGCCGAGTTCGAACTGACCGTCAGCTCTGTCTGCAAATGCAGATACGGGAAGGCTGTCGCCATCCATAAGAGCGATAGGGTTCATAAGCTTTTCTACCATCTCAACGGTAGCAGCACGGCCCGTGAGCTTCTTAGCGGGAGCATCAGCTTCGGGATTTGCCCAGCTTGCAGGAATTTCTACAAGATGAAGAGCATCCTTACCCTGATCGATAGCCTGGCAGTTCATGTCAACAACTTCCTGGCCCTTCTTTGAGAACTTGGCAACAACTTTCTCTTTCATGTGCTGAATTGCCTCAGCAGCAGGGAGAACGTTTGCAAGTGTGAAGAATGCGGACTGAAGAACGGTTGATGTTCTCTTGCCAAGACCAATCTTACCTGCGATATCAACAGCGTCGATTGTGTAAACCTTGATGTTGTTCTTTACGATGTACTTCTTAGCTTCTGCATTAAGGTGCTCGCCGAGTTCTTCGTCTGACCACTGGCAGTTGATAAGGAAGATACCACCGGGCTTAACGTCCTGAACCATCTTGTAGCCCTTGATGATGTAGGACTGCTGATGACATGCAACAAGGTCAGCCTGGTTGATGTAGTACGGGCTCTTGATGGGCTTGTCACCAAAACGAAGATGTGAAATGGTGATACCGCCGGTCTTCTTGGAGTCGTACTGGAAGTATGCCTGAATGTATTTGTCGGTGTAGTCACCGATAATCTTTGTCGAATTCTTGTTAGCACCTACGGTGCCGTCACCGCCGATACCCCAGAACTTACATTCAACGGTACCTGCTGCAGATGT
>JAZQNE010000124.1:0-55564 GCA_045627185.1 Lachnospiraceae bacterium
CCACAGCAAGCACAAAACCGTAATTCTGCAGATAATACAGAATATCGCTGTTAACAAAGCCTCCGCAGCCCGTAAACATGGCACGGAGATATCCTCCGAGTACGGGGAAATCCTCAATTGCGAACAGTGTGAAGCCAAGTACGACAATTACAATCAGGTACAGATGGCGTAAAAACGCCGGTGCCTTCTTTAAGAGTTTTCCAAAGACGAACTTTTCAAGGCAGAGCAGCACACCGTAATATACGCCCCAGAGCACGTAATTCCACGATGCTCCGTGCCACATTCCTGTCAAAAACCATACGATTGCGATGTTGAGAATCTGTCTTGCAGTGCCCTTTCTGTTTCCGCCGAGCGGGATGTAAACGTAATCCCTGAACCACGTGGAAAGCGAAATGTGCCAGCGGCGCCAGAAATCCGTGACGGAATCGGCACTGAGCGGGTAAATGAAGTTCTCCATAAAGTTGAAGCCCATCATCTTTCCAAGGCCGATTGCCATATCGCTGTATGCTGAAAAATCAAGATAAAGCTGAAGTGTAAAGGTGATTGCGCCAAGCCATGCAAATACAACGGTCATGTTGCCCGGAGCGGTTGCCTTTGCCGTATCCCAAAGCGGACCAAGGCGGTTGGCAAGGAGCACCTTTTTCAGAAGGCCGTATACAAATCGCTCAACTCCGTCAAAGAAGTCCTTTTGCGTAATCACGCGTGAATGGAGCTCATCACGAACCGTTGAATAACGCACAATCGGCCCGGCTATAAGCTGGGGGAACATCGATACGTACATCAGATACTCAAAATAATTCTTCTCTGCCGTAACTTCACGGCGGTAAAGGTCAATTGTGTAGCTGAGTGTCTGGAATGTAAAGAAGCTGATTCCTATGGGAAGCGCAATATTCGCAAGCGGAAGATTTGTCTTGAATATTCCGTTTACGCTTCCAATAAAGAAATCCGCATATTTGAAAAATCCGAGAATTGAAAGGTCAATTACTATTGATGCAATAAGGCAGGCTTTGCGCTTGCCGGGTTTGTCATCCACGCGCTGCATAAGCCTTCCGAGCAGATAATCCGAAAACGTCACGCCCAGCATCAGCAGAATGTAAACAGGCTCGCCCCATGCATAAAAGACTAAACTGAAGAAAAGCAGTACATAATTTCTGCACTGCTTTGGTAAAACAAAATATAGCGCTAAAAATAGCGAAAAGAAAAAGAACAAATAAATCAGACTGCTAAAAACCATAATTGCTCCGTCTATATTTAACTCTTCAGTTGCTTATCCGATGCATTTCTCAAGCTTTCGTGTCAGAAACTTATCTGATGCATTCTTCCGCAATCTTCTTCAGTTCATCAACCTTTTCCGATGAAATCAGGTAAACATAGTTTCCTTTTTCAACAACAACTGCTTTTTCAAGTACGGGAACCTGATCGGGCATATATGAGCCGAATACCTGAATTCTTTCTTCAATGTACCGGTCAAGTTTTTGCTTTACTTCATCAGCTTTTGCTTTGTCTTTAAGCTGCATAATGATAATGAATTCTGCCTTAAGAACGTCCTCGCTCTGCGCAAATACGCCCTCTGCATAATCATCTGTTGTGTAGCCGAACTGATTTTCAATCTGCTCATCGCCAAGGTCTATCATGGCAGATTCAAATGTGACCTTATCAGTCATTTCTTTAAGTGTTTCCTTGGGACTGAGTGAGGTTTTCTGCTCTCCGCAGCCAACAAGTGCTGCAAAGCACAATACAGCCGCAAGAACGGCAGCAATAATTTTTTTCATAATATATCTCCCGGGCAAATGCCCTTAAATGTGCTTGGAAAAGAATTATCTGAATGTGTCAAGATATTCTTCCATAAGCTGTTCCTTAGCGTACTGAACCAGAATATCGTCCCAAATCAGGTAGGGGGCTACATTATAATCATCAGTTGAAAAAAGCTTTTTGTTCTTGTCAGCATAGTCCAACCTAATATGTACGTTCGTTCCGTCAGAGTACTCAGGTTTCATGGCATTGTTTTCATTTCTGAAAGGTGTTGCAACATCAATAAAGCCAAAACCTTTTTCTTTAGCATATGCCTCAATCCTGCGGTTTGCTTCCATAACGTTTACATTATTAAGTCCCGAACCGTCATCATGAAAAACTTCTTTTCCTTCAAGAACAGGAGTCAGAGACATAAGATAAATCTTTACATCAGGAGCAGCTGCCAGAACTTTATTAATCAAAGCATCATAATTCTCCATAAATTTATCAACGCCGGTAGGTCCTATGTCATTAAGGCCAAAGAACATCATTACTCTGCTTTTTTCAAGTTGGGGAATAACCTTCCAGAGTTTTGCTGTTTCGCCTTTGTAAACAGGCTCTTCTGCATGACCCTCATCTGAAACAGCCAGACGTGCCGCATTACTGATGCTTACAAGCCAATTACTCTGGCTAAACTTGCCAAACAGTTCTTCTCTGCAGTAAGGGCCTTTCCACTCATAATGTGCAAGAACCGAATCTCCGCACCAAACACAGTCGCCCAGAAAATCTATCGGGTCAAAGTCATCCGGAGTTACATCAGGAAGCACCGGTGTAGGTGTTGCGGGAACATCTGTAGGTGCTGCAGGTGTATCTGTAGGGGCACCTGTAGGCTTGTCTTCAGGTGCGGTTGTAGGTGCGTCCGAAGGAGCATCAACCGGAGGATTTGTAGGACTTACTTCATTTCCGTTCTTGTCACAAGCCACAAGAAGCATTGCAAAAGCAAGCATAACAACAAGGGTACTTAACTTAAATAATTTTCTCTTCATCTTTTCAAACCGGGCACTGCCCGACCCCCAAATCTAAAAATTACCGCCCAATATCTTACCAAGAAATCAGGAAAATATCAACCCAAAATTTCGCATATTAAGTAGAGTCAGTGGGGACGGTTCTGCTGGTTTAAGACATCATATGTTCTGCAGGTTTCCACGCCATCAGGTCTCGGCACTCGCCTCCATGCCTGTATGTAATTCCCGGCTGTCGCAGCAGCCGGGAATTTACCTTAAAAAAAGCCTTTTTGATTTTTTTATGGTAGCAAAAAAAGCCTTACCTTAAGAATATAAATATATTCTTATTTATGGTAAGTCATTTTTTGACATTTTAAAATTTTACCTTACTTCTTTTGAAACTTGTCAGCCTTAAGGTAATTTCCCGACTTTCCAAGGGCTTTTTTTCTCAAAACTTGCAGACGAGTACAGTTGAATGTCTTTCTTTGCCCGAAAACCAATCAAATTTACCGTTTTATTTTTCATTGAGTCAATAATTATGGTAATCTTCTTAAACTCGCTTTTTTCATCTACCTTAAAAAAAGCCTTTTTAAATTCTATAAGGTAACGAAAAAAAACCTTACCTTGAAAAATTTTTAATCAACCAAGTTATGGTAAATTCAGAAAGAACAATCAGTTTCAGCAAACTGATTGTCCCTTAAATTACCTTATTGTTTCTTTAAGCGCCTGTGTCCCTAAACAGCATTCCCGATTATATGACTCACTTCTCTTCATTAATTGCACCAAACAGCTCTTATGACACATTTTTAGGCTTTCTTGCTCTGTAATTCATCAATTCGTCCGCAATGGGCAGAAATGCTTCAACAAGTTGCGGGTCAAACTGCGTACCGCTGCCCTTCTCAAGTTCTTTATGTATGGTTCTGGGTGACAGGTGTTTTCTGTAAACACGGTCTGAATTCATAGCGTCAAATGCATCTGCAAGTCCGATTATTCTTCCCTCAAGAGGAATATCTTCACCCTTTAACCCATTCGGATAACCGGTTCCATCATACCTTTCATGGTGGTATTTAGCGCCAAGATCAACATTCTTCAAAATAGTAAGATCCTTAAGAATTGCCGCGCCTGCGGTTGTATGTGTTTTCATAATTTCAAATTCTTCCTTCGTAAGCCGTCCCGGCTTATTCAGAATCGAATCACTTACGGCAATTTTACCAATATCATGAAGAAGAGCAATCTCCTTAATTTCCTCAACTTTACTATTTGGCATTCCCGCAGCTTTGGCAATTCGACGGGCATATTCAGCAACTCTTTTTGAATGTGCCTGCGTATATGTGTCCTTTGCATCGACTGCATTACTGATTGACATAATTGTTTGAATTGATATGTCCTTCACACGGTTATGCTCATCGCGAACCGCCTTTTGCAGTTTCATTCCATAATTCAACTGACGTACCTGGACAATGTGCTTCTGAACCATCAAAGCAAAAGACAACGCCAAATCCGCAAAATACAAAATTGGGAAACGGTCCATAAAGGTTTCCGAATAAGAAGCCTTAACAATGTTCCGAAGAGGTGTATAAAACAGAGCAATAAGAAAAATCTGAAAATATAGGCTAACTGCCAAACCAAGCTGGAGCCCGAAAAGTTCCATTGCAGCAATCGGAACAAGCATAATCCAAAGAATAGCAAACCCGTCGTTTCCGCCAATTACAGCATATACACTGCACATAAACATACACAGGGTGGCTGCAAGAATCGAAGCTGTTTTTGATTTGCCTTTTTTTTGCAAAAAGGCAGCTGCAAGCATTCCCAAAGTAAGTCCCAGCGTAGAGCAGGACATAAAGAGATTCCGATGCTGAATATTCAAAATAGTCAGGCAAAAACATACTATTGCCAATCCCAGATATATAATAACTGCGGCTTTTTTCATGATGGCCTTTTCACGTGCATCATCACCCGGTAATTTAATATACCTGATTATTTTTTTCACAATCCGAAATTTCAAAAACCTACCTCCAAATGGGCTAAACTCGCTTGCCATCTATAATTGTACGTATTATCATGATTATTGTCAATCATATTTAGCAAAAATAACTTCACATATTGACAAGTTATATTATGTATTTTATACTGTTTTATGTACTGAAAGCCTGTAAGGTCAGTAAACTTGCGTATTATAAAAAATAACTTTGGGAAGGTTATTTAACTATGGGGGAAAAAGATAAAAGGCTGATTAAGGATTATGTTCTTGACGAAGGGATTGTCAAGAGAACCTCAACCGTTCGCATTGAAAAACGCGGTTCAGACAAGCAGATAACTGCCTGGCAGTGTTCAATGATTGACATGATCAGAACCACATTAAAGTTCTATTCCATCCTTGAAATCACGCTTAATTCTGACGGTATTGTTACCGCTGCCACTCTTTCTGAGGACTTCAGTGGCTCGCAGGGGCCATTCTGCAGGCCCGAATGCTTAAACAGACTTGTGAACAAATACCTTGTTGGTATGTCATTTGACAAAGACAACACTGTTTTCAGGAACAAGAATATGTTCGCATGTCGTCATATCTTCGAGCTTGTATCAGCAGCTATTACCTTTTACAGGTTCTGTGATTTTTCCACCGACCGTGACGAATATGTTTTCTCGGACACTCTGCACGCGGACTGCAACAGTGATGGTACAGAAATCAGTTCGAAAAATCAATTCGAATTAAATGGAAACGCATATTGTTTTTATATCGGCTTTTCATACAATCCGGATAATATCAAAATTAATAATGCCGGATTTTTTACTGATATAAATCATTTGAAAATGCATATCCGTTTTACGCAAAATGATGATGAACTGATTGCCACTACCGAATCATTTTCAGACCTTCATGACGATTTAACCATTAAAACCCGCTTTATGCGCATACTGACAGGTTATTGGAACAAGGTCAGCAAAATATGCGGAGCAGGTAAAAACTTCTATTTTTCAAGTCTTCAGCCAATCTCTCTTACAGGTATGGTACTTGAAATGCTTGTAAGAGTCATTCGTTCCGACAATCCTGCATGCTTTGGCGGGCTGCTCAGGAGCATGCAGCATGCAAACGGCAAGCCTTTGTGCCTTGGTATGGTAATTTCCAATGAAGACCTTCCGGAGCACTTTCCGGAACTGTTTACCGAATAATCGAGTAAGAGACGGTGATCAACCGTTATGCTCACCACTGACAAAAGCCGCCCTTCGCGCAGAAGGAGCGGCTTTTGAATTATAACAGTTTATTTATGTTTTGTTTCATTTTTGCGGACAAAAGACATACGGTTGAAAGAGTAGCAGCCATCAGCAGTGAAAAAATCCAAAGGCAAATGACAATATTTGTTCATAACAGCGCCCCCTCAAGCACCTTCACCATTTCTTCAAGCTCTGTCTTCTCTTTCCCGGTAAACCTGCTCTTCACCGGGCTGTCAATATCCAGAACACCAAACAGTTTCCCATCTTTATGAATAGGGATTACAATTTCAGATTCCGAATCAGAATCGCAGGCGATATGGCCGGAAAAGCAGTGGACATCATCTACAACCACGGTTTCATCACGCTGTGCAGCTGTTCCGCAAACGCCCTTACCGATTGCAATTTCAATGCATGCAACCTTGCCCTGGAAAGGCCCAAGTACAAGCTTTCCGTCCTCTAGAAGATAGAATCCGGCCCAGTTCAGGCGGTCATAATAATGGAAAATCAAAGATGCTGTATTGGCCAGATTGGCAATAAGATGCGGCACATCCTCTGTTACGGCATGTACCTGCTGTGTCAGGGTAAGGCCTGAAAGATTATCAGCTTCACTCATTTTCAAATCCTCACTTTTTTCGCAATATAATCAAGAAGCAGCAGAAGCAGCACTGACGGGATGCCGAAAACAATCATGTAATACCCGACAAGTGCAACTATGTCCGTTCCGCAAAAGAGCATAATCACGGATGACACCGTAAGCATTGCCCCAATTACAAGCGCGGAAAAGCCGTATGCCTTATATGGATTGAAAACTTTCTCCGTACGTGCATAGCGCGAATTAACAGTATTTTTCGCACGGACATCCGGTCTGATTGAATGCTTTGTACAGAAGAAAACTGCCAAAACACAGATTGCATGGATTGCGGTAATTGCCATCAGCTCAATCAGAATAAAATCTGTTGCAATCTTAAGGTTTTTAGCATAATTCTCATACAGAATAAGTCCGACCGCACTGACAACAGCAAGCGGCAGGCTGATAAACAGCATTTTTGTGATTTTTTTATCTTTCATATCCGAACCCTTTCCCTAAGACATTTCATCCGGCCCTGCAGTTATGTGCAGCCCCGGGCATTTCATCTGACCTTGTGGTCATGTGTAACCTCAAAATTACGCTTCAGGGCGTTCATAACAATGTTCATGGTCAGATTCGCCTTTTTATCGCAATTATCAAGCATCACGTAGACATTTTCCGGCAGGAGCTGCTTTTCCTGCTCGGAAACAATTGCGCAAAGTCTTGTGCCGTCTACATATTGTAGCAGATTCATGGCTAAAAATCCACCGAAAGCTATAACCGGTTCTTTTGAAAGCGATGCTGCTGTTTTTCCTGTAATTTCCCTGTGTTTAAGCGGAAAAACGCCCTTCGGAAGTTCCAAAATGAACTGCTCATAATTTGCATTTTCAAAAGAATCATAAACAAAATAGCACTTCTTTGGATTGCCAAGCGCAATCAGCGCCTTTTCCACAAGGAACGGAACATCCTCATAAATCTGATAAAACAGCTCATCATTCACCTTCATGTCAACGCAGATAACAGGCACAAGATAGTTGTCCGCAAGACTTCTGAAATCCGTATGGTTCAGATCTATGGCGATGATTGCGTCAATATTCCTGTTAATCGGAAGGCCCTCCTCCGTCTTATGCGCCGGAATGAAGGTAACATCATATTTCATGCGGTTCAGGCGCTCAATCAGCATATTCGAGAAAGTCAGGATATGCGCATCACGCGTCACAACGCCCGACAGGGTGTATGAAATGCCTATTGCGTTATTTCTGCCCGTCGCAAGGCTTTTTGCCGCATGCGAAGGCACATAATTCATAAGATTGGCTATCTGAAGAATTCTTTTGCGTGTTCCGGCGGGAATTTTCTGGTCTGTACGCCCGTTCATAACGTACGATACGGTCGCAACCGATACGCCCGCCTCACGTGCCACATCTTTTGCCGTAACTTTTTTATTGTTCTCTTCTGTGTTCATTTTCTGTCACCTGTTTTACATTATTGCAATTTTTACTATAATTTTCTTCCGGAGCGCTCCATCTGATCTATAATGTTGCATGCCTCACTATTAATTCTTAGAGCGTTTCACCTGATTTATAATGTCAGCAAGCCTCACTATTAATTCTTAGAGCGTTTCACCTGATTTATAATGTCGGCAAGCCTCACTATTAATTCTTAGAAAGCTCCACTTAATTTAACAAATGTGCAACTCTTTCAAACCGCTTTTTTGTTATATAAATGCCTTATCGTTCAACTTAATTTTAAGTTATACTATATATGTCCCCAATTTATTTGTCAATAGCATATTGACAGATTTTACGCTTCGTGTTATTATCCACTTAAGCGTTTAACTTAACCGCTTAAGTAAATCATGTTTTAAGCGACTAAAAAAGGAGATTTGTTATGAAAAAAAGATTATTCGCATTATTAATCTGCGTTCTGGCTGTTATCGGTCTTTGCGCATGCAACAAAGAAACAGCTACAGACGCACCAACCGCATCACCTGAGCCTACAAGTGCTCCCAAAGAAGAAATCACTGTCAGCTTCTATAACGGTGAAACACTTCTTGGTGAAATCAAGGCTTACAAGGGCGAAACCTTAAAGGATTATGAAAAGTTCGAGCAGCTTGAAGGCTATACTCTTCAGGACTGGTTCTCAACTCCCACATTCATTGAAGTAAGTAAAAAAGACCTTAAAACAGCTACTTTCAACAGCGACACAAAGCTTTTCGGTTCCTTCAAATCAAATGCCGTAGCTGATGACACAAGATCATGGTACATCGTTGGTGAAGGCACAAGCAAGGTTCTTAAAACATCCGCATGGGCAGGCGCTTCTGTTGACGCAGCAGGCAAGGAACTCTGCCAGCTCAAGCCCACCGGTAACAAGAACGAGTTTTCAATTACACTTGACCTTTATAAAGATGACAAGTTCCAGCTTATCTATGACTGGCAGTGGGACGGTCAGAAGGGCTACGGTCTCTTCACAAAGCCTGATGCAGAAATGTTTGAAAGCGGCGGCGGTCTGAGCGGTGACAAGGACAAATCAAATGTATCCGTTCTTATGGACGGCAATTACACCATCACCATTACAACAGATCCCGGTGACGCAAAGCAGGACATTATCACCATCACCCGCAACGGAGATGCTGCTCCCGCAGATCCCGCAGACGAACCCACACCTTATGTTCCTAATGACAACACACAGGCCTTCATGAAGGGCAGCTGGGTTGCTGACTGGTCAGAAAACATCGAACTTAAGAGAAATGAAGGAACCTTCACCTACACAGGAACAAAGGAACTTGCAGCAGGTACCGAGCTTTATTTCATGCTCTGGGAAAACGGCACAGACACCGGCATCGGCATGAACTCAACAGCTGTTAAGGATGATGCTTCCAAGGCTCTTCTTGAAGATGCATACAACGTAAAGGTTAAAGAAGCAGGCACCTACACCTTCACGGTAGATGCTGAAAATCTCACCCTTACAATCACAAAATAATGCAGAGGTGCGGTTCCGCGCCCCGGCTACATAAACGTTCCCCATAAAATACAGTTTATAATCACAAAGGACAAGGGCGGCAGGCAGAAAACCCGCCGTCCTTAATTATAACCATGAACAAACACGCACTTCTGCATATTCAGGATTCCCCTTACTGCTTCCCTGTTTCGCAGCACGAAATGGTTCTCCGTCTTCGCACTGCCAAAGGTGATGCTCTCAGGGTTTCCGTTGTCTATGAAAGCAAATATAACATTGCTCTTTCGCAGCTCTCCGTTCCCATGGAAAAGGCTTACTCAAATGAGCTTTTTGACTGGTATGAGGCAAGGCTTACACTCACCGATACGCGTCTGGCCTACGTTTTCCTGATTGAAGCGCAGGACGAAACCCTTTATTTCAGTGAGGACGGTCCAAGCGAAACCTACAATTTCAAGCTCGGATATTATAACTTTTTCCAGTATCCGTATATCAACAATGCCGACATTGTAAAGCCCGTTGAATGGATGAAATCCGCCGTCTTCTACCAGATTTTTGTGGACCGTTTCAACCGTGGAAATACAAAAAAAGATGACTCCTACATCACCATGAAATGGGGTGACAGGCCTACTCCCAAATCCTTTGCCGGCGGTGACCTTAAAGGCATCACCGAAAAGCTTGATTATATCAGAAATCTTGGGGTAAACGTTATTTACCTTACTCCGGTTTTCAAATCAATTTCCAACCACAAATACGATATTTCCGATTACTACACGGTCGACCCCGAATTTGGCTCAAATGATGATCTGCGCGAACTCATCGCAGAGGCTCACAGCCGCGGAATCCGTATTGTGCTTGATGCCGTATTCAACCATGTAAGTGACCGCCTGCCCCAGTTTGAAGATGTTGTTGCAAACGGCCGCAGGTCAGAATACTTTGACTGGTTCATTATTCACGGTGACAAGGCCGATAAAACCAAAGGAAACTACGAACAGTTTGCCACCTGCCGGTACATGCCCAAGCTCAACACTTCGAATCCTTCCGTTTGCAATTTCCTAACAGATATTGCCGTTCACTACATAAAGGATTATGATATAGACGGATGGCGTCTTGACGTATCGGACGAAATCAGCCAGGAATACTGGCGTGAGTTCAGAAAAGCCGTAAAAGCCGCGAAAAGTGATGCGGTCATAATAGGTGAAAACTGGCATGATGCCTACAGAAACCTGCGCGGTGACCAGTATGACGGCATTATGAACTATTCCTTCACAAAGGCCGCTCTTGACTTATTCGCATTTGGTGCGGCTGATGCCGAAAAAACTGCATTCCGCCTTAACGAACTGCTTATGCGCAACAAAGAAGGCATTAACAAAATGATGCTGAACCTTCTTGATTCGCATGACACGGAGCGTTTCTTCACCCAGGTTAAAGAGGACAGACGCCTGATGAAATCAGCTCTTGCAATGCTTTTCTTCTATCAGGGAGCGCCGTGCATTTATTACGGCACGGAGGTACTGCTTCCGGGCGGTTATGACCCCGACTGCAGACGCTGCATGCCGTGGGACAAAGCGGATCCTAAGGGCGAATACAGCGACATTTATACACTCATCCGCGCTCTTTCGGATTTCCGTCAAAAAGAGCCGCTTGGTGACGGACTTTACCGCTATTCCTCCGAAAACGGAATGCTTGTAATGACCTGTACAACACAGGAGCACTGCTACAGGCTTGTAATCAACCCGGCAAAATCAGTCGGTTCCGTTGACGGAATCACTGTAAATTCCGAAGGTTTTGTTATTTTGAAGGACAAAGGAGTACTGTTACATGAATAAATCAATCAAAAAAATCCTGGCTTTTCTGCTTGCAGGCACAATGCTTCTTTCGCTTGCGGGCTGTGGCAGTAAAACAACAGACACACCCGTTCCCACAGGTTCGGGCATAGACAAAACAAATCTTAACCCTACCGGTGAAAAAATAATCATCCGCGTACTTGAAAACGATACAGCCAAGAAGGAAGGCTATTTTGCAGAGCTTCTTGCTGCCTTCAATAAGGCCTATGCAGGCCAGAATATTGAGGCTGTTGATGCCGATATGGACGAATACTCGGATCTTGCGCAGAACGGCCCTTACGGGTACGGTCCGGACGTTCTCTATCAAGCAAACGATATTCTCATGAAATACGCCGCTGACAAGCATATTCTTCCGCTTACAACCGAGAATTTCGAATGCAGCTCATATATTCCGGAGGCCGCCTGGGATGCCTTCAAAATCAACGTTGACGGCAAAACCTATATCTGCGGCATGCCTGTAAACATTCAGGAGCCCATGCTCTTCTACCGCAAGGATATGCTCCCCGCAAACGCGCTTACAGACTGGGACAGAGACAAAAACGGAACACCTGATTTTCTTGAAAACTGGAATGACCTTTACGCATATTCCAAGTATCTGCGCGATACCGATCCGAGTGCCGGCAAAGACTCACAGTACGGCCTCATGCTTTCCTACAATGACCTTTACATGAACGGTGAGTTCATTTTCTCATACGGCGGAAGCGTTTTTGAAAAAGAAGCCGACGGAACACACAACCCTGAAAAAATCGGCCTGAACAAAGGTAATGTTGCAAAGGGAATCTACGGCTTCAAGCAGTTTGCAAGCCTTATGAACGAAGGCTGCATTGACGATACAATCACTTCAAATCGTTACGAGAAGCTTGCAAACGGCTCATATTTCTGCGCTGTTTCAACTCCCGACACCTACGTTCTTTTTGTAAACAAGCTTGCGCTTCATTATCAGGAAGACGGCCTTTCTGCTGAAGATGCAAAGGCAAAAGCCGTTGAAAACCTTGTAATGACCGAGGTTCCCGCCAAAATGCCCGCAGACGGCGATTTCAGCAAGGATGCTGCTTCCATGAAAGACAGTGACTTTGTCCAGGCTGTGGTTATGGGCGGTATTAACGGTTACGGAGTCAGCGCATATACAAAATACAGAGAAATCTCCATGGCCTTTGTTGATTTTGCCACAAGCTATGAAATGATTAAGCTCCGCATGAATATGCTCGGAATCGCACCTACAAGAAGCGATGTTGCAAAAGAATCAGGCGGTACAACAGAGAAAATCTTCACATCGCTTTCCGAAGGACGCATCTATCTGATGCCTTCCGTAAAGCAGCTCAATCAGGTCTGGACACCCGTTCACACCTTCCTGAGCGATATTGCAAAGGATGCCTTCCGTGAGGCCGGTGAGGCAGAAAAATACACAAGTGTTGAGGCCGTTCAGACCGCACTTGACAATGTTGCAAAACAGGTTTACGACGCTATCTTCACGCTGGCAAAATAAAGTACCAACACGCTTTTCTGCAGAACAATTCATTTTTTCTTCTGAGCGATAAAAAAATATTTAACACACTGATTTTCTGAGCTGACATGAAAAAATTATTTAAAACACTGAAAAAGTACATAAAAGCGCCCCTGAGAGTCAAGGCATCCATGCTTGTCATGGGTCTTGGGCAGCTCTTCCAGGGGCAGATAATCAAAGGTCTTCTGTATATGCTGATACTGTCGGCTTACATCGTTTTCCTTGTAACAACAGGAATTACCGACATCCGCGGCTTCTTCACACTTGGCACTGTTGAGGGCGACGCATGGCTCGGCATTGCGGGCGATGATTCCATCATGATGATGCTTAAAGGCCTTATTGCCTATGCAATCACTGCATTTGTAATAGGCTTCTGGCTTTCAAACATCCGGGATGCCTATGATTCGGAAATGAAACTTGCCGCAGGCAAAACATTGCCAAGCTTTCCGCAGGCAGTAACAGCCTTCTTTGACAAGAAGTTTTACATCGCAGCTCTTGCGGTTCCCGTCACGGGCGTAGTGATTTTCAGCATTCTTCCGATTGTTTTCATGATTCTGATTGCCTTCACAAATTACGGCGGTGACATCATACCTCCAAAACTTGTTGACTGGACAGGCTTTGAAAGCTTCAAAAAGCTGATTGCCCTTAAGGAACTCAAGCAGACCTTCGGAAAAATCCTTGGCTGGAACTTTATCTGGGCCATCTGCGCAACGTTTGTGAATTACTTCGGAGGCCTCGGTCTTGCACTTCTCTTAAACAAGAAATGCGTCAAGGGCAAGGTTTTCTGGCGTTCATTCCCCATTGTTGCCTACGCCGTTCCGGGCTTTATTACGCTTCTTGCGTTCAAGTTCATGTTCTGCTACGGCGGCCCCATCAACTACTACATCACGCAGGCCGGCCATAAGGCAATAGGCTTTCTTGATATGGATGCAGGCATTAAAGCAAAGCTCATCGGCCTTTTCGTTAACGCCTGGACAAGCATTCCCACCTCAATGCTGCTCGCAACCGGCATTCTTTCCAATATGAATCCCGAGCTTAACGATGCAGCCGCAATTGACGGTGCTTCCCGCTGGAAACAGTTCGTGAAAATAACGCTGCCGTTCGTAATCTTTTCAACAACACCTGTCCTGATTACAAGTTTTATCGGCAACTTCAATAACTTCGGCGTTTTCTATTTCCTGCGCAACGGCCTCTATACCGACGGATATTTTCTTGCAAGCGATACCGACCTGCTCATCAACTGGCTGTACAACCTGACCTATTCAAACAGCTACTATAGCATCGGCGCCGCAATAAGCCTGATTATTTTCCTCATAACCAGCCTCGTTTCACTTATTGTTTATGTGAACTCGGGAGCCTATAAGAAGGAGGATACATACCGATGAAACGCCATATTTCAAAGCGTGGCGCCGTTGATGCGGCCGTCACCTATACAATACTTATCATCGTGAGCATTATCTTCCTGTTCCCGATTTTCTGGATTGTGCTGGCAAGCTTTTCAAAATCAGGTTCAATCTATGATATTGACGGCTTTTTCCCGAAGGCACTTAGTCTTGACAGTTACAAGCGTCTGTTCACGGATACTACCATGTACGATTACCCGCGCTGGCTGCTCAACACACTGTTTGTAGCCGTTATGTCATCCTTCCTTGGGACAATTCTTGTAATTCTTACGGCTTACACAATCAGCCGTTTTGAGTTCAAGGCACGCAAAACGCTTATGAAATCAACCCTGATTTTAAGCATGTTCCCGGGTTTCATGGGCATGACTGCAATCCATCTGATTATGATTAATTTCGGTCTGATTAACAATCTCTTTAGTCTCGTACTGATTTCCGCTGCCGGCGCCCCCATGGGTTATCTTGTTCAGAAGGGCTTCTTCGATACAATCCCCGGCACGATTTATGAGGCTGCCCGTATTGACGGAGCAAGCAATACCCGCATTTTCAGAAGCATCACTCTTCCGCTTGCAAAGCCCATGATAGTCTACACCGCACTCACCCAGTTTGCATGGCCCTGGAGCGATTTCATTCTTCCGAAAATGCTCCTGAAAAACAAAAACCTCTGGACCGTAGCGGTGGGACTTACATCGCTTGACGAAACAGAGTTTACGCGTTTTGCAGCCGGTTCAATTTTCATAGCGGTTCCGATTGTAATTCTCTACTTCTGCCTGTCGAAATTCCTTGTAATGGGCGTTTCCGCAGGATCTGTGAAAGAATAATCCGTAAAAATAAAGAGGCTGTAAAATAACTTGAAGAATGCACCAAAAGTTATTTTACAGCCTCATTTTGCCACGTCCGATCCGGGTGCCGGGCGCATATTTGATTCTTTACTGAGTTGCTACTGTCGCCTTTACATTTTACCGTAAACAGGCAGCATAATATAAATAAAAACCGAAACACCATTATCCGAAGGCACAGGGATTATATTTACCCAACAATATCTTTTGTTAAGTGTCAGCGGAACAGGACTTGATGAAAGATAAGAAGACGAAACTCCGGCTCTTTCTTCTTCAGTAAACAAATCATAAAACGGGTCTATGAATGTATCCTGCTGTTTCAGCAAAAAGCTGCCGCACCAAATGCGGCAGCTCCTTTCCCAGCTTATTTATTCTTATAAAACTCCTGCAGCACATAGAATGCAGGTTTCTTCACTTCCATACGTTCATCAAGAAGTCCCTTGCGGTTATAATAATTCTGGATATTTGAGGTTCTTCTGGGACACCTGAAATCGAAAAGAATCCAGGGTGACATGCCGCGCACATACGGAATTGAACCGATTGTCTCAGTCTGCTTGCGATAAATTTCCGCCTGATATTCCAGGGTTCCCTTAGTGTTGATGTCACCGTGATTGTCCTTGCGGGCGTCTGCACCAAACTCGGTTATAATAACGGGCTTGTCAGGATTTGAGTTCTCGAAAAGCTGCGGAAGCTTTGCAAAATCAGGGGTGTACCAGCCACAGTATTCGTTTGTGCCAATGATGTCAAGCTTTGCAGCCAGACGGTCTGCAATGATGTTCTCAGTAGCATCTACAAGACAGGCTGCCGATACCATTCTGGTTTTGTCAATTTCATGTGCATGGTCAGCAAGACCTCCCATGAACTTAAATCGCTCCTCTGTATCGGCATTTTCATTGCCGACAGACCAGATAATAACGCTGCTTCTGTTAAAATCACGTTTAATCAGCTCAGTAAGCTGGTTTTCTGCATCTTCATAGGTTTCTTTTCTGTCAAAGCATACAGCCCAGTAAACGGGAATTTCTTCCCAGAGCATGATTCCAAGCTTATCTGCAAGCTTGCTCATATTCTCATGATGAGGATAATGTGCCACACGGATCATGTTACAGCCCAGTTCTTTGGCAGTTTTGATAACCTTTGTACGTTCATCGTCAGTAAGGGCACGGCCGTGATCGGCACTGTCCTCATGTGCACTGATTCCCTTAAGGAACAGGGATTTTCCGTTCAGAAGAATTTCACGGCCGCGAACGGAAATCTGTCTGAAACCAACAGCGTCCGAAACACGGTCTGATGCAAGTGTCAGCGAAACGTCATACAGTTTGGGATTTTCGGGACTCCAGAGCTCAACGGGAGCTTCAAATTCAATTCTGCCCGAGCCGCTTTCAAGCTTAATTTCTTTTTCGATTCCAAGTTCGGGAATCCGAAGCTGTGCAGCCAGACCGCAGTCAGGTGCAAAACCCGCTTCAACTTCCGCAAATATATTTTTGAAGGTTCCATCCGGAACAAGGCCAATTCTGAAATCCTTAATATAAACGGCGGGAACCTTGACAAGTTCGATATCTCTGAATATTCCTCCGTAATTGAACCAGTCAGTATTTTCCGGAGGAATCTGCTCATGCCTTCTGGTCGCATCTACAACCAGAATAAGACGGTTTTCTTCTTCAGCCTTAATTTCACCCGTAAGGTCACAGAAAAACGGTGTAGAGGCACCTCTGTGCATTCCAAGATACTGTTTGTTGAGGAATACCCTGCAGAGCATGGAGGCTGCACCGATTCTTAAGAAAAGGCGCTCGCCGGGTTTAACATCGGCTTTGAACTTCTTTACGAAAATCATGGAGCTTTCATAAAGCTTATATTCCGGTTCAACAACATTCCAGCAGCAGGGAAGCGTCATTGTGGGCCATTCATCCCAGGAATAGTCAACGGGAAGGGTAAAGCCCTTATCATCAACATAATGCTCCTGATACCATTTTGCACGAAGGCATGTATCATACTGGTCAACCGCGTAATTCCATTCGCCGTTAAGACTTACGGTTTCACGGCCTCCCATAAAGAGCATGTTCTCAGCATTAAGCTGAATTTTCTCATAATTGTCCGTATAGTCCTCAAGATGAATATCAGACATAAACTTACTGTTCTTTTCCATTGCTTTCCTCCAAAATAACATCAATTTCTGTTTTGTGAAAATATATTCTGTATTTTCCGCTCGGTGCGGACATCATCCCGCTTTACGTTTTATACGGGCATTTCAGCGGTTTAATACGGGCTTTCAAATTCCGCTTGTGGTATTCAGGATTCTGCCAAAACCGTTTGCAATCATCTTTGGCAGGAAGTGGTAGACAATCATCATGGGAGCGATTGTGTTAATCCTGAAACTGATTTCGTAATCCTCACGCGGTGTTGTGAGATAATCCGTACGATATGCAATCTGAACGCCGGCATTGTTTGCGATAAACTCAACATTTATGCCCATTCCGTCAATTTCTTCAAGCATACGTTCAACGGCGTCAAGGTCAGAAAGTTCCGCCTCAACAGTAACCGCCTTCACCCCTGAAGCGGTGACTTCGTCATAAATTTTCTGCGTATGTTCTTTCTTTCTGCTGTGAAGAATCAGGTTGCAGCCCTGTTTTGCAAGAAACTGTGCCGTAAGATATCCGATTCCGCGCGATGCGCCCGTTACAAGCGCCCATCTTCCCTTAATGTCTACCATTTCGCCAAACCTCCGTGTAAAAAAAGTGGCATAATCCACTATGTTAACATAGTAAATCATGCCACTGAAAATAACAATGTATTTTATTACATTTTTTTGCACTATATTGCTTATTATTTCAACTTTTTCTTTCGAATCAGACCCCTTACAAGTGCCGCAAGCGGAGCCAGAATGTTGTTTGCGCCGTAAATCAGCGGGAACGCATTGAAGCTTGCAGTAAACTCAACAGGCAGAACCGCAAAAGCATTCTGACCGGGAGCATCGGGCTGAAGCTGGACGGAAAGAGTATAAAGAACAAGCACCAGAATGTTCATAACAAGCAGCAGGGCAGCCGTAAGTACCTGCATTCCGGGACGTTTTTCCTTCTCAAGTCCAAAATATCCGAATCTGTAAAGCGCAGCCATTACAACCGGTGTAAGGAATGAAATACAGAGCATAATGTTGTAGAAGATATATCCGTGAGCCCAGTCAACAACAACCGGTGACATTACAACTGCCGCAAAAGAGCACATCGTTACAATATAGCTGAGTACACGTGCGATGTTTGCAAACGGATTTACGCCCTTGTCAAAGTATTCCGCAGCAGAACCCTTCTTTGCAATTTTTCCGGAATATTTCACGCCAAAGATTCCGTAAGCAACAAATGCTATTCCAAGAATCAGCATATCAAGCGGGAAAAGCGGATAAATATAGCCTTCAACAAGCTTTTCGTATTTGCCGGTAGCAATATAAGCAAGAACAAGAGCTGCCTGAATTATGCCAAGGAATACCGTTACAATACCGTTAACGTTCCAGATTTTCGCGCGCTTTTCCTGATTTTTTGCAGTAAATGCGGCATGAAGAAAGCATGCAAGATAAACAAATATGAAGGCCGCAAGATAAAGCGGTGCCATTCTTTTGACCTGTTCAATGACGGCCCTGATGTCGCCGCAGACAATGCTGCCGATGATATGGCAGAGTTCCCTTATTACTTCCCACATCAGGATTGAACCGGGAATGAACAGAACTATCGAAAGTATATTATAAAATCTTTTTTCTTTCATCAGTATTCCACCCACATAACGAAGTCTCCCCCGTCCCTTTCGTTGAGATACAGATGTTCAAGAGTAAAATCGCCTTCTGTGTCATTCAGCGTAACAAGCGAAGCGCCTATAAGGTCAAAGCTTTCCGTTACTTCAACACCCGAATCCTTATAATCGGGCGTAATGGTTGTACCGTACAGCTCCCTGCCGGTTTTAACACCAAATCCAAGAACGATGCCGTCTTTGTTTGTGTAAGTGAAATCAACGGAATGGTCATGACCGAAGAATGCGCCCCTGACATTGTTCTTCTTCAGGAGATCGTCAAGATTTGCGGCATATTCCGAGGGACAGAACTCTTCCATTTTGAAAAACTTGTATTTGTAGCCGGTATCGCCCGCCTGAATGGCTTTATAAGCCTCTTCAACCTCTGCCTGAGGAATGTGGTAGTAGCAAAGAGCGGGAACATCGCTGCCGGCTCTTTCGTGCATAAAGGTCATCCAGGAAAACTGGTCCTCACGCATGTAATCGTATGTAAGGGACATATCGGCAGCACTCCTTCTGTAGCTTGCACCACTGTCAAGCTGTATAATCTGCCATACAGTCTTTCCGTCCTCTGTAAGATTTATGACATAATTGCTGCGTTCATGTACATCATCATTATCAACTTCGGTATACAGACTGCAGGGTGCTTCCATGAACTGCCTGCTCAGCCAGTTCGGATTGTAGTCATTTTCACGGTCATGATTTCCCCAGGTCATGGCATAAGGAATCCCGATTTCACCCATCATGTCAATGAATTCCTTAACGGCAATTGCATTCGAAAGCATAAATGTATCACCGGTAATCTCAATAAGGTCTATCTGTCCCGCATGATTTACGGCTTCATTGATAACCTTTCGTATATATTCCTCACTGCCATAATTTTCATCACCGATCTGTGTGGCACCGTTCCAGTGAATATCCGTCAGTTGAAGGATAGTGAACCCCTCATGATACTCCAGGTTTTTTTCGTAAAGCTGCGGATTTTCCGCATATCTTACGGTCTTCCCACAGCCCGTAAAACAGGCAGAAATAAGCGCTGCGCAAAGAATCAGCGTAATAATTCTTTTCATCTCCTCGCCCTCTCTTTCGATTAAGATGCTATGATTATAGCCAATTGCCTTTAAAAAAGCAATTAGGCAAACCACTGAGATTTGCCTAATTTATATCATATAAGACCTGATTTTTACGAAATAACGGAAAGCATTTTTACCTTCAGATCGGCCAGTTTTATCGGCTTCGGAACATGTTCGTTCATTCCGGCTTCAAGCGCATTTTTTCTGTCCTCCTCAAAAGCATTGGCCGTAACCGCAACAATCGGAATGTTTGCGATTTCACCCTTCAGGGAACGTATTTTGCGTGTCGCCTCATAACCGTCCATTTCGGGCATCTGGATATCCATAAGAACAATGTCAATATCGCCCGGTGCCGAATTTCTTACCTTTTCAACTGCCTGTACGCCGTTTTCAACTTCATCTACAATAATGCCTTCATGTTCCAGCATTTTTTTGATTATTTCACGGTTAACCAGGTTGTCTTCAACAACAAGAGCCCTTACGCCCTTCAGCGTACGCTTTGCATCAAGAATCGGTGCTTCCGTGCCGGTTTCCGATATCTCTGCCGCCGTCTGGAGGCGGAAAGGCATTGTAATTGTGATTTTCGTACCTTTTCCGACTTCACTTTCAACATTGATTATACCGCCCATGGCGTCAACAAAGCGCTTTGTAATGGCAAGTCCAAGACCCGTACCCTGAATTCCCGAATCCGTCGACGTTTTCTCTCGGGCAAACGGGTCAAAAGCACGCTCGATGAACTCCGGCGAAATACCGCAGCCCGTATCCTCAATCACAAAATCATATACACCGTACCCCGGACGTTTTTCGGGTGTCTGTGAAATGGTTATGGTTACATCCCCGCCCGCGGGCGTATATTTGATAGCGTTCGAAATAACATTCAGAAGACATCTGTTCATGTGCAGGAAATCAACATATACCCATCTGTCGCGAATGTTTCCGAATCCGAGTGACAGGAATACGCCCTTTTCTGCTGCCATTTCATCCATAATCGGCATAACTTCTTTTCCGCTGAGGAAAATGTCAGCCTTGTTTTCCGAAATAAGCACACGGCCGCTTTCAGCATGCGACATGTCAAGAATATCATTCAGAAGATCAAGCATATGTTCGCCGGACTGGCTGATTTTTGAAAGATATTCTCTGACTTCAGCAGTATCCTCACTCTTTATGGCCATATCGGTATAGCCGATGATGGCGTTCATAGGTGTACGGATATCATGTGACATATTAAACAGGAACTCTGATTTCGCGCGGCTTGCATCCTCTGCCTGTTTGAGGGCTTCCTTAAGTCTTGTCTGAATCTCGTATTCGTGCTGGAGAACTTCTGTATTATCATTTCCGACAAGCACTGCACATGTTCCGCTTTCGTTGGCCTTAATAAACTCAAGCTCAACATTTCTGCGGACACCGTTCATATTTTCAACATAAGGAATCTTGTATTTGGACTTCTTTTCAAGCTGCTTCATGACGTTTGTGGGATTCAGAAGTCTGCGCACGCGGTCCTGGTCTTCGAACGAAACCTCATGGTCAATATAATAATTAATTGATTCGACAAAAGGCTGGAAAGCCTCATGATATGAATCGTAAACATCATCCTTTGCGTAGGTATGCAGGTAATCCTGTGAAAAGTCGGCATATGACAGTGAAAGCTGGCTTTTTGCAAGATGATAGAGCGTTATATGCTCTTCATCGCTCTGCGAACGTCTCAGAAGCTCATAGCTTGCCATGGCCGCGCCCGCTCTTAAAAGCAGCATATGCTCTGAGGCCTTTCTCGCGTTATCCGCACCAATAAAGCCGACAACCGTACCCTCATTAAGAAGCGGTGCCATCATTACGGAGGTTGCTTTTGCTTCATACATCCTTCGTTTAAGTTCCTTCGGAATGTCAGGGTCATTTTCGGGAATGAACGAAATTGCTTCTCCGTTTCTGAACAGATCCATCCACACACTGAAAAGATCAAGGGGAATTGACTGTCTGTTATGTTTTTCCGAAAAATCCTGAACGGAGCACCACTCGAAGGTGTTGCTTGCGGTCGTTCTTTCTCTGTCGATTTCGAAGATGTACACTCGCTCAGCCTCATAATGTGATGCCATCTTTTCAAGAAGCTGTTCCATTGATTTTTCGGGGTCATTATTCTGATACAGGATTTCTACAAAACTCTTCAGGATGTTTATCTGCTTTTTGCCCATTTCCTGCGCAACACGTTCCTGTTTTTCAAGTTCTTCTTCTCTGAGAATATGACTGTCAATTCTCTTGTTCTGAACAGAAACATAGATTATAAAAACTGCAAGTGCCTCTAATTCATAAGTGAAAGAGATTTCGGGCCGGAAAAGTTCGGGAATGGTTGCAAAAATGGGAAGATACGCGAAAATACTCATTACTATGAATTCTTCTTTTTTGATGTCCTTACGGAATCTTATCATCACATACAGCGGAATAATTATTCCGACAGTACTGATGCCCATTACAATGTCTTCACCCGGAAGGGCAACATACACACCGTTTTCAATGGTGAAAACACACTTAAAGCAAAGTGCAATCACTATTCCGACAGATTCTGCAAGTGCAAAAACAAACGATGCTTTCGCGTATTTCGATGAAATCGGTTTTCTTTCTTTTATGATTGTTTCAAGGTACTTTGTAAATCCGAATTCAATCCAGATACTGCCGACAAATGTGCCGTAATTTGCAAGAAACAGCACAGCGGTAAGTTCTGTTTTTGCAGGGAGAACGTAAGTCAGAAGATTGCAGATAATGGGCATAACCGCCAGAATCGCAAGCTTCTCAAAGGATTCGAATCTCTCCTGTTTCGTTTTTTTCTCATGAATATTGATAACAAGCATCATGAGAATAACGATTATACACATCGAACTTATTCCAATTTTAATCGCCTGGATTGTAGACATAGATTTGTCTCCTATTCATTCGTTAAATTCAGTAAAATCCATCAAAGCAGGACCTGTGGCTCTGTTAATTCACAAATTTCTTAAGCATTTCCTCAAGAACGGGAATATTGACCGGTTTTGCTATATGTTCGTTCATTCCGGCATCGATTGCAAGCTGCCTGTCTTCCGCAAAAGCATTGGCTGTCATTGCAATAATCGGTATATTTGCAACTTCCTTATCCTCAAGTGCACGGATTCTGCGTGTTGCCTCATAGCCGTCCATTTGCGGCATCTGAATATCCATAAGGATGATGTCATAATCACCGGGTTTTGCAAACTGCATTTTTGTCACGGCAATTGTTCCGTCCTCTGCGGTATCAACCACAAAATCATGTTCGGACAACAGATCGCAAGCTATTTCCCTGTTAAGCTCATTATCTTCAACAAGCAGAATCCTCTTTCCGCTAAAGCTTAAATTGTCAGCGGGTTTTTCGGCTTCAGCAATGGGGTTTCCCATCGCTTTGCAGAGAATTCTGTTAACATCCGACCTGAACAGAGGTTTTTTCGCTTCGTAGTCGGTTTCTTCTTCCGGATTATAAGCACTAACGCGGATAACTGTTGATTTACCTGCAAGTATTTCTCTAATTTCTTCAATCATTCCGTTGAAATCTTCACTTTGGAAATCGGCATCGCAGAAAACAGCGGCATAACAATCATCGGATTCTCTTGCATCCTCGCACTTATGGGCGGCCTCCGGTCCAAAAAGCGACCACTCCACACGGACTCCCATTGTTTTGAGAATTCCCGCAAGATTGATTGCAGAATCGGGATTATCATCAACCACAAGTACACGCTTGTTTTCGAAGGATTTGCACTCGGGTTCGGGCTCTTCTGTATCGTCTTCACACGTTTTCAGCTCAACACCGAAAATAAATTCCGTGCCTTCGCCTTTCACTGAGGAAACGCTTAGCTTTCCGCCCATCATATCTGCCATGTTCTTAGTGATGGCCATTCCAAGGCCGGTTCCCTGAATTCCGGATACGGTAGCTGTATTCTCACGTGAGAACGGTTCAAAAATAGTCTTTACAAACGACTCGCTCATTCCGATTCCGTTATCCTTTACGCGGAATTCATAAAGCGCGTAGTTCTTTACTTCCGAGTTCTTCTGAGTTACCCTGATTGCAATACTTCCGCCCTCAGGCGTATATTTTATCGAATTCGAGACAAGGTTCAGAAGAATCTGGTTCAGTCTCAGTTTATCGCAGAATACCCTCTCATTACATACATCGACAGCATCAATATCAAGACTGAGCTGTTTATTTCTGACATCCGCCTGAATAATGTCAACAAGTGCATGAAGCACATCCGAAAGGTTTTCGGGCTGTTCGTTCAGTGATACTTTTCCGGCCTCTATACGGCTCATATCAAGAACATCATTTATCAGCGAAAGCAGATGTTCTGACGCTGTCCCGATTTTTCCGAGATAATCTTCAACCTGTACGGTATTGTCAAGATGAAGTTTTGCAAGCTCCGTGAAGCCAATGATGGCATTCATGGGAGTTCGTATATCATGGGACATATTATTCAGGAATGTGGTTTTTGCACGGTTTGCCGACTGTGCCAGCTTAAGTGCATCCTGAAGCTTCAGCTCGTATTCCTGCTCACGTCTCTTTATGTCATCATTATTGTAAATACCGACAAGGATTTTATGCTCTGCAGGCCAGTTGCCGTTTCTGATAACCTTCATCTTGTACCAGATTAAAGCGTTTGGTCCCGTGACGCGGTATTCAGTCGTAAACATCTCATTTTCGGACAACTGATTCGAGATATGCTGCTTTGTCAGTGCTTCAAGAAGTTCACTGTGGTCTTCCTCAAAAATCTCTTTCTTGAAGGCAAGAATGTTAACTGCAAAGAAATCATCCGGATCAAGGAAGTTTCCAAGAGATCTTGCCGTAGGTTTCTCGGAAAGTGCCTCAATGCTGTACTGTCCGGAATCAATGTCCACATCGTAAACAACCTCAAAGTTTTCAGCCATTGCAGCAAGAATTTTCTGTCTTGTACGCTCACTCTGCTCAACTTTTTCACGCTCGTCGTATTCCGACTGGACTTTTCTGATTCCAAGTACGATGTTCTGCGCCGCACGGTCATAAGTGAAAATCAGTCTGTACCATTCCTCGGTTCCGTCCTTCGTAAAACGGAAGTCTCTTGAAACATGCTGTCCCTTCGAAATGGCCTCCTCCAGCGGTTCACGTTTAACTGCAGAAATGAAGTTCTGAAGCTTGTCCTCAGCAATAATCGAACGCATGCATTCATCAAAATCAAGTGCCTTTAGTGTTTTTTGGTCAGTTCCCACATAAGCATTGAATATTTCAAATATACCGTTTGCACGGAAAATTTCGATAAGATTTGAGAACAGGTTAATGTAGCAGACAAATGAATAATTGTCCGACAGTGCCCTGAAAATCTCATCTGTTTTGCGGGCTTCTTCTGTCCTGTCCTTAACTTCCTTATCCGAACGGTCTCTGACCGAATTGTATACGTAAACAGAGCCGGCGCCCAGTATCAGAAGTACAAGAATCAGTGCAAGAACAGCAACATTGATAAATGCGCGGTTAACGCCCGAGCCAAGAAGGTCCTCATTAACGATTGTAACGTTCCAGAGACCTCTTCCTTTCAGGTATGATGCGCTGAGAATACAGCGCTTGTTTTCGAAATCAAAATCTGCAACAAATGATTCCGAATTATTTATGCTTCCCTGAAGTCTTATAGCGTCCTCTTCGCTAAGAAGGTCATTATAATAGGGATTTTTGAGGAATTCTATTCCCGAAAAACCAAGTTTGGCATTTTCGTCAGCCATTACCTGCACACCGGCCTGAATAAGATACATATCCGTGTCAACACCGATATTTTCCTTAATGTTCTCAATAATAGTGTCCATGGAGTTGGCTACCGCTAGCCTTGTAAGTACAATTTTTTCCCCATGATACAGTGCTGTAAGCGGTTCGTTCAGTGTTCGTGTCGCAATCAGGTAATTTCCTTTGGGACTGATCTGAAGATTGACTACGAAAAACTGTTCACCACCATCATATTCATATGCTTCAAAGTTTTTCGAATCAACAATACTGTTTAACGATGTATATCCCTGACCCTTTTCATCAATAAGAATTACGAAAACACCTTTTTGCTGAATGATGTCGGACTTTGAAGAAATAAAGTCCATTATTTCACTGTCGGGATCATATTCAGAAGTAATACCGCCGGACAAAAGTCTTGCATATTCACAGGTTGAATCAATCGCTTTTTCCATGGTTTGTGCAGCCTGGCTCATTATTGACTCGCAACGGTCAATTCGCTCAGCTCTGATTCGCCTGCTGAGTTCATCAAACGAAAAGACAGCCAAACCAAGGGCAGCTACTGCAAAAAAGCCTAAAACAGCCATTATTACAAATGTTTTCTTCCGTCTGTCAGCGCTCATTACCGAAATCCCTTCTTTGATATATATTACCGATGATATTTTATCACAAATGCTCACAAAAATAAAGATATAATTTCACTTTTTGTTAAAAATGTATCCGATTTTTTATTTTTAGCAAGTTTGTTCTGAATCAGTGATTTTTCGTCGTGAACTTGTGTTGACTTTTGAAATATTTATGATATCATAATGATATCAGCACGAAATGATTAAACCATTTCGAAAACAATATTTATTTTTCATCAGCAAATTGGAGGAACAATTATGAATGAAAAAATCTTAACAAACAAAAAGAACGGTATGCTTGCACTGATTCTTATTATTCTTGGAGTATTTGTTGCAATAGGATTCTGTATTCTGTCTTCGACAGTACTTCCCCGTGCGGACGAAGATATCTTTCTCCCGCTTTTTATCCCTTCGGTTATTTACATCTGCTTCTTTGCAATCCTTCTTCCCGGATTAAAGGTTCTTAAGCCTCAGGAAGCTCTTGTACTTACCCTCTTTGGTAAATATTACGGAACACTTAAGGGTGCCGGTTTCTATTATGTCAATCCTTTCTGTGTAGCCGTTAACCCCGCTTCATCAACAAAGCTCAGCCAGAGCGGTGATGTAAAGGATAACGTTCCGTCCATTTCTTTCAACACCATGGACAGCACCAAAAAGAACATTATTTCTCTGAAGGTTATGACACTCAGCAACACACGTCAGAAAATCAATGATGCTCTTGGTAATCCCGTTGAAATCGGTATTGCCGTAACCTGGAAAATAGTAAACACCGCAAAGGCTGTATTCAACGTAGAAAACTACAAGGAATTCCTTTCACTTCAGTGTGATGCCGCTCTTCGAAACATTGTAAGAATCTACCCTTATGATGTTGCAGAAAACATTGACACTACAGGCGATGGTCAGGCAGATGAAGGTTCTCTCCGCGGTTCGAGCGAAATTGTTGCCGCCAGGATCAAGCAAGAAATCCAGGCACGCGTTGAGGAAGCCGGAATTGAGATTATTGAATCACGTATTACCTACCTTGCTTACTCACCCGAAATCGCAGCTGTAATGCTTCAGCGTCAGCAGGCATCAGCTATCATCGATGCAAGAAAGATGATTGTTGACGGTGCCGTAGGTATGGTTGAAATGGCCCTTGAACGCCTTAATGCCGGTGGACTTGTAACACTTGACGAAGAACGCAAGGCAGCAATGGTTTCCAATCTTCTGGTTGTCCTCTGCGGCAATCATGATACGCAGCCCGTTGTAAATGCAGGCAGCCTCTATTAATTTCAAAAAAAAGCAAAAGCCGGCAGCCCCTGATTTTCCCGGGGTTACCGGCTGTACCGCCATCTGTGAAAGAAGGAGAAGAAATGCCTGAAAACGAAAAAGAACAAACCCAAAAACAAATACCGCTCCGTTTAAGCCAGCCGCTTTACAATGCAATTGCAGCCTGGGCAAAAGACGATTTTCGTTCCGTAAACGGTCAGATTGAGTATCTTCTTACCGAATGTGTTAGGCAGCGAAAGAAGAACGGCAAATACGTTTCAGACGAAATAGACGTCCCACCGGAGCTTGACATTCGGTAATAATCATTTGATTTGGCATCAAAAGCCGCCATCGCGCGGTTTAATAATAATCCCGAAAGGACTAAAATCATGAGTTTACTTGAAGTAAAACATTTCACAAAGATTTACGGCGGCACAAAAAAAGCCGCAGATGATGTCTGCCTTAGCGTTGAAGCCGGTGACATCTTCGGATTCATCGGTCACAACGGAGCAGGCAAAAGTACAACAATCCGTTCCATCGTAGGTGTTCTGGATTTCAATGAAGGAGATATCCTTATTGACGGTCACTCAGTAAAAAAAGAGCCCCTGGAATGCAAGAAAATCACAGCTTATATTCCCGACAACCCCGATCTTTACGAACATCTTACCGGTATTCAGTACCTGAATTTCATAGCGGACATTTACGGAATAGATGCTGCAAAGCGTGAAGAACTCATCAAAAAATACGCTGACGGCCTCGAACTGACTTCCGCCCTTGGCGACACAATATCATCTTACTCACACGGTATGAAGCAGAAGCTGGCAATCATCTCTGCTCTCATTCATTCCCCAAGGCTTCTTGTGCTTGACGAACCCTTTGTAGGTCTTGACCCCAAAGCAGCCATCTGGCTGAAAAAGACCATGCATGAGCTCTGCGGGCAGGGTACGGCCGTATTCTTCTCAACTCATGTTCTCGATGTTGCAGAAAAGCTCTGCAACCGTATCGGCATCATCAAGGAAGGTAGAATTGTAGCCGTTGGAAACACTGAAGAACTCACGCAGGACAAGTCTCTTGAAGACGTATTCATGGAGGTTGTTGAAAATGAGAAATAAAAGACTGGTTCTCTTAAAGAGCCTTTTGCTCGAAACCAGTGCATTCAATATTCTTAAGCACGAAAAAGATGCCAAAAAGCGCAACAAGATTCTTCTTTCACTCTTCTGCGAACTCTTTATAGGCGTCATTCTGATTGTGTACATGACCGAAACATCAAAAGGGTATGTTTCTGCCGGCATCACATCATCAATTCCTTCGCTTTGTGCCATAATAATTTCACTGGTTTCGCTCTTTCTCACATTTATCAAGACAAACGGCTACCTGTTTGCCTTTAAGGATTATGACATCACCATGTCACTTCCGATTCGCATCAACGATATAGTTGCCGCCAGATTCATCTACATGTATCTTGCAGGTCTGCTCTTTTATTTCTGCATCAGTATTCCAATGATGGTGGTTTACGGGCTTGCCCTTGGAGCATCGGCCGGAGTCTACATTTTATGGACAGTTTTTACATTCGTTCTTCCGATTCTCCCCATGATTCTTGCCGCAATCCTTGGCACCTTCGTAGCTGCACTCGGGGCAGGATTCCGCCACAAAAATCTGGTTCAGACAATCTTCACGTTTCTGTTTGTTTTTGCAATTCTTTACGGTGAGTTTGCTCTTATGAACCCAAGCTCAATTGAAGATGTAAGCAGCATTTTCAACAACATTAACGCAATTGTTATCGGCACGGAAAGGTTCTGGTTCCCGATTTGCTGGTTCAAAGATATCATTGCAGACCTTAAAATCAGCTCGATTTTATTACTGATTGCTTCAACAATCATTGTCTTTGAACTGTTCTTTATTGCGGTCAGCACAAAATACAGACAGATCAACTCAAGGCTCATGAGCCACGCGGCTCGCAAAAATTATAAGCTCACCACGCTTAAAACAAGCAGCGTGACAAAAGCTCTTGTCAACAAAGAATTTCAGCGTATGTTCAAATCAACCATTTATCTGACCAACAACTTTCTTGGTGAAGTTTTTGTGGTTCTTTGTTCTATAGCAGTTCTTGTTGTTGATGTTGACCGGTTTCTGGCGGAAACGTTCACCGGCATGGAAAACCCGGCTGTATTCATACGTCCGATTATTCCGCTTTCGATATATATGCTGATCGGACTTACCAGCACAACCGCCGTTTCCCTGTCACTTGAAGGGAAAAACCTGTGGATTGTAAAGAGTCTTCCCATAAAAATCGATACATTGCTCAAAAGCAAAGCCATTTTTAACCTGTTGCTTACGGTTCCGTTCATGGTTCTTGGAACCGTCTGCTTCGGAACAGGCCTGCATGCTACAGTTCCGGAAATACTGTTCTTCCTTCTTGTTGGAACGGCTCTCTGTTTCTTCTCAACCAATTTCGGTCTGTTCTGCAATGTGCTCCTTCCGAAATTCGAATGGGAAAACGAGGTTGAGGTTGTAAAGCAGGGTGCTTCTCTCACTCTCTACCTCTTCCCCAACATGCTTATCACCATGTTCCTGCTTATTGGAATATTTCTTCTTCCCATCAACAGTTACCTGCTTCTTGGTATTATCGCAGGCATTGCGGCAATCCTTTCAGTCATCTTCTATATCCTATCCCTGAAGATGGCAAAGAAGCTGTAAAAGACTAAAAAAGCTGTAAAATAACTCAGAACGCATAAGTGCATTCTCAGAGTTATTTTACAGCTTCTTTTTATTTACGAATCATACCGGTAATTGAATTATCCCTGATTCCCGCATACCGGTATTACAGTGTTGCGGGCTCCGGATAATCAACGTCAAAAGTCTCAACGGTCATAGTCTTAATAACCTGAGGTTTGATGGGACGGTCACGGAAATCAGTCTTGCAGGTTGCGATTTTATCAACAATATCAAGACCTTCAACAATCTTGCCAAATGCCGCATAAGCACCGTCAAGGTGAGGAGATGTTTTGTGCATGATGAAGAACTGGCTTCCGGCCGAATCCGGATGCATTGCGCGTGCCATTGAAAGAACGCCGGGTGTATGCTTTAAGTTGTTTTCAAAACCGTTCTGTGCAAACTCACCCTTAATTGAGTAGCCGGGGTCACCCATGCCCGTTCCGTTTGGGCATCCGCCCTGAATCATGAAGCCTTCAATAACGCGGTGAAAGATAAGGCCGTTGTAAAAGCCCTTCTTAACAAGGCTGATGAAGTTATTAACAGTATTCGGCGCAATTTCGGGATAAAGCTCAGCCTTCATAATGTCGCCGTTTTCCATTTCGATTGTAACAACAGGTAATGTTGCCATAACACGATACCTCCGTGTAATATTTGATGTTTATTATTTAACATATTTCATTTCCGTTGGCAAGAGAAAAGTTACATTTTCAGATACAAAATCGTCAAATGCCAAATATCCGCAAATGCCGATATTTACTGAACAAATCTTGACATTCTGTCGAAAAAGTTATATAACATTTTCGACAGAAGAAAAACTTTTTCCCGAAAGGCGGTGACCGGATGAGCAGCACCTTTGACAAATTAAAAGCAGCCATTAAAAAGCTTCCTGCAGGAACAGTTGTCACTATAGCGGATTTTGAACATCTTGCATCAAACAAAACAATTTCGAAGTTTTTTGAACGCCTCTGTGAATCAAGTTTTGTTAAAAAAATAACACGTGGCGTTTTCTGGCTCCCCATTGAACAGAAAAGTCCCGAACCGGTAAAGATTGCTTATGCAATTGCCCGTGCTAATGACTGGAAAATTGCACCCTGCGGGGAATCTGCAAAATATGTTTTCGGTGCAACCAACCAGACTCCGAAGGAATGGACCTTTGTTACAAACGGAACATATCGCAGTTACCGGATTGATAACATCATTATTAAGTTCACACACACTACCGGAAATATGCTTTCGTCACTGTCAGATAAATCGGCATTGCTTGTGCAGGTTATTAAAGCTTACGGAAGAGACCATATTCCGGAATGGTTGAAGAACATATACCATCGTTATACTCAAAAAGAAAGAAAAGCAATTATTAAAGAAACAAAAAACGTTACCTCATGGATTGCTGATGAAATAATTCAGTATCTTGGTAAGGAACAGGCAGGCATGTAATGGAAACAACCAGATTAAACGGACGGACTTATGCCCGGCTTCTCGCAGGCGGCGCAGAAATGCTGCGTTCCAATCGCACAGTAGTAAATGACCTCAATGTTTTTCCCGTCCCTGACGGTGACACGGGAGATAATATGTATATGACAATCAATGCCGGCGTAACTTCGCTTTCGGATTATCCCACTCTTTCCGAGGTTGCGGATGCTGCCGCACACGGCATGCTTCTTGGTGCACGCGGAAATTCCGGTGTAATTCTCTCCCGAATCTTCTCAGGCATCGCAAAGGGTCTGAACGGTCTCACCGAAGCAGGTCCTAATGAACTTGCGCAGGCTATGCTCTGCGGAATCACAGAGTCCTACAATGCAGTGGCAAACCCCGTTGACGGCACAATTCTTTCCGTTTACAGAGACGGTGTTAAAGCCGCAAGTGCCAAGCAGCTGGACAATCCTTCATTTGAATTTTTCTTTGACAACCTGATTGCTGAATTCGAAGCTTCACTTCAGCGAACTCCCGAGCTTCTTCCCGTTCTGAAGGATGCAGGCGTAATCGACAGTGGCGGAGCCGGCCTTGTTTATATTGCAAACGGCATGCGCGATGCTCTTCTTGGCAGGGAATTCAGTGCTGCTCCCGCTGAGGAACAAAAAGATTCAGCCCCTGCTCTTGATTTTTCATCCTTCACTGAGAATTCCATCCTTGAGTTCGGTTACTGCACGGAATTCCTGCTCCGCTTGCAGAACAGTAAGGTTAATGTTGAAACCTTCAATGAAAAGACCATGATTGAGCACCTCAAGGCAGTTGGTGATTCCGTTGTTGCATTTCGTGACGGTTCCATCATCAAGGTTCACGTTCATACCATGAAACCCGGAGAAATCCTGAATTACTGCCAGCAGTTCGGTGAGTTTTTAACGCTCAAGGTTGAAAACATGATGCTTCAGCACAACAATTCCGCACTGAAAAACACTTACACACCTCCCAAACGCAAAACACGTTACGGACTTGTGGCGGTTGCGGCAGGTGACGGACTAAAGACCTTCTTTAAGGAACTCGGAGCAGATGAAATTGTGGACGGCGGTCAGAGCATGAATCCTTCAACAGAGGACTTCATCAACGCTTTCCGCAAAATGAATGCCGAAAACATCTTTGTGCTTCCGAACAACAAAAACGTGATAATGTCCGCAACACAGGCTGCTGAACTTTACACGGAAGCAAATGTAATAATCATTCCCAGCAAAAACATCGGAGAAGGTTATGTTGCCGCTTCCTGCTTTGATTCATCCGCCGCAAAAGTTTCCGACATCACGGAAGCTGCATCAGAGGCCATGTCAGGTGTTACAACGGCCATGATTTCAAAGGCTTCGCGCGATGTTGATTCCGTTTCCGCAAAAGCAGGTGACTACATTGGTTTTGCAGGAAGCACAATCTATTCCGGCGCTTCGGACCGCAAAGCTGCACTTTCGGCGCTTCTTGATGAAATTAATGCCGGCTCGAAGGATGTTGTACTTCTGGCCCACGGTTCAGATGTTTCCGATTCCGAAGCCGCAGAAATGCTTGACCTGCTCAGCAGCAAATATCCCATGACCGAGTTCATTCCGCTCAACGGCGGCCAGCCGGTTTATGACTACATCATCATTCTTCAGTAAAACAATTTACGTGCCTCAGGCCGTAAAATAAAAAATAAAGGGGTTTATTATGTTAACATTATTTACAGACACAGATAACGATTTTACGCCCGAAACCGCCGCCCAATACGGTTACAAGCTCATCAGCATGCCTTATTCCGTTGACGGCAGCACAATCACCTATCCCTATGAGGATTTTCAGGAATTTGATTCACACGCTTTCTACGATGTCCTTCGCGGCGGTGTTCTTCCCACAACCTCAGCCATCAGCGAAGAGCGCTACATTCAGTATTTTGAGCCCGAATTCAAGCAGGGAAACGATATTTTCTATGTCCATTTCTCAGCAGCAATGACAATCACGTTTAACGAAATGAATAAAGCTGTTGCAAGGCTTCTTGCTCAGTATCCCGAGCGGAAATTCTACCAGGTTGATACAAAAGCCATCACCCTCGGCAGCTACGGAATCGTCTGTGAAATCGCCGAAATGTTCAAAAACGGTGCAACTCCTGAGGAAATGCTTGCCTGGGCAGACCGTGAAGTTCCGCATTTTGCAACATATTTCTTTGCCGATGATCTCAAGTTTTTCCGTAAAAGCGGCCGTGTAGGCGGACTTGCGGCAACCATGGGTACACTTATCGGCATCCGTCCCATCATTACCATGAATGACGAAGGCAAGATGGTATCCGTAGGCAAGGAAACAGGCCGTGCCAAAGCAATGAAACACCTTGTTGACAAAGTTGCGGAGCTTGGTGACGACATCAAATCCCACCACGTTGTAGTAGGTCACACCGATGCCCCTGAAATCGCAAAGGGTGTAGGCGATATGCTTACCGAGCGTTTCGGAGAAGACCTTAAGATTGACTATGTCATTACCAATCCGACAGCAGGCAGTCATTGCGGTCCAAACGGCGTAGGCGTAAGCTTCCACGCGGTCCACAGGTAATTTCACGGCGCCGCCTTTCCGGCATTTTCAACATTCGAAACGGGTTTTCACAAAAATAATAACGGGGTAAACAAAATGATTACAGTTAAAGAAGTCACAACAAAAAAAATGCAGAAAGAGTTCCTTGATTTTCCTCTGAAACTCTACAAAGGAAATCCCTACTTTGTTCCGCCTCTTTACAGTGATGAAAAGAAGATTTTCCGTAAGGATTATGTATACGCAGATACCTGCAAGGCCGTATATTTCAATGCCTATGAAGATGGCAAAATGGTAGGCCGTATTTCCGGCTTCATCCAGACAGCCAGCAACGAAAAACGCAATGAGCGCCGTTTGCGTTTCACGCGTATTGACGGCATTGACAGCTTTGAAGTTTTTGAAGCACTCTTCAAGGCCGTTGAAGACTGGGGCCGTGCGCAGGGCATGGATACCATCTGCGGGCCTCTGGGCTTTTCGGATCTTGAGCGCGAAGGCCTCCTGATTGACGGTTTTGACCAGCTTTCGACCTTCGAAGAACAATATAATTATGATTACTACATGAAGCACATTGAGGCTCTCGGCTACGAAAAGGAAGTTGACTGGACCGAAAGCAAAATCTATGCACCCGATGATTACAACGGTGACCTTGACAAGATTGCGGATAAAATCATGCAGCGCAACAAACTGCATCTTGGAACCGCCAGAAATGTAAACGATTTTCTTAAGAAATATGCCGATAAATTCTTCGAACTTATTGATTCATCATACAATGACCTGTACGGAACAGTTCCGTTCACCGACGGTATGAAGAAAATGATGATTGACAACTTCAGGCTCATCATTGACTTAAAATATGTTGCTGTAGTTCTTGACGAAAATGAAAACCTTGTATGCCTTGGCTTATGCTTCCCCGCAATCGGTGAAGCCCTGCAGAAATCAGGCGGGCATCTTACACCTTCCGCACTTGTCAAACTCTTAAAAGCCATCAAGCATCCGAACGTTATTGATTTCGGTCTGATTGGTGTTGCTCCCGAATACGCAAACCGCGGTGTTAGTGTAATCATTTCGGCAGCGCTCATCCGTATGCTTCAGGACAAGAATATTGACCATGCCGAAACAAACCTCAATCTTGAAGACAACCACGCCATCCAGAACCAGTGGAAGCGCTTTAAGGAAGTCAAGCACAAACGCCGCCGTTCTTATGTTAAGAAACTGGTGTAACAATAACCGGCCTGCTTTCCGGAATAAGGAAAGCAGGCCTTTTTTCGCTCTCCGGCCAACCGGAAATATTACAATTTTAATAATTTTCGTAACACTTTTGTAAGAATTTTATGCTTGCACCCTTTTCATGTGCGTGATATCGTATGAAATATAAGGAGAAGTGTCATGAAAAAATTCTTTGAAATTCTTGGGTTTCCTTTTGTGAAGCTCTTCAATACAGTTAAAAATCTTTCGGTTAAAGGCAAGATCATTCTTGTCTCTTCTGTCGTTGTGCTTGCAGCCCTTGTTACAGGCGGGCTTATCCTGCTTAACAACTACAAAAACAGACCTGTTACCGTCACCTTTGATACAAGGTTCGGAACATCGGTTGCAGATGTTACGCTGAAACGCGGCGAAGCTTACATTCCGGCTGAAAATGCTCCCGTTCCGGAACGTACCGGCATGATCTTTACAGGCTGGTATATTGACAAAAATGCAAAAACCCTTTACAACGGCGAACCCATCAAGAAAAACACAACTCTGTACGCAGGCTGGGAGGAAACAGGGTTCTCAGTAGCCAAAGACCTTGGCAGTCTCCCGAAGGATACCGCCTTCACCATTTTCTCCACAGAAAAAATTTCTTCCGGAATGATTTCCGATTATGTCTGTCTGACCGCACTCAACGGTCCGGAAAATGCCGTTACTGCTACAGAACTTACAAATAAGAGTTCAACAGGCTACTACTACAAGCTTACCTTTGAAAAGCCTTTTGCAGATGACGGAATTTACCGTTTACAGTTCACAAAGCCTTCAAAAGCATGGCTTACCGACTTTAACGGAGTTGCTTACACAGACAGGGTTTCTGACGATTTCACCTTTACCGTTGTTCATCCTGAAAACGAAACCCTTGTTCCCGTCACTGCAACCGCCCAATCTTCGGAATATAACGATGCAATCCTTGCAGCCATTGTAAATGCAGCTCTCAGGTCTTATAATACAACACTTGTAAAATATGGCGTAACTCATGAAGATAATTCTTTGTCTTCTATAGACGGCGTTGCTACGGCAGCATCATTCGGAATCGGTCCTGAAGAATTTGTTTCCGCAAACAAATCCTCTTCATCCGGCTGGACGTTCGAAAAAACAGGGCTTGATCCTGTGTTTACAGCCGAAATTGCAGATGGAAAAGGAATTGTCGGGTTTTCACTTGTCAACGGAAAACTCTCCTTCAAAAAAACTGATAATCCCACTGTTTACGCAATCCAGATAAAGCTTGATGCATCCGAAACCTACTCCCTGTCAGACCTTGTCGAACTGAAAAACGAATCATTTGATTCAATGGCATCTGATTTTTACCGTACAGAACTTATTGCAGATTCCAAACTGAACCTGGATATTACTTTTACAATTGAAAATCACGGTCCTAATAATGAAACCATAACACTGGAACCCGAATCACTCAGCACTACAATTGAAGAATGCCTGAGTGAAATACTCGGATCCAAATCAGGCGGTTTTTCTGACGACGACTTTATTCTTGCCCGGACAGAGGTTGCTTTCGGTACAGACGCAGATGTGCTTTCGGTTGACTTTGTTCTCTCGGTCAACGGAGCTTCAGCACTTTCAACCGCTATCGGTTCAGACTGTTCTTCCGCTTTCTTTGTAACAAACGGAATGCGAACCTTCAATTCCGACAGCGGACTTGAAAACATTGAAACATTTGAACGTCCTGTCTACGGAAAACGCATTTTAAGACAGTCAGCAGATTTTGGCGGTATAGCAGAATCCATGCTCGTTACTTCGTCAAATGCCACATTTACCGCAAGCAGCCTGACACTTGACTGCACAACAGGAATCTCAGGGCACTGTACACTTACGCAAAAAGCAGCATTCATTGAAAAGCAGAGCGGAAACACATTTAACATCGCTGATTTTGCACAGTCTCTCTGCAAACCCGCAAAATCTGATAATGAATCGGATAAAACCGCAACTTACCTTAATTTCGGTGATGTCACAATCCATCTGTTCAGCCGTTTTCTCGACCTGACGGCTCCGGATTCGGGAAACGGGACAAGATATCAGCTTGTTGAAAATCAGACACCTGCCCCGGAAGACGCTTCGGACTCATCCGACACACCCGCTGTTCCCGCTGAAAGCGCCACACTTGGTATACTTGCAAATCCCGCAGACGTCAAAATATCAGTCAAGGTTGTAGATATTCCTTACTACACTGTCGGCGCCGGACAATTTGAACAGTCAGACAAGGAATCCGCATCACTGATTAGCATCAGCAACGGCAAAGTCAGCATAAATCCTGCCTGCAACAGAGCAGTATTTGACCTTGTAATCCGTCCAAAGGACAGCAAAATAAAGGATGATTCCGATGACTATTCCGATGCAAGAGTCATCCGTGTAAACTATGAAATGCTTCAGGAATACAAGCCCTGCAAGGTTTCTGTCTATGATACCGAAGGTGTTGAACTTTTTTCAGGCAGTTTCCGTTCGGGTGACACAATTTCGCCCAACTTCAGTTCACCGAACAGCAAGGCCCAGTTCCTCATCTTTGCACAATACAATACAAATTATTACCAGCCTTCGACACTTGGATTCTACAATGCTCCCATGGGCACCGACGGTAATAAGTACACCTGTCTCATATCTCTTTCAAAAGACCTGAATCTGTACCTTACCCTCAAAACCAACTTCACCGAAGTCAACTGGTATTGCCGCTACGGCAGTGAAATTGACAAAAATGTCAAGGAAAAAACAAGGTTCATCTATGAAGGTGCTTCAACCGAAATAAAGCATCCTTCTGTTTCCGAGATTACCATAATTCCCGGCGAATACGACGAAACCCAGATTAAGTTCATCAGTTTCAGTGACAACTACACAATTGTAGACGGCAAATACAAACGCTATACAAACACCGGTTATATCGATCTCAGCCGTACGTCCATCAGTTATCAGGCGCATATTTTCATTAAATATCCCGACATTGATGAGCCTGTGGAATATGCTGTTCTTCCCGGAAAATACGATACCGATTTTGTTTTTCCTCCCGAATTTCTTGAACAGCTTTCCAAGACCTGCGAAGTGATTGGTTTCTGTAACGGAAATACCATTCCCGACGGCGTAACTCCCGACACCTATGACGCATGGGCATCCGAAAGGAATGTCTTTGCTTCTCCCGAGCGTGACGTGGCAGAGGTATCATACTGTGCCCTTGTCCGCTATACACCCGGAAAGATTGAAAACCTGCTTACCGGCCTTGACGGTTCCGTTGTACAGCGTAAAACCGTATTCGAATCCGCACAGATTTCAACCGAAAAGCTTCAGGAAGAGCTTGAAAAGATACCTTCCGCAGAATATACGCTCTATTGGAACAGTGAAAAGAGCGCCTACGAAGTATATCATTTCTCAGGTTATCTGGATCCGGAATCAACCATAGAAAATGACGGTTATACCAAATCAACCGCCATTTTGGGAATATATACTTACTTTGGTCAGACTGATATAGCAACTGTGGATTTCAAGTCCAACTGTGACCTTAAGATTTATTCACGTGACCTTGCAGAGAACCCCGAATCACAGGTTATCCGCGAAATGACTGATGATTACACATATCACATCATCGGCAGCACAGGAAACATCCACGGTTCTTCAATCCGTCCTTCCGATGTAAACTTTGTCGCTCCGGAGCTTGGAATTCCTGAGGATTATAAGGATATCCTGACTTATTACTGGGTTGACGACAATCATCCCGAAATCAAACTGACCCCCGACACAATGTACTCCATGAACATAATTCCTGTCGACGGTCTTGTACTTCACCCTGTTTTCGACGATGTCCGCATCGTTGAACTTACGGTAAGCGACGGCACAATCAGCGAAACTGTTTATGTTTTCGATCAGAAGGGCAACCGTATGACAGAGGAGTCCGTAATTGCGGCAGCTTCAGCAATCAATCCCGCGCTCAGCGAATTAGCTGAAGATTCGGCATTCCCGCTCTATTATTACGGATGCAGGGACACATTTGATTCGCCTGTCATTATCGACCACCTTGAAATTGCCTTCAAGCACAAGCTCAGTCAGGTCTTCCTGCACACCGGTGACGGCGGTCCGTTTGAGGACAACACAATCCTTCAGATTATAGAAGGTGAGCCCGATACACCGATTAAGGAAAGTGCCGCAAAGCGAATCAAGGAATCTTCAACAACATCAACAAACCCTGCCTATATCCGCGGATATACATTCCTCGGTTTTGCAGAAACTCTTGATGGCGAGCCCAGACCGCTTTCCACTTACACTTACAGCAACCAGGACCTGTACGCAATCTATTCGCGCTATACAAAATGGGGCGTAACCTTCATTTCGGGCGCAGGCACATTCCGGGACGGCACAACCTCCCAAACCGTCTTTGTTCTGGAAGGAAGCCTTCCTGAGGTTCCTGAGGCTCCAAGCGTATCCGGCAAGACTTTCACCGGCTGGACAGACAAATCCGGTCAGCGTCTTGACCCTTCAAGACTCGAAATCAGTTTTGCAACAACGTACTATGCTTCATATGATTACAACACCTTTAAGCTTGAGCTTAAGGTCAGCAACCTGACATGCACCTACGATGGCAAGGTCCACACACCTGAAATCAAAGTTTCCGGCCTTCCTTCCGGATACACATGCTCCTTCTCAACCGATTATTCATCCAAGGATGTTACAAACGGCAAAAAGACTGTCGGATACAAGAACCTTACCGTATATGACAAGGATGGCAACGATGTCACCTCGCGTGCAAGAGTAACCGTTATTTACGGCTCTCTCGAAATCAAGCCCGCAACACTTGTTGTTACAACCGATTCGATTTCCGCTTCATACCTGAATGAGTATTCAAACATTATCGGAACAGGCCATTATAGCGGCTTAATTGCTGATGAGACCGTTGATTTCAGGGTTACCGGATTTATCAATTTCTATAATACCGAAAATCCCGCCCTTGCCGAATGGCAGCGCTCCTTCTTTGCAGACCACGGTTATGTTGAAAGCAGTAACACATGGCAGATTAACTGGAATAATTCCACCGCAAAGCAGGGCAACTACACTATTGAAGAACACATTGGTACTCTCCGCCTTGTAAAGCGCAGCATAGCAACCTTCAAGTGTAACAACGCTTTCCTGCTCAAAACAGGTGACGCCGGCGAGGTCAAATCCATTCTTGCCGCAGCTGCAGAAAACGGTACACTTTCCGAAACCTTTACCTGCACATATGAACTTGATGCCAATACCAAGCTTACAAGCTTTGTATTTCCTTACATCTGGAAATATGACCCTTACTTTGAAAGCGACGATACTACGTTCAATACGAAATATCTGAAGCCGATTACTTCCGGTGACATTCGTTCCATTACGGTTAAACGTACCTCGGACGGTTCAACACTTGGCGAATACGGTCTTGATGCCATCTGGAGTTTCGTACTTGATGACAGCTACACATTCCAGATTAATCTGAATAATTGAAAATAACAGAGGGGACGTTTTTGTTTGTCAACTTTTCGTTGAAAAACAAAAACGTCCCCTCTGTCTCACTGACTCGTATATTTATGATTCCTGTATTTTATTCAATCTTGCATAAATTCCGTTCTTCTTAACAAGTTCCTCATGCGTACCGTCTTCAGCAATTCTGCCCTCATCGATAACAAAAATCCTGTCTGCGTTTCTGATAGTCGACAGACGGTGTGCAATAGCAAAAATTGTACGTGTGCCGGCAATATTGTTTATTGCGCGCTGAATCTGCTGTTCAGTCTCAACGTCAACCGAAGCGGTGGCTTCATCAAGCACAACAATCGGCGATTTTCTTAATATGGCACGTGCAATCGCAATTCGCTGCTTCTGGCCGCCGGAAAGTCTCAGTCCGCGCTCTCCCACCTCCGTCTGATAACCGTTTTCCATTGCCATGATATCTTCATGAATATTCGCAATCTTAGCTGCCTCAATTACTTCTTCATGTGTTGCCGACGGAACCGCATAAGAAATATTCTCTTCAATCGTACCATTGAAAAGGAATGTTTCCTGAAGTACCGGTGAAATATTGCCTCTCAGGCTTCTCAGAGTGACCGTATTTACGTTTTTACCATCAATAAGGATTTCTCCCTCATCCGGCTCATAAAAACGCGAAATAAGCTGTGTCAGTGTTGTTTTGCCAACACCTGTCGGTCCGACAAGGGCAATCATCTGGCCGGGCTTGCAGTCAAAACTGATATTATCCAGTATTTTCTGCCCGTCATTGTAAGAAAAGCTGACATTTCTGAACTCAACCTCACCCTTAACGTTTTCAAGTTCCGTTGCATCCGCTGCATCCTTAATTCCCGAAGGTGTCTCAAGAATGAGTGCAACACGCTCTGCGCCCGTAATTGCCTGCTGAAGATTCTCAAGCATATTTCCAAGGCTTGCAACCGGTGCATAAAACATTCCGAGATAAAGCATAAATGCAACAATATCCTCTACCGAAAGTCCCGCCTTATATGACATAATGCCGCCGAAAGCAACAACAAGAACCGTACCGATTGATGAAATAAATTCAACTACAGGATGAAAAATAGCACTTGTTTTCAATGCTTTCAGAAGATATTTTACGTGTTCGAAGTTCTTTTCATTCACTCTTCCGGTCTCATAATCTTCACGGCCAAATGCCTGGATTTCATGAATTCCCGAAAGATTGTCCTGTATCTTTCCGCATAACTCACCGTTTTTTGCTCTTGACAGTTTGAAAAGAGGACGGACCTTTTTTACAAAAATCACGCCGGACACTGCAATAAGCGGAATCGGGATGCAGGTAATCAGCGCAAGCTTAACATTAATCGTCAGAAGAACAATGAATACTCCCGCAAATGTAAGTATGTTTGTAATCAGGTCGGGAATAAGATGTGCATAGAGCTGCTCAAATTCGTTTGAATCAGTAACGATACGGCTCAGAAGATCACCGGTCTGTTTGTCATGGAAAAAGCCCAGATTCTGATGCTCCAGCGTATCATAAACCTTTGTTCTGAGGTCTCCCACAAGGTTCCATGCAGCCTTATGTGCCATATAATTTGCAAGAAAACGAAATGCAATACGGAGCAGGTACAGACCCAGAAGGAAAAGTGCAAGATTTCTTACTGTCGGAAGGTCTTTTTCGGTAATTCCCTTTCCAACCATTCCGGTCATTTTTGACAAAACCTTGGGTGCTACCAGGTTTAGACCCGTAAGGCTCAATGCGGAAAGAACCGCAATAATGTAAAGTCCCTTGAAGCGGGCAACATTTTTTGTAAACTTAAGCAATCTGTTCATAATAAAATTACACCTTTGCTTTAATATATTCGGGGCAGGCCACCCGGTGACCTGTCTTTTTGCTTCATTTGAATCTTATTTTATCAGGTCTGTTCTCCAATTACCACAAGATTATCGCCCGGTACAAGCGATAAAGTTTCTGTCAGGGACGGATTCAGGTACAGTCTGTTATCTCCCGCTCCCGCAGGCTGATAGCCGATTAAGCAGTAACCGTGCTTAAGAGCCGCTCTTCTGAGCTCCGCAACACTGTAAGTACCTGCGCACCCGAAAAATGCTGCCGGTTTAAGGCAAAGTTCATTTCCGTCATTTGAAAGAAGTTCCTTGAAAACGCTGTAAAGTTCAGGTGTTTCCGCAAGCTGGGCAAGAACCATGGCAGAAATGTCGGATGCAACAACAAAGTCCGTAGGTTCATCACCGCTCACCAGACGGCGGTTTTTCTCACTGAACAGTTCAGCGGTTATGGAATATTTATATCCGTTACGAAGCTTGGTATCACGCAGTTTAAGAAGAATCATGATGTTGTGAAGGTCATCGTTGTCCTCATCTGCGTCATCGGGGCTGAGAATCACAATGTGATCGGCATCACGCACAAGCTCCTCCATTGACTCACGTTCGTTAACATCACCGCGGAAAATAACAGCATTTTGAACCTCTGCAAGTGCCTCGCGAACATCATCGGCAACCTCTTCTGCTATATCTGCAACGGTAATGCTCACGTCTTCAATGGAAAGTTCGTTAATAATTGTCCCAAACGAACTGTTATATCCAATAATAACGATGTGTTTGCGCTCTGTTTCTTCCGAAGTCACAACCTGAGGTGATTCGCTTGAAAGTGTCTGACGAACGAGCTCTGCCTTGTCAATAAAACCAAATATGTCATTATCCTCAGCAAGATACAGAATCCTGTCATTTGCCTCAATCACGGTATCGGGGTCGGGTTTAAGCATAACAGCGTCGTCCCTTGCGATTCCAAGCGGAACGCCTCCGTTCATTGACAGCGATATATCCATAAAGGTCCTGCCGGTCATATGATCCGAAGCATTTACAAAATACATTTCATTTCCTTCGAAGTTGAAGGTATCAACAAACGCATGCGAAATTCCGGGCTGTGTGCAGGAATGTGCAATGGTTCTTGCAATAACATCGTTTGTCTGAAGCATTATAATATTGCGCTCGCGGCGCATTGTCTTCGGAAGAAGGCTCTGGCGTGCGGAAACAGCGGCAACTATACGCGTTGTTGTATTTCCGGCTTCCTCAAGAATGGCAGAAACAGCAAGAATACTCTTAATTGTGGCAGCATCATCGCTTTTATTGACAACTACCGTTGATGCATCGGGAATCGCACAACATCCAAGTGAGAAAACATCGCATGTATCAACGTTTCTGCAGATAATCCGGACATTTTTCGGAATATCTTCAATGCTGCTCTTAATGGATTCCTCCATTTCATCCTTTTCAACATTGTCAGCAACTACAATACAGCGTTTTTCGTCACCCGCTGAAAGGATAAGCTGCGAGAGAAGCGTGAATTCGCCGGGCTTAAAACCAAGCAGAACTATGTGCCCTTCCTCAAGGATTTTCGAGTTGCCTTTACGGAGTTCCGTGAGTTTATCCTCAATAGCACTTCCGACAATACCTATAAGAACACTTGTAAAGAAAAGTCCCACAATTGCCGCAACAGCCGTAAGAATAATCGAAACAAAGGTATTCCCGTCTTCCGAATAAGGCATCCATGCGTTAATGGCAGTTGCAATCGTATCCCAAATCGATGTCCCCAGATTTCCTTCTTCTCCGTCCGAAACGGAAATCAGAATGGCAAGAACAATTACAACCACAAGTGTTACTATCGCAAGCAGTTTAATCATGCTCACGGTGCCTCTTGACATTCTTCTGTCAAACCAGTAACGGAAACGTTCCTTAAAGCTCGCCTTTTTTTTCATGTTCCACATCCCTCCCTATGAAGTGAACCACGTGTCTTAGAACCCAAGTTTATTCTTTGTCATTAATTTTTCCGAGAATTCCTTCTCAGTTGAAGCATTTATGAAATCTTCGCGCGTAAGCACGATATCTGTATTGTTAAGGGCACTTCTGAGTGCTGCCTTTGACCATGTTCTTTCGTAAAGATTACGTGAGAAACGGGCATTTGCGAACTCCTTTGACTGAATGTAGCCGTCAGAAAGACTGTCAAAGAATTCTCTTACGGCAGGCTCGAAATCATCAGCCATTTTGAAACTCTTTGATGCGAATTTCATATAAATATCCGCCAGCTGAGTCTTTGTATAGCTCTTAAACTCAAGCACAAAAGGCATACGGCTTCGAAGACCCGTGTTGCCCTCCATAAGCTGCTTCATCTCATCTGTATAACCGGCCATGATTATAACCATATCGTCCCTGTGATTTTCCATCTCGGAAATAAGCGTTGTCAGGGCTTCACGTCCGTAATCCTTGCTGTCTGCATCCTGTGAATAAAGAGCATAGGCTTCATCAATGAAAAGAACAGAACCGTACGCATCACGGCAGATGGCTGCTGTTTTCGGTGCAGTCTGACCAACGTAAGCACCAACCAGGTCACGTCCTGTATACTCAAAGAAGTAGCCGTTTCGAAGAATGCCGTTCTCTCTGAAAATACGTCCAAGGATGCGGGCAACCGTTGTTTTTCCGGTACCCGGTGCGCCTTCGAACCTCATATGGAGACACGGCTTGTCAACACCTTCAATGGACATGGCTGTTTTAACCTGGGTAACAATCTCACGGATTCTGTCTGAGATTTCTTCCATGCCTACAAGGTTTGAAAGTTCGGAAAAACCGTCACGCACGGGTTTGTTAAATGTAGTGGAAATTGAGATTATGTCGTTCTGCGAAATGACATTTCCGGTCTTGTCAGCATCAGCATTTTTAACTGTTGCCTTGCATTTTTCCCAAATCATTTCGCGGGCAATCTTGTTAATTGATTCAATACCGTAGAAGCGTCCGTCTGACTTTTCCTCATTTACACGGGCGCAGAACACTTCAGCGGCTTCTTCATCCATGGAAATTTCCTTTTCCTTAAGGAATCTGTCAGCACATTCCTTAAGCTGCTCATAGCTGAAAGGAGGCACTTTTACTACGCGTACAAAGAAAATATCGGCGATAATCTTTCTGACATCTTCAAGCGCACCGGGCTCAAGGAAAGGTACTCTGAAAATAAAAATGTACCGGCTCTGAATGTCCGCAAGGCGGAGCAAAAATGATTTCAAATTATTTCTGACGGATTTTTCAAGGAATGAACTGATATCAAACAGAATGCAGCCGGCCTTTGATTCATCTGAAAGTTCATTGATTACTTTATCCGGAGTAATCATTCCGTTTCCGTCATCGGAAGCTATTGAATATTCTTTAACTTCGTAATCGTTCTCATATGTGAACAGTTCATAATCGGAAGCCAGTTCAGCCAGATATTTCATGGCTGTTGTCGTACCGTAGCCGTCATCAACCGAGAACAGGAAATTCTGATACATAAAGCAGTCTGTTAATCCCTTGTCCTTTACATATTTTCCAACCTCGGAAATTTCATGGCAAAGAGCCTTAAAGTCATCCCATCCCACAAGCTTGTCAATTAAGGAAAGCACCTCGCTTGCACCTGTTCCATCGGGATCAGCAACAATCCTTGCAGACTCTGTAAGGTCAAACACAGCCTTGTTTGTTGCGTTTACATTCTCAAATACGAACTGAGCGGCATGGTCGGCAAGCTCCTGTGTGTATGCACCTTCAATTACCGGAACACCTACTCTGAACACTATTTTTCCGCTTTCCGGATTATAATCATATCCTCCCAGGAAGAAATTATCATAGTTATACTGTGACAATTTGCGGGCAAATGTTGTATTTATGTTCTTTTCGGCAACAAAAGGCAATACCGAATAAAAGTCGACCAGCTTGTTATCGTCGGAAATAACAGCACGCACATGAACATTATAATGGTCCCCGACAACATATGTTTCTGCAATGTGCTTTTCTTCATCGGCATTAACGTTTGACGGAATTGCGATCAGCTTCTGGACTGCTTTAACATTTATTTTGTAAATTGCATCTGTAGAAAGATTTTTAGCCATACTTCCTCCGTTTATTTCTTCAAAGCGGCCCCGGCCGCCTCATTATTTTTTTCACCAAGCGCAAATCCGAGTGACAAAGCGCCCTCCGGACATTTATCAATACATTTTCCGCATCTTATGCATTCCGCGGAATTTGGATTTTCATGGGGTTTAACAGCCATACCGCAGGCATTTTCGCAGGCCCCGCAATGCGTACAGCGTCCCGCATCAAGTTTCATTCTGAAGACGGCATGTTTATTGAACAATCCGTAAAATGCCCCAAGGGGGCACAAATACTTGCAGAACGGTCTGAAAATGAAAACCGATGCAAGAATTATTATGCCAAGAATGCAGCATTTCCATGCAAATCTGCTGCCAAACATGGATACTATCTTACTGTCGGCAATTGCAAGCAGAATACCCGAAACGGTTCCCGACGGGCATAAATACTTACAGAAGAAGGGTGTAAGTTTTTTATACAGCGGCAGGACAATAACAAGAACAATCAAAACCACGTATTTCACATATCTTAATATTCTGTCGCCCTTAAAACGTTTTATTTTCTTTTTGATTGGAATTTTATCCAAGAGGTCCTGAATAAAGCCAAACGGGCACAAAAAACCGCACACAATTCTGCCAAGCAGCGCGCCGAAGAACAGCAGCAGCCCCAGAACATAGTACGGAAATCTGAATTTTAAGGATGAAAGCGAATTCTGAAGCGAGCCGACCGGACATGAACCGACAGCCCCGGGACACGAATAGCAGTTCAGCCCCGGAACGCAGACATTTTTCCCGGCTCCCGAATAAAGCTTTCCCGTAAAAAAACCTTTGAAATTTGCATTTTGAATCAGTGTTGCGACAGCCTGGACAGCTGTCCTTTTTTTATTTACCAAGGCCTATGCACTCCACACATATTTTGACTGCTTTATTAAAGACATCTCTGTATTGCCCAAGAATCAGGCCTGTAGCGGTCAGCACAACTGATGCCGTAAGAAGAATCACAGTGAGCAGACCGGTTTTCTTTTTTCCAACTGTTTTCACGGCATCCTCCCGGCTTATTTATTCAAAAAAGACTCAATTATGCTTTTCCAGCTTTCGTAATCCCTGCCGCCAATATAGGGCTCCTCGGAAAGAAGATTGCCCTGTCCGTCAAAGAAAACGGTAGTTGGAACATATTCCGTCGCATACTTCGAAAACTCATTTGTATTAATCAGGATAGGGTATTCAATACTGTTCTGCTTTACAATGGTTTTCGCATCGGATTTATAATCCATGTCCGCAAACACGCCAAGAATCACGAATCCCTTGTCTTTGTAATTTTTGTAGAGCTCATTAAGGGTCGGCATTTCATTAACACACGGTCCGCACCACGGCTCCCAGAGATTGACCATGATAAGCCTGTTTTCGGAATAATCCGAAAGCGTGACTCCTTTTCCGTCAAGAGTCATTGTGGTGAAAGAAAGCATGTTTTTATTATCGGTATTCTGAAGTGCCGGTGTTGCAGAGGCCTCAGCCGACTGTGAAGGGTTCGGAGTTGTGTCCTTGTTTCCTTGTATGACATCTGCTTTTCCGCAGCCGGTAAGCAGTAACATTACACATAAAATAGCAGACAGGATTTTTTTCATGGGTTATATCTCATTTCATTCATTGTTTTCTGTTTCAGAACCGTTCGTTTTTTTCTTTCGCTCATAAGCCTGTTTAAGAGTCCTTATAAGTTCAATCTGGCTTGTCGGTTTTGCAAGATACCCGTCAAACCCGTATCCTATGTATTCTTCCTCAGCGCCGTTAATCGCATTGGCGGTAAGAATGATGAACGATGTATTCTTGTTAATTTCATGATGTTCCTTACGGAAATGCTTAAGCATATCAACGCCGTCCATATCAGGCATCATGTGATCTACATAGACTATGTCGTATTCGTTTCTTCTGAGAAGCTCCAGTGCTTCGATTCCGCCCTTTGCGGAATCAACAACAGCTTCTGTCTTCTCAAGCATCTTCTCTATAAGTTTTCTGTTCAGAAGAATGTCATCAATTGAAAGAACTCTTGCATCAGGCGCCCTGAAGTTCAAAAGGTCTTCGTTTGAGGTTTCGGTTTCGCTGTCTGTCATTTCAAATTCAACAGGGTCATCAACAACCTTCTGCGGAATAAATACGGTAAAAGTGCTTCCGACTCCGACACGGCTGTCGACCTTAATTGTACCGCCCATCAGATCAAGCAGACGTTTGACAAGTGAAAGGCCAAGGCCTGTTCCTTCTATGTTGTGCGTCTTTTCTTCATCTACTCTCTGGAATGATTTGAACAGTTTTGTCTGGTTTTCCCTGCTGATTCCAAGACCGGTGTCTTTCACGGCTACCACAAGACCTACTTTACCCCTGCCTGCAGATTCGGTATGCACACGGAGAAGAATTTCGCCCTGTTCCGTATATTTTGCGGCATTGGAAAGAAGATTGATCAGAATCTGACGGATTCTGAGTTCATCGCCGTAAAGAGTTCCAGGAATGTTTCCGATTTCGGATTTCATTTCTATCTGTTTGCCGGCCAGACTTGTTTTTGTCATTTTCAGACAGTCATTAATTACATTTCCGACATTATACTCATTTTCAACAATCTCCATCTTTCCGGCCTCAATCTTTGAAAGATCAAGGATATCGTTAATAAGCGAAAGAAGGAGTTCGCTTGAGTTTGCAATAGCATCCGTATAATCACGGACGGCATTATTTATATTTTCCTGTGCAATCAGGGCATTGAAACCAAGAATTGAATTTAACGGTGTTCTGATTTCATGTGACATATTTGCCAGGAATTCGCTCTTTGCCTTGCTTACACGTTCAGATTCGACAAGTGCTTTTGAGATTTCCTCCTGATACGAAAATTCCTTGGCAACAACAGAGGTGATATCTATATTTGTGAAAAGAAGTTTTGATATTTTGCCGGATTTGTCACGGTCGGCCTCGCAAACATTGATTCTGCTCCAGCGTTCTCCGTCTTCTGCTTCATAGTTGATAAGGAAGGGAACACTGCCGTCTTTCTGCTTTGAGATATTCTCCAGCAATGCGTTCAGCTGGAAACTTTCATTGAGTTTCCGGCGTTCTTCTTCATTTTTGACTTTTGAAAGAAGCATTGGCAAATACGTGTCATAACTATGGCTGACGGATAATTCATCGTACAACTCCATGTCAACTGCTTCACCCGAATAAATTATCTTGAAGGTTTCACTCGGAACATCAACCAGAATAAAGGCCAGAACCATCTTTTTCGAATTTTCAAGAATGTAATTCAGCTCACGGTTTTCATCAGCCATTACCTTTTCATTTCTGGAATCAAGCGAAATATGCAGAACATAAACAAGCAGCATGGAAACAAAGCTTACTATAAGCAGCCACTCATTATGGAATCTTATACCGCAGACAGCAATGCCTATGATCAGCAGAACAAGAATGATTCCCAGTACAGATACCCGTTTTGATTCGTTCTTTTTCAGTAATTCAAGTCCTTTCAAGATAGACCTCCAATTCCTTTATGCAATAATTTCATTCATGATTTCCGTAAATTATTATCCCGTAATTAAGTGCACCAAGTATTTCAAAAGCAAACAGCAGACGTTTTACCCACATGCTGCTGAAAAGGATTGCCTTCGGATTCAGGGCATCACTTATAAGTGCTGCCGCAAGAACGATGATTACAATCAGATTCAGGGCTCTTATGAATGATAAAACGGTTTTTCCCTCTAACAGTGCCATAAACAGCGTTACAACCGTAAAAATATATGTAACCGCCAAAAAGGCAGCCAGCACTTCCTTTGTCAGGCTGTGGTCAATAAAAGCCATTGACGAATTAAAATGATTGGCAATGGAAAGTGCAAGGAACCCAAACGATGCCGCAAACAGGAAATGCGTAATAACAATACCGGTTTTTTTCATTGTCCGCCTCCTGTCAGTGATTCACCAATACAGATAATATCACTTATTCTTCGGATTGAGCCGTTTGAGTTTTTAACATCAAACAGCTGAATTCCCCTGTACCCGGCATATACCGATGCTCCACCGTCCATGTTATATGCAAGTTTGCAGCCCAAATCAGCCGCAATCTGTGCCGTAGCCTCAAGGTTTGTCCCGACACCGTTTTCTGCTTTCTGTGCTTCATCACGATATCCGAGAATAGCAATCATTACATAATGTCCGGGCTCAACATACCCAAGTACCGACCTCGGATTCTTTCTCCATACATCAATGTCTGCATTCAGCTTGGGCTGGCCGTTTTCATCAAGAAGCGACGGTCCGAAGCTCCAGACCTGATAAGGTGCCCGCTCTTTGATTCTGTTCCAGTCATAAGTGTCATGGGTTTCAATTTCCATTGTTCCGTCCCAGTACAGAACACAGATATCGTCGGTAATATAATCAGCCTTGCGGATAACGCTTCCGTTTCTCACAATAACCGGCTTTGCGCTATTATAACCGTAGAAAAGGTCACCGCTTATTGCTGCAACCGCCTGTCCGAAGGATGTGTCCTCAAACAGCTTGCTGAAATTGGTTGTACCGTTTTTATAGCTTACAAAGAAGTTCTCAATATTTCTGATATAGACATCGAACGCATACCAGACTGTATGTGCATCTGCAAACTTTTCACCGGTTTTTGACGTTCTCTGCGAATACATTCCGTCAAACGATGACATCTTAATATAGACATCATGGCTTCTGTAGCTTGTGTCATCAATCATGACACGTTCGTCGCCAAGGAACATCTTGCCGAATTTTTCTCCAAAATCACCGGAAAAGTCATACGGAACACCGTTTATATCGCATTCCGGCGTAGGCGTAGGGGTACTTGTCGGTCCCTGGCCCGGCGTTACGGAAACATCTGCTTCGGGTGTGGGTGAAGGTGTTGCGGTATTTGTCGGGGTTACCGAAGGTTTTGAAATGACAGATTCCGTCGGAACCACTTCTGATGTTTCTCCGCTGCCAAGCATTACTCTGGCATGATGAAACCAGCAGAAATAAAGCAGCAGGGCAAGAAACAGCAATATATCGGTAATTATGCTGAGAATTACTCTTTTTTTATTTGAATGTTTTCTGTCCATGACATTGTCCAATCGCATACCAATAGATATTAGTATTATACCACAAATAAATCATTTTTGTGTAATAAAAATTACTTTTTTCACTTTTTTGCAGAACTTGACATATAACCGCAGAATACAGTATTATTAGGGCATCTCACCGGATTACGGTCCGTCTTTTTTTAAAAACTGTTGAATGTTATGACTGTTCTGATTTTGAAAGGCACAGGGAAATCCTTCCCTGACAAAATTATGGTATCTGAAAAATCTGATTACAACAAAATAAATGAACCCGTTGAAATTGAGGGAACAGGCCTCACTCTTGCAAGAGATGCCGAAGGCATTTATCTGACCGACGGGGACTTGGTTGTCCGCGGGGATTTTACGCACATGGAGAAAAGACTTAAGCAGGCAAACCTTCAGAGTGAAATGCTTGTAAAAGCCGCCAGACTCAAGAATCTGAACCGTACTCCCATTCTGCTTGATGCAACCGCCGGAATGGGTGAAGATTCTTTGCTTCTTGCCGCATCCGGTTTTTATGTCAGGCTTTATGAATATGACCCTGTAATCTGTGCACTTCTGCGCGATACAGTTGAACGCAGCAGGGAAATACCCGGACTTTCCGAAGCCGCCTCACGTATGGAAGTATTTGCGGAAAACAGCATCGAAGCAATGAAAAAGCCGGACTGCAGACCGGATGTGATTTTGCTTGATCCCATGTTTCCCGAAAGCGGAAAATCCGCTCTGATTAAGAAAAAATTCCAGCTGTTGCGCCGTCTTGAGAAGCCCTGCGAAAACGGTGATGAACTTCTTCGTGCCGCAATTGCCGCAAAGCCGCAGAAAATCATAATAAAAAGGCCCCTGAAGGGACCTTTTCTCGGTGGCATTAAGCCGTCATATTCACTTACCGGAAAGGCAATACGTTATGACTGCCTGGTATTTCCGGAAAACATGTAATGCAAAACACTAGAACCCAAGATTATCGTTAACAAGAATAATATGTATTCTGTCTTTATGGCGTGAAAATCTTGTAATCAGAAACTGACAGCAGATTGTATCGGGTGACTTGCAGTTAAGGCAGGAACCCGTTTTCGTGCAGGGCGTTGAAAGCCCGAACCTCTGGGCATTTACAGGTGCGGCAACATTTCTTGCACGTTTCAGGGCCGAATCAACATCGGGCGTGATTTTATTGATTCCAACAACAAGAATCAGTTTTTTCGGTCCATACGCATATGCGGATACACGGTTTGAGTTCCCGTCAATGTTTACCATTACACCGTCTTCGGTAATAGCATTCGAACTGCCAAGAAAAACGTCCGCTCCGTAAGCCGCAAGCTCAGCTGCACGTTTATCGGAAGTGTTGCTCCTGTCAAAGAAAGCATAATCACCGGATTTGACCGCATCCGCAAGGCCGATTTCAGCAACGGAAGCAGATCCTCCCATAGCAATTGTACTTCCCTTTGGAATCAGTGAAAGTGCAATATTCAGGGCTTCTTCCTTTGAAGCGGCATAATAACCGGTCATATTTCTCGAATTGATACCTGAAATTACTTTTTGAGCAAGCAATTCATATCTTTTTGTGATATTTGTATCCATTTTCTACTCCCTTTCTGATTTTGTTCTTAAGAATTATTCTATTTGTGTCGAAAAAAATATAGAAAAGTTTTTATTTTTTTCACACTTTTTAATAATTATATGTTATAATAACATTGTTGTATAGTCCCTTGATTTAAAAGGAGTTAAGAAATGAAGCTTTTTAAGGCTAAACTGTTCTTTTATACGATAGTTAGCGTGCTTGCCATTCTGGCAGGCTTCATTTCGTATGTCGAAGTTAATGACATAAGCCTTGTATCTGCTATAGACAATCTTTCCGACAGGATTATCGGTGCCGAAGGCGAAAACAAAATTGCTGAAGCAATCATATCCAGAAACAATCCTGACATTCGTCCTTCCGAAGACGAAAACCAGGAATCATCCTTCAGCGGGCGTCAGGAAGCACAGGGTTCCGTAAGGAACAATCCCGAGCAGGAAGATCCCACCCCGGAGCCTTCACCCACACCGTCTCCTTCTCCTCTCCCGACAGCAACCCCCAGACCCACACCTACTCCTACTTACACACCGTGCTTACATCAGTGGGCATATTCGGAAAATGGTGACGGAACTCATTCGGTTGTCTGCATCATATGCGGAGCGGAACCTTATCCGAATATTGAGCCTTGTGAACTGAATGAAGATTACATGTGTGTTAAATGTTCATTCCAGCACGTTCATGAGCTTGAACTCTTAAAAGACGGAACTCATACTTACCAGTGCTCATGCGGTTACACCGAACAGGGTGAGCATAATTTTGAAGTAAGATATTCAGACGCCAACGGTCATATTCTTATCTGTGACTGTGGTGAAATCCGTTCAGAGCATCATAATTATGTTACCAACTTTGAAAAGAAGGTATGTAAGGATTGCGGTTATGTATACCAGCGTTACACAATTGAAGAACTTACACAGACAATGTATGTTCACTGTTATGTAAACCAGCGTGAATTTCCCACCACATCCTCCAAGAAGCTTGGTAATTACCATGCAGGTGATGTATTGAATGTTGTCGGCTATGTAACATCTTATGATGGAAATGCTGATGAAAAATGGTATCTGACAGACAAGGGTGATTACGTATTTGCCGAGTATGTTAAGAATGTTGCTCCTACTGCAACACCTACTCCCACTCCTACCAACACCCCTACAAATACACCTACACCGAAACCTACCAAGAAACCTACTCCTACTCCGAATCCCGGAAAGCCTACACCTACACCTGATCTTCGTGGCGGACTTGGTGATCTTTCAATAGACAAGATTCTTGGTCACAGCGATTATCAGTATCAGAGTACCGTATATTACCAATCAAACGGAAAAACAAAGACAAACGGTCTGTGTGACCTCTGTGCCGCAACCAACCTGCTCAACAGAAAGCTTGCAAGAGACGGCAATTACAGTAAGTCTCACAGGTTTGAAATTACGGATGTCATTGCTGTGGTTAACAACATTTCAAGAAGTTCCATCACCTACCTTGGCAAGGATGGCGACAAGCCTAAATATTCCTACAATTTCAAGCCATACTTCCGTGAAAACATTACTTTCACAACAAAAGACGGCGGTACTTCCTACACCATGAAGTCCGTTTACCTGTATTCGAACTCAGCGAACTACAACCTGAACTACGTTAAGGACCTTATGGCAAAGCATCCTGAAGGTGTAATGATTCGAGGTACTTACTACTCATCAACCACAAACGGTTTTGATCACGCACTTGTTCTTACCTACTGTGATGCTAATGGTCAGTGGTACGCAATCGATACCGGTTCCGACCAGATTCGTGTAAATGGCCGTTACGAAAACATCCGTTTCGGAACAGCAACCATGAAGCTTGAAGATACCTGGCTTTGCGGTGGTGCAAAGAAAAAGAATTCCAAGTACAACTTCTGGAATTGCATTTGGGCTGTAACTTATATTGATAAATAAATAATGAGTCAATGGGGACGGTTCTTTTCGACTCACTGCCCGGCAGTGAGTCGAAAAGAACCGTCCCAATAACGTTAAGTTAAGGAGTTTGTGCAAATAAATTTGCCCAAGCTCTTTTCTTATTCCATCCTTTGCCAATGATTTTCCTGCAGAAAAAATTTCAGGTACAACAAAAAGACAGATTTACATCTGCCCAAAAGT
>JAZQNE010000125.1:0-3262 GCA_045627185.1 Lachnospiraceae bacterium
CTCATTTCCCAAAATATAATTGACTGCATTCTTAAGAAGCAATATAATAAAAATATCTATGGGGTTTAATATATGGGATAGCCCCTGGTTTAGTATTAGAGTTGTATTTTCCGGTAAATCCGGGGGAGATTTATGTCAGAACTTATTGAATTAAAAGAAAAAGAAGAAAAAGTAATACTTTTTGCCGTTTCAATCGATGATTCCACCGATGTTAAAGAGTCACTCGACGAACTTGAGGAACTTGCCAAAACGGCAGGTGCAACCTGTGTTGCAAAGGTGATTCAGAACAGGGAAAAGGTTCATCCCGGAACTTATTTCGGAAAAGGCAAAATTGATGAGCTGGCTGAACTGATAGAAGAGACCGGCGCGACAGGTATTATCTGCGATGATGAGCTTTCACCGGCGCAGATGAAGAACCTTGAGGATGCACTTAATACAAAAGTCATGGACCGTACCATGCTGATTCTTGATATCTTTGCGCTTCATGCTTCAACGCGTGAAGGAAAGATTCAGGTTGAACTGGCACAGCTGCAGTACAGATCGTCAAGACTAATCGGAATGAGAAACTTTTCACGTCTTGGCGGCGGAATAGGCACAAGAGGCCCCGGTGAAAAGAAACTTGAAGAGGACAGACGTCTTATAAAAGACAGGATAAGCCAGCTGAAAAGCGAACTTGACGATGTTAAGAAAAACCGCGAGACAACAAGACTTGGAAGACAGCGTGCATCGCTTCCCGTTGTTGCGATTGTCGGTTATACAAATGCAGGAAAATCAACGCTTCTCAATAAACTGACAGGTGCAAACGTTCTTGAGGAGGACAAGCTTTTTGCAACGCTTGACCCGACAACACGTCAGTTCACAACTGCTTCGGGCCAGCAGATATTGTTTACCGATACGGTAGGCTTTATCAGAAAACTTCCTCATCATCTGATTGACGCATTCCGCTCGACACTTGAGGAAGCAAAGTATTCTGATATTATCCTTCATGTTGTTGATGCGTCAAACCCGCAGTGCTATCAGCAGATGTATGTTGTTTATGACACGCTGAAACAGCTTGGTACGGGGGATAAAACGATTGTAACCGCGCTTAACAAGCAGGATGCCGTAAACGTTGAGGAAATAAAAGATCTTTCCGCTGACGAGACCGTAAAAATTTCGGCAAAGACCGGATTTGGACTTGATAAGCTTGCCGATACGATTGAAGGTATTTTGAGAAACCGCAAGGTTTACATTGAGAAAATAATTCCTTATGCAAACGCCGGCGAAGTTCAGGTGCTTCGAAAATACGGAGAGCTGCTTGAAGAAGATTATCGTGACAGCGGCATTTTTGTTAGAGGTTATCTTCCAAAGGAGAAGGCAATCGGCATTTTTGCTGTTACACAGAGCAAGTAAAACGGCATCCTTGCCGTCCGGAAGAGCAGGCAATGCGGCTTTTCCGTTACTGAAAGTGAATAAACGGGCACTGAGTGCTCCGTTAAAATATTTAAATACAGGCTGTTGCCTGTATAATATTTGGAGGCTGATACTATGAAAAAACTTGAAGAGTATGTAAGAACCATCCCTGATTTCCCTGAGCCCGGTATTATGTTCCGTGACGTAACAAGCGTCATTCAGGATCCGGACGGACTTAAACTTGCAATTGAAAGCCTGCAGGATCTTGTCAAAGATGATGACTTTAATGTTATTGTCGGACCCGAATCACGTGGCTTCATTTTTGGTGTGCCGGTTGCATACAACCTGCATAAATCATTTGTCCCCGTGCGTAAGAAGGGCAAACTTCCCTGCGATACAATTGAAGAAACATATGACCTTGAATATGGTACAGCTACAATTGAAATTCACAAGGATGCCATCAAGCCCGGCGACCGTGTTGTAATCGTTGATGACCTTATTGCAACAGGCGGTACAACAGAAGCTATTATCAAGCTTATCGAAAGACTTGGCGGAGAAGTTGTAAAAATTGTGTTCTTAATGGAGCTTGAGGGCTTAAAGGGACGCGAGAAATTGTCGAAATATGATGTAAAGTCAGCTATTCATTATCCGGGAAAATAAGCATCTTTACGTGAAATTCACACAAAGGCACGTTGAACGTGAAAGCCGCAAATGAATAAGCATCTTCACGTAAAATCCGCAAATGGAAAAAATGAATGTAATCAGGAGCAGAAAAAATGCCGGTAGAAAACGGACGGACCTCAATGGTCGAGTATGAAAGACCAACGATAGGTGTTGTTAACGATGTGGCCCACCTTACGCCCGATGAGCTGTATGAGCAGCTTGTGGAGCGTATTCGCAGGTACAGACGTGATACGGACCTTTCAATGGTTGAAAAGGCTTATAATGTGGCAAAAAGGGAGCATGAAGGGCAGCTGCGCCGCTCGGGCGAGCCGTACATTGTGCACCCGCTTTGTGTTGCCATAATTCTGGCCGAACTCGAAATGGATAAAGAAACAATTACAGCGGGCATCCTTCACGATGTCATTGAAGACACTGCAATGACGGAAGAGGAGATGCGTGCTGAATTTGGTGAGGAAGTAACTCTGCTTGTCGACGGTGTTACAAAGCTGACTCAGTTGAATTATTCTGCCGATAAAATAGAACTTCAGGCCGAAAACTTACGTAAAATGTTCCTTGCAATGGCCAAGGATATCCGTGTAATTCTGATCAAACTGGCCGACCGTCTGCATAATATGCGAACCATGGAATATCAGACGCCTGAAAAGCAGATTTCAAAGTCAAGGGAGACGCTTGATATTTATGCTCCTATTGCACAGCGTCTCGGTATTTCCCGAATCAAGGTTGAATTGGACGATTTGTCTCTGCGCTATCTGTACCCCGATGTATATAACGAATTAAACGAAAAAATTGCAATCAAGAAGGAAGAACGTGAGGAATTCCTTGCAAAGATCAGCGCCGAGGTTGGCGCAAAAATTGAGGAAGCCGGCATAAAAGCAACTATCGACGGCCGTGTTAAGCATTTCTTCAGTATCTACAAGAAGATGTTCAACCAGGACAAGACGCTTGACCAGATTTACGATCTTTTTGCGATCAGAATTCTTGTGGACAACCTTAAGGACTGCTATGCGGCACTTGGTGTTATCCATGAAATGTACAAGCCTATTCCGGGCCGTTTCAAGGATTACATTGCCATGCCTAAGCCAAACATGTACCAGTCGCTTCATACAACACTTATCGGTCCGAACGGCCAGCCCTTCGAAATCCAGATTCGTACCTGGGAAATGCATCGTACGGCTGAATACGGTAT
>JAZQNE010000126.1:0-10009 GCA_045627185.1 Lachnospiraceae bacterium
TGTTTCACACGCCCACGGGTGAAACCGGCTGTAATGTTATCGCCCACACAGCGAACAACATCGTGCTTTTCATTAACAATATTGGGCACAATGTACTCAAACGTAACATCGCCTTTTTCCTGCTTCGCATCAAGATGAACATCCGTAAAGCCTATGATTTTGAACTCGGAATCAAGAGCATTCCCGTTTGCATCCTGCTTGACAAGCGATGTGAAACCGCCCTTTTCGGTCACATAAACATTGTAATCCGGATTCTGTTTAATCCATGATTTATCAAGCTTATAGGTTACGGGAAAAACAAACAGAAGGTATACTCCCGCAAGCACAAGTATGCTCAAAACAACAGCTAAAACAATAATCAGAACCTTTTTCTTTTTTCTTTTTTTCATATCATTCTCCTGCGCTGCAGGGTTTTTTCGCATATTCCCTGCATTTACTTAAAATGTGTGCCCTCGTACAAAGCTTTGAAGCCCCGGCAAAGCTGTCACTGCTTCGGATGCATAACACCGTCAATTTCATCAATCATAATTCCAAGATTGAACAGCTTCTCAAAACTCATGGAATCTGATGCGGTGCAGTATTTATCATAGGCTGCCCTGCAAAGGTCGTAGCCTTCTCCGCTGCCCGATGCGAAATCCTTAAACATGGTTTCCAGCTCTGCCGTTGACTTGTAAGCAAACTCAACAACATCGATTTTATCATCCTTGTTGTCACGGTCAAAGAAAGCAATAAACTGAAGAACATCGCTCTGTTCGTTAAAATCAATCTTGTTAACTTCGATTTTCTCAACGGATTTACAAGCTTCCTCATAAGTCATATTCATGTTGGATGCCCTGTAATCCGCAGATTTAACCATACCGCGGATATATTTCTTTGAGTAATTCGGAGCCTCTTCAAGCCATCCGTCACGTGCGACCCAGACGCCTTTAATTTCGCCCGTCTGCTCGAAGGTATCAACAAAAACAACCGAAAGGTTTGAATCAGCCTTGATTCTTGAAATCTCGGAAACGGGAACATAGCAGATATCGATGCCCTGCTTGTTCTGGCTCAGACGCTCAAACTTTTCATCCATATCCGTGGAAAGGAAAATGTATGTTGTCATGGACTCAAAGCCCTTAGCCTTGTTTGTAAGGAAAAGGCTCATACCGGCAGTGGATTCCTCAAGGCCTGCATTTACAAGCTTGTTTTGCTTGCCGCAGCCGGTGAATACAAGCATTACAAGAATAAGGCATAATGCCATCAAAAATAATCTGTTTTTTCTCATGCCTTAGCACCTCCGTTTTCAGCTTCAATCGCCTGCTGTGCTTCCCATTCGGCCTGCTTTTGCGCTCTCATTTCATAAAGCTCGGCAAGGATTTTTTCCTTACGCTTGCCGGTGTAATTATCAAACAGCATTATTGTTCCGGGAATCAGGTTGCCAAGCATACCCGGAACGGTTACAAGATAAAACAGGCCGTTAAGTGTCTTTGTTGACTGAACAACGGAAATTGTTGAGCCGCCAAAGGATTTTGCACTGACATAACCGATGATTGCAAGGCCGGCAGGGAACAGAAGGCTCTTCCAGAAGCCCGAAACACGGGCTGCCATTGAACGGAGCGCAAATACCATAGCCTCGCTTCGAACGGGTTCACCGTATTTCTTCCAGGTCCTGTACTCCATGTAATCGGTACTGTCCGCAAGCAGAATCATTCTGGATGAACTCATTGCGCCGTTAGGAAGTCCCGCAAGTCCGACAATAATGATAATTGCCCAGAGCGGCAGATTCTTGTAGCCTAAAAGGAAGAAGATAACGTAAATAATACCGGTGTAGAAATAGCCGCCCGCAATGATATCTCTTGATGACAGCTTGTTTCCGATGAAAGGAACTGCAGCAATACCGATGTATGACAGTGTTGCACTGACTGCTCCCGCTGCCGATGCAAGCCAGAAGGCATCAAGTGTTTCATTGTAGAAGAATGCAAGTGCCGAGTAACAGATCTGTCTTACTGAATCAACAATCTGTGAAAGAATCAGACACCACATAGGTCTGTTAAGCATAAGAGCCTTGAAATTAAGCTTAACGCCCGGCTCCTTACGCCATGCGGCTGCCGTCTTCTCTTTCAGTGTGAAGTAAGGCACAACCATGAAGCAGAAACCGATTACACCAAAAATAATTGCAAAAATAAGATAAATGAACTGTTCCTTATCCTCATAAAGAGCAACAAATATAGGAATAAGGCCGCTCGGAAGCATACCGCCGAGTGTAGATGCGAACTGTGCTACCGTGTAGAAATTCTTTCTATCCTTGGGATTTGTAGTCATTCTGGCGGAGATGGTCGACAGTGACATATCGTAGAAACCGTCGGCAATACAGTAAACCAGATAGAACACAAATACGTACACGATACGCGCCTTCATGCTGATTCCCGGCACAACAAACAGCAGTATCGATGAAATGGCAAGCGGGAACGGCATTACAAGTGAGAATGCCTTTGCCATACTCTTGCCCGTTTTTGTCTTTTTGTCAAGGATAACACCTGCAACAGGGTCAACAATAACATTTGCAATCTTTGCAACAAGTTCAAGAATGATTACAAATGCTGCATCAATACCCATGTACCTTGTAAGAAACAGCGTCAGCACATAAGCCTCAACGTCCTGTGCCATTGAATTGCCAAAGATGCCGGAGGAATATCCGAACTGCTCCTTGACCGTGAAGGACGGATTGTGGATTACTTTATTCCAGCCGGCCTTCAGCTTCCCCATAAAACCCTTTTTTTCTTCCATATCTTCTCCATTCCGTGCGTTTTCATTTTGTCAGGTACTGTCAAAACCTTTCCCGCACTTTTATTTTTATAAATCCGCTTCTTTCCCGGCTTCGCCCCATATCTCTTTATTATTGATACTCACGGGCAAGTTCTGCCGGTCTTTTGAACTCCGGCCTTATTTCCGTTCCGTCTGCCGTAAATACTCCCTTGTAACTCAGGCAGAAGGCTCCGTCACCGTAATTCAGGTCTGAGGTTTTGGCGTTGAAATCAAGCTTTTTGATTTTCATTTTCTTCGCAAAAGCCTCAAAAGGCATTGTATTGTCTGCCTCAAACAGGTAGAAGTGGTACCCTTCCGTTCTGTTAATCAGGTCATAAGGCTTGTTGTAATACCCTGCCGGAAGTTTTTCATCCTGGTACATTGCATGGTCCTTTGAAAGGCTCTCCTCCGCAGAAACAAAGCTCACTCCCGGGTTTGTCCTCACACAGACATTCACGCCCTTTGTACAACCAAGAATGATTCCCTCCGAAAGCCCCGAAAGGTCAACCTCATCAAACAGCCCCGTCGGGAAGAAAAGATGCGACTCGGCTCTTCCGATTTTGGCATGTTTAACATCGAATATCTCTGCGCCGATGTTCCTTTGTGCCGCAGCCCTTGGCGTTGTGCCGCTGCCTATCCAGTATCCCGGGGAACCGTCCTTCTGCATGCCCTTAACAGGCGTGTTTGCGAAAAGACTTATCTCATGTGAAAGATTTACGGCCAGGCTGTTCTGCTGGTAGGAAATCTCTCCGACTCTGTAATCGAAAGCCGCCGATATTGAATAGTTCCGGTTCACATATGTGTAAACACGGCCCTCTTCCATTGCAGCCCCGTCAAACGATACAGGCTTGAACCGCTTGATAAGCTTCAAAAGCCCTGTCTTCACAAGCAGCGGACTTGCAAACGGCTTGAGGTTTGAAAGCATATCGTTATCAATCAGACCCGACTCACGCATATAGCGCATAGTGTTATTTATCACACGGTAATCGCTGAATGCACCGCCTTCAAAGGCATACCTGACTGCTTCAGGAGAATACTTTTTAAGACCTTCTCTTTCGTAATCAGCTATATTAACGCCCTGAACCATTGCAGTTTCTTTTACTTCCCTGTGCAAAAGTTCAAAAAGCTTCGGAGGCACCGTATATATGGGATTTCCTTCATCATCCTTTGCCTTAAGCATCAGGATTACACAGCCCTCTTTATCCTTAAACTGCCTGATTTCTTCACCCAAAATGGCTCTCAGGACAACTTCCTCATAATTGCCGTATTTTGAACCGGTTTTGTTGTCCGCATAGGCTCTTGCACAGGCCGGATTGTACATATATCCGCCATTAAAAGCCGTCTGTGAAAAGATGTCGAAAAGCATTGCGGTAAATACACGTTTTGCGCCTTCCGCAATATCTTTATCCCCTACAAACTGAATTACGTTTGCAAGACCTGCCATGGTTTCCGAGTAATAATTATTGCTTCCCCACTCACAAAGACCGTATTTCTCCGAATGTTCAATCCATCCGCGAAGGAAAGTGGCAGCATGCTCAAGATGATACGAAGCATTCTTTCCGTCTCCGAAAATCCGGTCCCTGTATTTCTGCGCAAGCAGATATTCCGATCCGCCCGCATAAAGCCTGTGATTTTCTGTCCAGGTGCACATGCCGTGCCCGCCACAGTCTTCATAAGGGAATGACAAAAGCTCATTAACAATATCCTCACGGACAGGGGCCGGCAAAGAATCCTCAAAGGAAAACAGAACCCTTACAAAATATGCAACACGGAAATCAGCACAGTCCTTACGTTCATGAATGTATTTAAGGTCTTTGTCCGCAAGCTCGCGAATGTCTTTTTCATCCGTTCCGCCCTGAAAAAGATATTCAAGAAGGCTTGCCGCAAGCAGGTTTCCAACTGATTTGAACCTGTAATCTTTTGTTCTGTCTCTCAAGCTGTCACCTCCTGCCCTTAACAAGTTCCTTCAGGAACTGTTTTATCATATCCTTTGATACGCCAAGGCTCTTAAGTGTTTGCGGGTTAAGCTTCTTAAACATGTACCATTTCGTAAGAAGCGGAAACTCGAGTCTGCCCATGCGCGCATCGTTGAAAATCATTTTACGGAACCGGGTCTTTGGCATATGCGTCAGGTGATAATCCGTAAAGTCATCAAAATCTTCAAATTCACTTGTGTCAGCCACTCTTATAAGCCAGTCGGAATTGATGCCGCCCGTAACAAATTCCCTGCCTCTTAAGCATGCACGCTCCGTCCGCTTAATCGGAACATTGGTCAGGAAGGCCGCAAATACGTCTCCGCGCCTGATAAACAGGGCATTTTCATTAAGCATGACTTCATCGCATTCCTGCTCGTCACACATGATGTGGATGTAGTCAACATCGCATCTGCGCATGAATGCTTTAGGGAAGTTGTAGCTGACAACGGCTGCATTTTCCTTCTGCGATACAAGCGGAGTAAGCGCATTTCCGGAGAAATACCCGGGTCTTCTGATTCCGAAGACCTTTCCTTCGCCCGGCAGATTCAACCAGATTCTTGTTTTTGTGTCATTTAAGAACATGCTGAGCAGAAGCTCCTGGCTTCCCGGGCCGCCCGTTCTTGGCGACACGCATGTTCCGAGAATGTATTTCGGTGTTTTGCAGAGGTAGGTTTTAACGCCCATTGTGCCCTCTGTCCGTTCACGTATTATTCTGTTTCCGTACCCTCCGCGGGCCACGGCTTTATTGTCTTCCGATGGAACATAATCCGATATTGCAATGTACATGGCCGGGCTGATTTTTCTGTTTATGCAGCCTATGCCCCACGCAAGCCACATCTGTGAGTTGCCTGCCATGCATTCGTTTCCCAGAATATCCTTATCATACGTTCTGCCGTTCGATGTGCCCATAACGCCTTTGAAGCTGTTGTAGGCATACATTTCGAAGGTGTAATCAAGTGCTTTTTCTGCAAGCCCGCGTATCTGCTCATCGTTTGAAAGACAGAACAGCGTTATGTATGTGAATACATCAACATTTACGTAGGTTGCGGAATTCCACTCGTTATAGCCGTATTTAAGGAGCTTTTCGAACCATTCAATGATTCTTGCCTTAGCCTTTTTCATATGCTCACGGCCCGTGAGTCCGCTGTTTTCAAATACGGTGTCGGGATAAAGCCTGCCGGCAATATATTCATCGCAGTGGAATGCAAGCGCATGATTTTCACTGAAGAACCACATGGCATCGTTCCCGGGCTCATCAAACCAGTATCTGAAGCCAAGCACAAGCTTTTCAATGTTTTCCTTAAGTTCAGCCGGAATCCTGTCGGGGTACCCGGCAAGAAGCCATAAGAAGCGCTGAACCCTGAAATCTGCGCAATCCCCGCGCCTTTTTGCAAAATCAAGGTCGGCACTGACAGCTTCCTTAAATCTTTCGAATTCGTTGCTTCCGGTTTCCAGTGAAGCAATGTAGTTATCAAGCGTGTTCCCGCATTCTGCCGCATACTGCAGACAGAACAACCTGCGTTTTTCATAACCGCTTATAAGCATTGACTGCCGTTCACGTTCCTTTGGACAGACCTGCGCGCAGAGCGCTGCCTTCATTTCAACGCCGCAAACGGTGACAGTGAGCGTGAACTCATGGTATCCGCTTATTATTTCACAGGGCTCATAAAGTCTTACCCGCGATTCACCTTTTAATGCCTTTCTTGTGATTTTACCAAGGTCTTCGGCTTCAAGCGTGAATTCGAAATCATCTTCAAACGGTTCCTCCGAACACAGAATCAGCGGCTCATCACGGTAATTCATTTTGTCAAGATACAGACCGTTTAAGCATCTTCTCATGCGCTCGATTTTTTCAACGTCAGCGCTTACGGGAAGTGAGATTTCAAGCGGTCCTTCAAGTATTTTCAGACCGAATCTGAAAACAATGTTTCTCTCGCCGTAATCGTCAAGTGCGACCAGAAGCTCATTTTCACCGGCTTTGAGATGCATTTTTGTATCCTCGCGGCATTCTATGTTCGACTCATACGGATAATATTCACCTGCAAGTTCACCGTTCACAAAGAGCTTAATTCCGCCGCAGGCAAACATGGCTACGGGAACGGTACGTTCCGATTCGCTCTTTACAAATGCTCTTGCATAAAGTCTTGCATCAGCCGGAAATTTGAAAACCTGTGAGCAGTCAACGCGTTTCGTGTCTGCCGGATAATACAGTTTGTCGGTACAAACATCCTTCGGATAATCAAGCTTTCTGAATTCGCCAAGGCGCAGATATTCCTGCTTTGCGGGCGATTTGCGTTCCTTGCCCTGCTCGTCCTTAACGCTTGCTCCGGGATGATAATCCGGAAAGGTGTCAGTCACGGGCGTCATGGACAGAGGCGTGGAAATCGCGCCGCTTATCAGCCATTTATCTATAAACTGTCCCCTATTTACAATATATCTGATTTCACTGTTCCCCATAATTCTTTCTCTTTTCATAAATCAGCAGCTTTTGACCGGGTTCTTCAAAGCATTGCTTTTACCATGTTCAGAAAAACTGTTACAGTCTGTACTTCAGTGCGGAAAAGCCCTCAATAAGCGCAAGCAGTGCGAGTGACTGGCCGTAGTGCATCTTTCTGAGCGGAATATCCTTATAATGCTGAAGTGTACGGCCTACGTTTGTGCCGTAGGATACATTCTGAAGTTCGCCTGCCTCAGTGATGTTTGAAAGGATTGCGTTAAGGCCTTTTCCCGCACAGATCATGTATTCCTGCGGAAGATACCCCTTGCGGATTCCCTTGAGAAGTCCGTAAGTGAAGCCGGCCGTGCAGCTTGCTTCAAGGTAAGAGGTTTCATCGTTGATAAGTGTATGCCACATACCGCTGAAATCCTGATATTTCTTAAGTGCGGCCGCCTGATTTGCAAGGAAGCTGACGGCATATCTTTTGAAGTAATCCTCAGGCTGCATGATGTCTATGAAATCAGGGATGAATACTGTTACCCAGCAGTTTCCCCTGCCCCAGAGCGCACCCGCAAAGTGATCTCTGTTCAGGAAGTTCCAGCCGTGGAACCAGAGGCCGGTTGCAGAATCAAACAGGTATTTTGTGTGAAGCAGGAACTGGTATTTTGCTTCCTCAATGTAGCTTTCGCGTCCGAGCATTTTGCCGTATTTTCCAAGGAAAAGTACGGTCATGAGAAGCGTGTCATCCCACATTTCCTGATTGTTTTCAAGTTCTGCGTGTTCGTGCTGGATGCCGCCTTCTTCGGTTCGCTTCATGGTGTTCATTATCCACTCTGCCCACTCATCCATAATTGCCTTGTATTCAGGCTTCGGGCGGAGTTCATGCAGAAAAGCCATAGTAAGAAGGGGGGCAACGGTGTTCACGTTTTTGTCCGGAAGGCCTATCTGCAAGCGGTCCGCAAACCACTTCTCAATATCATCAAGATACTGTGTATCCTTTGTGAAATCATAAAGCTTATACATTCCGTACAGGCCCACTCCGTGTGTCCAGTCCCAGGCCCCGAGGCTTCTTGCGTCTTTCTCGGTACGGCCGAGGTTCTGCACAAGATTCTCAACATATTTTTCATCGATGCTGTAAAGGAATCCGTAGAGGTTTGATTTGACGCTTTCAAATGTTTTTACGTAGTTGTCTCTGTCCATGTTTTCTCCTTTTCAATCTAAACCGCCAGTTGTAGAGATTGAAGCATAGCTTCAATCTAAACCGCTAAAAACGTGCCACCGGCACGTTTTTTACGCGGTTACAGTTACATTCCGCAGCTTACGTGACCGCAGATGTGGTTGTAGCCTGTTCCCATGAAATGCTGCATTCTGAAGTGGTACGGGTGGCTGTAACGGTTCTTTGTGTATTCGTTTTCAACGGCATCGGCATCGCCCCAGATTCTTACCTTACCCTCTGTGGGATAGTAAACCATAATGGTTTCGCCGGGATGATTTACAACCTTGCCGCTTCTTACCTGATTTCCGCCTATGAAGCCCTGTGTTTTTCCCTCAGCGTCAACAACAAAGCCCTTAAGTTCGCCGTCCATTCCGAAATATTCATGGTTTCCGTCACCGTTTAAGTCAAGCGGCATAAACTGGTGACCGATGAAAGGCACGGGTGCTTCAAGCGGTTCGCCTGTTACGGCATCGAAGTAGAAATCTTCAGGCTCGGTATCAACTATTGCGTTGTTGATTACACGCCTTGTAATGCGCATTGCCATTGCGATTTTACGATGGTCCGGTCCGATGTTTGCCATCCAGCCGCTGTGCATGTGGCCGATGCTCGGAACGCCTGTCCAGACCTTTTCACCGTGAACATCATAGGTAACAACACGCGGCTCGCCCTCGCGCTCATCGTCTTCGCGGGCGGTATATATGTATCTGTTGCCTGTCTTGTAGTCTTCAAAAGGAAATACCAGGTCTGAATGTCCGAAATATTTGCCCTTGTCGCCGCAGAAAAGCTCATGTCCGTCATCAAGGCTTATGAGGCGCTCGCCCCAGAACATCTCATCAATTCCATCCCTGTCAAAGTCAAGAATCGGGCAGAGGTGACTTGCGCGGCAGCCGCCATCGCCATAAGGAATCTTGATGTCCCAGCGCTTGCTCATGTCGGGATTGTAGCCCTGGATGTACATATCCCTGTACGTACCCTGTGCCGTTACAAGCACAGGTGTTCCGTGTACATAGCCGCCTGTAATGTAGAAGCGGTACGAATGTGACATGGTGTCATCTATTGTATTGTCCGGCCATTTCCACTGCCCTGTTGTCTTTCCGCTGATGGGATCGATTCGCTCGAGCACACGCGCATTAAGGGAAAATGGAAGATCAGGATTATTATTATTCAGGAACCATATCTCGTCTATTCCGTCGCCGTCAAGATCGAACGATATGAAAGGCGCATACCATACGCCCGGAATTACGCCGGTTCCAAGGTCCCTTGTCCAGATGGGAATCCCGTCCAGTGTGTACAGCGACATTTTCAGCGTATCCTTCGGATAATTGAAAAGCTCCGGCCACGGGTCAAGATTTTCCTGTGTCGAATATACAAAAAGCACAGCCTCAGGCTTGTCCTTCCCAAGCGAAACCGGAACGGAACGAACCTGACCGAGTGTCATATTTAAGTCGAATTCATGTAAACATTTAATATTCATATAGGCCTCCTGAAGGGATGATGGGTGCTTCGCACAGTGATGTTGTGCTTCGCACAGTGATGTTGCACAAAGTGCAGTGATGTTTCGCTGCGCGAAGTGAAGTTGCATGGAGTGCAGTGATG
>JAZQNE010000127.1:0-9402 GCA_045627185.1 Lachnospiraceae bacterium
GTTACAGCTGATAAGGACAAGTTCGTAAATATCGATTACAAGGCTGTTCTTGGTGATATTATTATTGAAGGCGATTCAAGTTCTTATGCATATCTTGTAAATATCGATTATGCAAAGAATGAAGCAGGCGGTTTTAATGAAGGCAAATTCCTGTATCATAAAGAGGATAGTAAAATTGGTACAGGTGTAACAAACAGCGAAATTAAGAAGGTTGTAGCGGCAGCTCAGGAAGCTCGCGCAAATAAAGCTGATGCACCGCTTCCCGAAAACAATGCTGTAGTATATGATTATGATGGCGCTAAGAAGCTTGCAGGTTATGCATTTACCGAAGACGGCAAACTTGTTGTAGTTACCGGTGATTATGATACACTTATCAAGCCCGTTAACGATCTTTCAAAGACAATGGTTGTCATTGGTGTTGTAGCAGCTCTTGTATTCTGTATTATCGGATTCGTAGTTGTAACCCTTATGATGAAGGGCCTTGAGGAACTTGTTCCTGTTATCAATAAGGCAGCTGACTTCAACTTCTCACATGATGCAACAAACGCTAAGCTCTGCAAACGTAATGATGAAATCGGCGTCATTGCCAAGTCAATCGACTACATGAAGAGCAACCTTCGTGACATCGTTGGAAATATTGATGAAGCAAGCAAGAACATTACAAGCGGTGTAGACCAGCTGTATGAAACAACAATGTCTGTTAACCAGATGTGTACCGACAACTCGGCAACAAGTCAGGAGCTTGCAGCAGGTATGGAAGAAACATCTGCATCAACAGCTTCAATTAATGACAGTATCGGCAATATGCAGGATGGTGCTAAGGAAATCAGCGGTCTTGCAGATTCAGGCGCTAAGAACTCCGATGAGATCATGAAGCGTGCAACAGAACTTGGTGCTACAACAGAAGTTGCTACAAAGAAGACCATCGATATTTACGAATCTGTTAAGGTTAAATCCGAAGCAGCTATCGAAGCATCGAAGGCAGTTGAAAAGATTAATGAACTTACCGAAACCATCATGGCTATTTCTTCACAGACAAGCCTCCTTGCACTGAATGCTTCAATTGAGGCAGCACGTGCAGGCGATGCAGGCCGTGGATTCGCAGTAGTTGCTACCGAAATCGGTAACCTTGCAACCCAGACATCAAATGCCGTATCCAACATCGGTACCATCGTTGGTGAAGTTAACAATGCAGTTAACAAGATGGCAGAGTGCCTGAATGAGAGCACCGGATTCCTTGAGACAAATGTTCTTAACGATTATAAGAACTTCCAGAAGGTTAGTGAGCAGTACAAGGAAGATGCAAATCTCTTCAAGGAGAGCATGCTCGAAATCAGTGGCGGTGTTGCAGACCTTAACCAGACAATCGATACAATCGTTGATGCTATCAACGGTATCAATTCAACAATCAGCGAAGCAGCTGACGGTGTAACCGATATCGCAGGCAAGACCTCCGATATGGTTAATGAGACATCAGATGCCGCAAGACGTGTTGATGAGTGTAAGGAAAGCGTTCAGGGCCTTGAGGATATCATTGACAAGTTTACTCTTGAGTAATTGAAACCGATGATATTCAGGTTCGGAAAAACTGAATGATTTCGATACCGATTAATTGAACAGAAATAAAAAAGCCCGTTGACGCGAAAGTGCCAACGGGCTTATACTATATAAAAGTAACAAAAGAAGCGGCTGCGGGTCTTGCTTCCGACCTGAACCTTCAGGCAGGAAAAGTTGCGTTAATTCATAAAAAACGGTGCGGGACAAGGGGCCTGTGACCGGTATATCAGGGGGAGAAAATGAAAAAGAAAAAAACTTCAGAGAAGAAGGATAAAAAGGGAATTCTTTCGAGCAATCTGTTTCTGTATCTGACAGAATTCTTTGCGGGAATGTCGGTTATGGCAGTTGAACTTGGGGCAAGCCGCCTTCTGGCTCCGTATTTCAGTTCATCGCAAATTGTCTGGACAATTATTATCGGAACAATAATGATTGCAATGGCACTCGGCAATCTTTACGGAGGCCGTTCCGCGGACAAAAATCCGGATCCCGACAAGCTGTACAGGCGCATAATAATAGCTGCCATCTGGATTGCCGCAATTCCTGTTGCCGGTAAATATGTTATTGTGGTTGTTGCAGGCCTTATTATCTTTTCGGTCAATTCGGGATATCTTATCTGGGCTGCATTTGCGGCATGTATGATTGTTTTCGTATTTCCGCTTTTCCTGCTCGGAACAGTCACCCCGAGCCTTGTGAAATATGCTGTTTCAAACCTTGAAAACAGCGGAAAGACCGTGGGCCGTCTGAATGCATTCAATACTGTCGGAAGCATTATAGGTACATTCGTTCCTACATTTATCTCAATTCCTTCGGTCGGAACAAGCATCACATTCCTGATTTTTGCCGGAATTCTGCTTGCACTTTCTCTTGTTTACTTTATCTGTGTGAAACGCAGAAAGGTTTCATGCATTGTTGCCGTTGTTTTATTTGCTGCCTGCTGCGTTTTCGGGCATGATGCAAGCTTTGCCTTCTGGGAAAAAGACCTGGCATATGAGGGTGAATCCGTCTACAACTACCTTCAGGTAACGGAGGATGATTCGGCTGTGTACCTTTCAACCAATGTTTTGATTGGCATACAGTCCGTTTATGTTAAGGATTCAGACCGACTTACCGGAATGTATTACGATTATGCCATGGCTGCACCTTACATGGCAGGCGTTAAGGAAAAGGACAACCTTGAACTCCTGGTGCTTGGAATGGGTTCCGGAACATACGTGACTCAGTGCAACCGCTTTTTTGACAACATTCATTCCGTAGGCGTTGAAATTGATGATAAAATCACAGCATTATCCCGTGAATACTTCAATCTTGATAAAGACATACCCGTTGTAACATATGACGGAAGAGCATATCTTAATGCTGATAAAAACAAATATGATGTTATTCTTGTTGACGCTTACCAGGATATCACAATTCCCTTCCAGATGTCGTCAACAGAGTTTTTCAAGCTTGTTTCTTCGCATCTGAACGATGATGGCGTTATGGTTGTCAATCTGAACATGCGCGGGGGCGAGGATGAAATCAACACCTACCTCTGTGATACAATCGCATCGGTTTTTCCCTATGTATACAGAGCTGAACTTGCAAACAGCACAAGTACCGTTCTTTATGTGGGAAAGAGCGACAAAATGCTTGAAACAATGGACAGAAACCTTGCACTTGAGGACAATGAGCTTCTTTCTTCAACCATGCAGACAATCAGAAAGCGCACCGCACTTTACACGGGCGGTGACAATATTATGACTGACGACAAGGCACCTGTTGAGCTTTTGGGAATGAAGGTTATTGATGATCTTATTGCCGATGAACTCGAGTATTACAAATCCATGATTCCCTATTACAAAAAAGTCCTTAAGGAAAAAGGTCTTCGTGCTCTGATAAATGAGCTGTAATTTTTGTTAGCACTCAAATTACTTGAGTGCTAATTTTGTGTTGACTTTTGTAATTAAGAGTATTATCATTACAATCAGCGGCGGAAAACCGCTGATTATTTGTTTTTTTCGGAGGCGTATCATGAGTACGGAACGCGGTAATTTATCAATCAATTCGGAAAACATATTCCCGATTATCAAAAAATGGCTTTATTCTGACCACGACATCTTTATGCGAGAGCTTATTTCAAACGGCTGCGACGCAATCACCAAGCTTAAAAAGCTTGAAATCATGGGCGAATACACGGTGCCCGAAGGTAAGGAATTCCGTGTGAATGTTGCTGTAAACCAGCAGGAAAAGACAATTAAGATTACTGATAACGGCATTGGAATGACAGCTGATGAGGTTAAGCAGTACATTAACCAGATTGCTTTCTCGGGCGCAGCAGCTTTTCTTGAAAAATATAAGGACAAGGCTAATGATGATCAGATTATAGGTCATTTCGGACTGGGCTTTTATTCAGCATTTATGGTGGCTCACAAGGTTACCATCAACACCCTGTCCTGGCAGAAGGACGCTGCTCCTGTTTTCTGGGAGAGCGAAGAAGGCACAACCTTTGAAATGTCTGAGGGCACAAGAACCGAGTGCGGTACGGAAATCACTCTTTACCTGAATGAGGACAGCTACGAATTCTCAAATGCTTACAGAGCAAAGGAAGTTATTGAGAAATACTGCTCCTTCATGCCTATCCCCATTTTCTTTACTGATGAAAATGCACCCGCAAAGACAATCGAGCAGCTTGCTGATGATGCTGAGAAGCGTGCAAAAGGCGAAATTCCCGAATGTGACAAGCCCTTAAATGAGGTTTCTCCTCTCTGGGCAAAGACTCCTTCCGAGTGCACAGAGGACGAATATAAGGAATTCTACAGAAAGACCTTCCATGATTACAAGGAGCCGCTTTTCTGGATTCACCTGAATATGGATTATCCTTTCCGAATGAAAGGTATTCTTTACTTCCCCAAGATTAATCTTGAGTACGACAAGCTTGAGGGAACCATCAAGCTGTTCTGCAACCAGGTATTCATTGCAGATAACATTAAGGAGGTCATCCCCGAATACCTGCTTCTGCTTAAGGGCGCAATTGACTGTCCGGACCTGCCTCTTAACGTTTCAAGAAGCGCTCTTCAGAATGACGGCTTTGTTAAGAAGATTTCTGATTACATCACCAAGAAGGTTGCTGACAAATTGTCCGGCATGTTCAAGGTTGAGCGTGAGACATATGAGAAATACTGGGATGACATTGCACCGTTCCTTAAATACGGTTGCCTTAAGGATGACAAGTTCCGCGAGCGCATGAATGATTACATGCTCTTCAAGGACCTGAACGATAAATTCCTTACCCTTTCTGAGTATCTTGAAGGCGGAAACGCTGAGGAAACGGAAGAGCAGGGTATGGACAAGGCTGATTTCGAGAACGATGACCCCAATGCACCTGAGAAGGTTTCCGGTGAAATAGTTGGTTCTGAGAATGACAAGCCTGAGGAAAAGAAGAAATCCAAGACTGTTTACTATGTAACCGACAAGGAACAGCAAAGCCAGTACATCAAGCTCTTCAAGGATGCTTCAATGAACGCCGTTATCCTTCCCGACGGAATTGACCAGCCCTTCATCACACAGCTTGAATCAAAGAATGAAGACCTTCACTTTATGCGCATAGATGCCGATCTTTCCGCAACCGTAAAGGATGAACTGAGCGAGGAAGACACCAAGGAATTTGAGAAGAAGCAGACAAAGATTGCGGAAATCATTAAGGAAGAGCTTGGCAAAGACAAGCTTGATGTTAAGCTTGAACGCATCAAGAATGAGAAGATTGCATCCATGATTACCCTGTCTGAGGAAAACCGCCGTATGCAGGATATGATGAAGATGTACGGTATGGGCGGCAATGACGATATGTTCGGAAGCGCCGGCACACTCGTTCTCAACGCTAACCACCCGCTTGTTCAGTATGTTCTTGAGCATCGTAAGGGCGAAACCGTTAAGCTTATCTGTCAGCAGCTCTATGACCTTGCTTTACTGAGCTACAAGCCTCTTCCCGCTGAGGATATGACAAGATTTGTCGAGCGAAGCAATGAGATTCTGATGAGACTGACGAAGTAAAGAAAACTTTTTGTGCATTTTTGCAAAAAAACATTGTGTTTTTCAAAAAAAATTGTTAAAATGTCCATATGCGGCTCCGGGCAGGAGAACCTGCCCGGAGTTGTTCATTTTTTACTCCCCGAAAAAAGGGGCAGAATCAAAATAATCAGCCGCAGAAGCGGCGGACGGAGGAGCTTATGGACGTTTATAAGTATGAGAAAATACGTAATGTTGCCGTGTTGGGGCACGGTGGCTGTGGCAAGACAACGCTGGTCGAAGCCATGGCTTACGTAACAGGTGTTATCAGTCGTCTCGGTAAAGTAGAAGACGGTACCACAATCAGCGATTATGACAAGGAAGAGAACAAGCGACTTTTCTCAATTGGAACAACATTGGTTCCTATCATCTGGGAAGACACCAAGATCAACATTCTTGATACACCCGGATATTTTGATTTCGTAGGTGAAGTTGAAGAAGCACTTGAAGCAGCAGACGCAGCAGTTATCGTTGTATCTGCAAAAGCAGGTGTTGAAGTCGGAACACAGAAGGCATGGGACGCATGTGAGAAGAGAAATCTTCCCCGTATGTTCTTTGTTACCGATATGGATGATGACAATGCATCTTACCGTGAAGTTGTTGAAAAGCTTCAGGAACTCTATGGCAAGAAGATTGCTCCTTTCCATTCCCCTATCCGCGAGAATGAAAAGTTTGTCGGTTTCGTAAACGTTGTAAAGATGGCAGGCCGCCGCTTTACAAAGCTTAGTGATTACGAAGAATGCGATATTCCCGAGTACGCAAAGGAATACGTTAATACTTATAGAGAATCACTTCTTGATGCAGTTGCAGAAACTAGTGAAGAACTTATGGAAAAATATTTTGAGGGTGAAGAGTTCACACCTCAGGAAATTTCAACAGCACTCCGCAGCAGCGTTAGCAGCTGTGATGTTGTTCCCGTACTTATGGGCTCAGGTCTCAACGCACAGGGCGTTAAGATGCTGCTTCAGGAAATTGCAACATATTTCCCTGCACCTAACAAGGAAGTTATCACCGGTGTTAACACCAAGACAAATGAGAACTTCCATGCAGATTATGATGCAAACAAGCCTATGACAGCACGCGTATTCAAGACCATCGCTGATCCTTTCGTAGGTAAATTCTCACTCGTAAAGGTTTGCTCAGGTGTTCTCAGATCTGATTCCGTTATTTACAACGCAGATAAAGATACCGAAGAAAAAATCTCCAAGCTCTATGTTCTTCGCGGTAAAGACCAGATCGAAGTTAAAGAGCTTTACGCAGGCGATATCGGTGCAATTGGCAAGCTTTCAGACACCAAGACAGGTGATACCCTTTCAACAAAGGCTACCCCTATCAACTATGACCGTCCCAAGATGCCCGTTCCTTACACCTATCAGCGCTACGCTACAAAGAATAAGGGTGATGATGATAAGGTTTCACAGGCTCTCCAGAAGCTTATGGAAGAAGACCTTACCCTCAAGACATATAACGATGCTGAAAACCGTCAGAGCTTAATCTACGGTATGGGCGACCAGCACATTGACGTTGTAGTAAGCAAACTTGCTCAGCGTTACAAAGTTGAAATCGAAATCAGCAAGCCTAAGATTGCTTACCGTGAGACCATTCGTAAGAAAGCAGCCATGATTCAGGGCCGTCATAAGAAACAGTCCGGTGGCGCAGGTCAGTTCGGTGATGTTAAGATGGATTTCGAGCCTTCAGGTGATCTTGAGAAGCCTTACATCTTCGAAGAGAAGATTTTTGGTGGTGCAGTTCCGAAGAACTTCTTCCCCGCAATTGAAAAAGGTATTGCTGAATCCGTACTCCGCGGACCTTTGGCAGGCTACCCTGTAGTTGGTATTAAGGCAACACTTGTTGATGGTTCTTACCATCCCGTTGACTCAAACGAAATGGCATTCAAGATGGCTTCCATCAAGGCTTTCAAAGCAGGTATCATGGAAGCAAGCCCTATCATTCTTGAGCCTATCGCATCTATGAAGGTTGTTGTTCCGGATAAGTTCACCGGTGATGTTATGGGTGACCTCAGCAAGCGCCGTGGCCGTGTTCTCGGTATGAATCCTATTCACGGCGGACGTCAGGAAATCATGGCAGACATCCCTATGGCTGAACTTTACGGCTACAGCACAACACTCCGCTCAATGACCGGTGGTATCGGTGATTACTCATATGAGTTCCAGCGCTATGAGCCGGCTCCTGCTGATGTTCAGGCTAAGGTTATTGAAGAGGCTGATAAGCCTGTTGAGACCGATGAGGATTAATTTCCACGGTTTTCCGCAAATATGTTTTTTACGAGGCTGTTGCAAAACAGCCTCGTTTTGTTTTCGTGATACAGGCAGGAATAAACGGTAGTTCAAATGCCGATGCGGTTCGCAAAAGGCAAAGCGCGGAAACAAAGAAAAATCGGGTTGATTTTTTGAGGGTGTGTGGTACACTATGGCGGTGATGGTTGTTTTGTAAATTTGACTGAAAGTTTTTCCGCGTATCTCAAAAAGGATGGGCAATGCTATGGCACAGCTGGTTTGTAAAGATCTTTGTCTTGCTGACGGAGGCAGGATTGTTGTTGAGAAATTTAATCTTGAAGTAAATAAGGGTGACTTTATTTTCCTGAAAGGCGAAAATGAAGTTGCAAAGAAAGCCTTTACCCGAGCACTTCTGCAGTTTGAAAAGCCTGCGGGAGGCAGCATCGTTTTTGGAGAAGGTCTTTCCGCAAAGCAGATAGGTGTATTGCCCCCTACGGCTCTTGCACAGTTTGAGTTTCCGTCTTCCGTGTATAAGGTTGTTCTTTCGGGAACGTTTAATTCGGGAAAGAGCAGGCTGTTTTATACAAAAGAAGACAGGGAGCTTGTCAGGAAAAACATTGAACTGCTTGAAATAACAGATATCGAAAAACGCCGTTACAAGGAACTTTCCGGTGGTCAGCAGCAGCGTGTGCTGCTTGCCAGGGCTTTTTGCGCAAACGGCAATTTTCTTTATCTTGATGAGCCCGCAGCGGGACTTGACGCATTTGCGTGCAAGACGCTTTTTGACCTTGTTGCAAGGTTTAATCGTGAGCGCGCAACAACCGTAATTATGTCAGCACGTGACATGACACCGGTACTTCCGTGGATTACGAGAATTGTAGATATTTGAATATTTGATGTTGAAATCTTTCGAATAAATGGAAAGTTTTGATTCGAATTCACTGCAAAAGATTTCTGCAAATAGCAAAAAACACTTGACAAAGGGCAGAAAAGCACATCATTAGCGTATTACACTAATCGTGACGAGCAATCGTGAATGGAATATAATTCACGTCCCGCACGTAAGGTGATAAACTTAAAGGGTGGGTAGAACAATGAAGAAACGTGTTTTGCGTTTGGTAGCAGCCATTATGGCTGCAGTTATGACAGTCGTATCCTTAAATCCGGATTCGGCTGTTTCTTTTGTCCGTGCAAGAGCGGAAGAAACAGGTACTTATAATGGGGGTAATGCTTCCGATAAAGATGGCAGCAATGCCGACGGAGAAGGTAAATCCGGAACAACTGAAACCGGTCTTTATGAGACGGAAGAGGGGATTATATATTTAGGTGAACTAACGGAAAGACGTGAAGAAAACGTAAAGCATTACTTGCATCCGGTAAGACAGCAAACGTCAATTACATTTATGATAATTTTGGAAGACTTGAAAGAATTACAAATCCCGGGACCGGCTACAGATATGAGTATGATTCCCTGGGACGTGTAACGCGTATTCTGACAGGTAATGCTACGGCACAAAGCAACGTGCTCAGTATCAGCACTTATGATACGGTGTCAGGTCTTCTT
>JAZQNE010000128.1:0-13704 GCA_045627185.1 Lachnospiraceae bacterium
CTTCGGCACAAAGGTTTCAGACAACGGAAATACCTTCACAATGGATTTCAGCGGCAAGGCAAATGACCTTAACGAAAAGGGAATTCAGGGCTATGGTTTCGTTAAACTGCCCATTAACAAATCCCTCTTCTCAGGTGATGCTTTTGAGTTCGATATCCAATACGAGGGCAGCAAATCAGCGAATATCCTCATCCGTCTGATTGAAGAGGACGGTGACCGCTGGGTTTACAGGCTTAGCGCATCTACCATTCCTGAGGATGGACATGTTGTTATTCCTTATGCGGCATTCACGCTTTCAGAGTACCATGGTGACGGCACAAGACAGTTCTACTTCTTAAAGCAGCTCCAGCTTGGTGTTGAGAATACGTATTCCGCAGGTTCCGTAACATATTCTGATTTCAAGGTTACAAACCTTGCTGACATTGTTCCCGATTTCCATATTATTCAGGTTGCTGAAGACGGAACTATTGATAATTTCAATGATTACGAAACATCCGCAGAAATGTATTTCAAGTGGCAGCTTTCAACCTCCAACAAGGATGAAGCCATGACAATCGACAGAGAGTTCGGCTTCCTGGGCGGCGGCCAGTGTGTACGTCTCGGATATAAGGCTGATATGGGTCCTGCCAACTACGGTGCGGTTCTTGCCGGATGTCCTGAGGGCTTTAATGCCATCAGCTTTAAGGCAAACGATACCTCAGTTAAATTCGAGGATGCAGCATTTAGGCATCTTACCGATGTCGCCGCAACCTGCATCGTTACAGCTTATACAAATGAGGGCGCTGAATATGTTTATGTTATTCCTGCCCTTGAGAAGGACTGGACGCAGTATACAATCAATTTCGCTGACTTCACGCTTTCAACCGAGGGCGCTGAGGTTTCGGAAGAACTGAGCTCCGGTAATATTGCGGGCTTTATGATTGGTTTCCAGTATTACTATTACAATGAGGACGGAAAGCCCAATCCCCAGTATCCTTCAAATAACTACATTTACTTTGATGATTTCACATTCGTGAAGGACGGAAAGACAGAGCAGGTTTCAATGTCTGTCAGACTGTTCCCTTCAGAAGATGACGCAAACATCTGCATCGCAGAGGATTTCGAAGCTTACACGGAAGAAAACCTTGCAGACGGCTGGAGTATCAATTCAACTAACGGTTACGAAGGCCTTACTTTGTCAGATAACGGTTCAAAGGGCAGCGGACAGAGCCTTGCCATGAAATACAAGGGCAACAGCACTTCCGTATCCTATGTACATCCCATGCTTTTCGATGATTCCGTTAATGCCAAGGCAATCCGTTTGAGCATCAAGGGTGACGATAAGGCAACGGTATACATTAACATTTATCTTACCTACGCAAAGAGCACCTACAAATATCGTGCTACGCTTAAAAACGTAAGCTCTGACTGGACCGAATATGTTATCGGTTTTGATAATTTTGATGTGGTGGAAGGTTCCGGCAGCATGACCCTTTCCAAGAAGTTAGTGCCTTCAATTACGAAGATGTCAATCGGTATCGTAAATACCGCAGATTATGAGGAAAGCACAATCCTTCTTGACAATATCCGCTTTGACGGAAATGTGGGATATGCCGAGTTCAGTTCCGGAAAGGAATAATTATGAAATTAAAAAAATATGAGCAGAACCCGATTCTTTCACCTGCAGGTGATTCATGGGAGGGTCTCTGCGTACTTAATCCTGCAGTAATTTACGAAGAAGAAACCGGAAAATTCCGCATGCTTTACCGTGCAGCCGGCAATGACCGTGAGCATCACATTTATCTTGGTCTTGCAGAAAGCACAGATGGTATTCATTTTGAAAGAAAATCAGCAGATCCAATTCTTGCGCCGTCAGAGAACGGCGCAGATGCGGGCTGTGTAGAGGATCCGCGTCTTGTACGCATGGGCGGCTGGTATTATCTTACCTACGCTTCACGTACATTCGCTCCCGGTCAGTACTGGCGCGAGGATAAAGGCTATTTCGGCTTCCAGCCCGAGTTTGGTCCGAAGTTCCTTATCTACAACAACAGCCTGACACATCTTGCAATCAGTAAGGACCTTGTTAACTGGAAAAAGCTTGGCAGAATTACCGACAGCCGTCTTGATGACCGCGATGTTCTCATTTTCCCCGAGACCGTAAGCGGCAGGTTCTGGCGCCTTTCACGTCCCATGGAATGGTGCGGACAGGGCTTTGAAAACGAAACACCCGCAATCTGGATTACTGCTTCGGAAGACCTTCTTGAGTGGGGAAAACCTTCACTTCTCATGAAAGGCGAGCAGTGGTGGGAGGATGCAAAAATCGGCGCTTCAACACCGCCTGTACGCTGTAAATACGGCTGGATGATGCTTTATCACGGAGTTTCGACAAAAGACGGTGCTTACCGCGTCGGAGCCGTCATCCTTGATGAAAACGATCCCACAAAGATTCTTGCAAGAACAAAGGACTTCATTATGGAACCTGAGTTTGACTTTGAGACCAAGGGATATTACAATGGATGTGTATTCCCCACAGGAATTGTTGTGAAGGACGGCACAATGTATGTTTACTACGGTGCGGCAGACCGTTTCATCTGCCTTGCAACCGCTGATTATGACGAGTTTATTGAGGATGTTTATTCCAACAATAAACTGTAATCCGAATGAGAGGAAATTATGAAAACATTACGAAACATAAAATGCCTGCTTGTTATGGTTCTTGCAATCAGCGCCGTTGTTCTGGCCGGATGTGGGAAAAAGACCGAAAAGACATTTACCGTAAGCTTTATGGCTAATGCCGGAAAGGCTGAGGTTAAGCTGTCATCGGGATATCCCGCAATCGGAAACGATGCTGTATTTGCTACCGTAACCGTTAAGGAAGGCGAAAAGGTTACTCTTCCCGAGGGTGCTCCCGTACGCGACGGCTATGATTTTAACGGCTGGTATGCGGACAAGGAAAGTACTGTTGCATGGGAAGCGGACACCGTTCCCACAAAGGACATCTCGCTTTATGCCGGCTGGAAGAGAAGCACAAGCAGTTCGGGCATTGATTATACCGAGCCCGTTTATGTTAAGAAAAACGGCGCGGATGGCGGCGCAGACGGCTTTAAGATTAACAATGTCTGCAACGCGCCCGTTGTGGACGGAAAGGTTCAGCTTACTGCCGCTTCAATCAACATGCTTGCCGCTTCGGACGGTGATGTCAGTACATTTCTTGGCTATGATATTTCTTCCGGTGTGACTCTTAATTCAGCTAAGTATGCGGATAAAACAATTACGGTTGAATGGACGGGCGCAAACGGTGCAAAGTCGGCAACCATCGCTGTAAGCGATGTTACCGCAAATTATAAGGTTGATAATTCCACTTACGAAACAAAGGCAAAGAACTATGAAGCCAAAGAGGCTCCGAAGGCAGGCTGTGTACTGCTTGCGGGATCATCCTCAATGGAAAACTGGAGCACATCAACCGCTGATATGCAGCCCATTACTTCAGCAAATGTAGGAATTGGCGGAACAACCGCACAGCAGTGGACCGAATGTCTTGCTGAACGCCTTGTTTTCCCTTATTCGCCAAGAGCCGTTGTTTTCTATGTCGGAATTAACAACGTAATCAATGCAGGCAATACAGGTGAAGAAACAGGAAAAGCGGTTGTCGAACTGCTTACAAAGGTTCATGAAAGACTTCCGGAAACTGATGTTTACTATGTTCTGATGAACCTGATTCCGGGCTATATGAAATATAAAGATGCTATTGAACAGGGAAATTCAATTGTTACCGAGTTTGCAAAGGGTAAGGACTGGCTCACCATGATTGATGCCGGCAAATCCCTGCTTAAGGACAGCGGAAATCCCAACAGCGCATATTTCCTTTCGGACGGTCTTCACATGTCGCTTTGCGGCTATACCATCTGGGGCAAGGTTGTACGCGATGCGGTAATTGAGAAAGAAAGCAAGTAATTAATTATGTCAGTCGGTTCGGAGCTTTCTGCTTCGAACCGGCCGGCTTATATGTGAGGGGACTTTTATGATAGAGCATAAAATTGACATGTACCGCTTTGGATGGGAACTTGACAAAATCAAGGAAAAACCTGTACCATCACCATGTACGCTTTTTTACGGCAGCAGCACTTTTGCAATCTGGAAAGAAATTGAGACTGTTTTTGCGGATTACAATGCAGTAAACGCAGGCTTTGGCGGCTCAACCTCAGATGAGGCCCTTTTCCACTATGAAACAGTTGCAAAACCGTTTGCACCTAAGGTTTTATTGTGGTATTTTGCTGATAATGAGCCCGTTTGCGGGTATACCGCAGAGGAAACAGAGGAGCTTTTCGAAGCCACCTGGAATTGCTTCCTTCGTGATTTCCCGGGAATCAGAATCATTTCTGTTGCTACAAAGACAAGCCCTGCCCGCAACGAGTATGCGGAATATGTTGAGACTGTCAATGCATGGCAGCGTAAATATGCAGAAGAACATGATTATTTCACCCTTATTGAGACAGCGGATATCTGCAAAAAGAATGGAGAATATCAGAAAGAAAACTACCTTCCCGATGAACTTCATTTTGGTCCGAAGGGCTATGAAATTCTTGAAAAACGAATTAAGGCAGCACTTAATCCAATATGGAACTGATTTTTGAAGAAAAGAAAAAAGAATACAGTGCAAAATTAAGGCAGACAAACCGTGCCATATGGCTCACATTAGCTATATGGCTGGTGGGAGTCTGCCTTTTTCTGTTGCTTTCGGTACGTCAGAACGGCTTCGGAAGATGGGGTTGCACAGTCCTGACATTCCTTGCTTTTGCTGTAATTATATATTTTGCAGGCCTCAGACGGAAAGACGCAAAAGCGCTGGCGGCGCTTTATGAAAAGCTTGATGAAGGCAGCGTTTACAGGGAATATCTTGTTTTTGATGAGGAACTTAACCCTGAAAGAACAGCGGGGGTTTTGCTTGTTCCGTGCAGGTTTTTTGAAACATCGGGCGGAGACAGGAAGATTTATCTTCCTCCGCAGGGAGAATTAAAGATTGAAAAAGGGCAGAAGGTGACTGTTGAAAACACATCCGGCGTGATTGTATCATGCAGGGACAGGGAGACAGACGCAGAACTGCTTTCGGTTTCCGCCGAACCTGAAAACCCAGTTTCCTTAAAGGGTTTTCTGTCGCGTTTTGCGCTTGTGCTTTCGGGCGGAGCTGTTGTATCGGTTATGCTTATCGGCCTTCTGTTCACAATTTTCCATTCACCTAAAGCTAATGAGAGCGTGTACATTTTCTATGGCGGAAAGGTGCAGAGTTACTCGATTGAACGCAGATCGGTGAAGGAGATTGACGATGCCGGCATTCTGCTTGTTGAAATCAGCAGTTCACTGCCGGGAGATGCTGCATTTATGGAAAAATATTCGGTTGTGGGTCTTTCGGGCTGTAATATAATCATTGTTCCCGAAGATATTGCAGAACAGACGAGCCTTCAGTATACAGCGTTTGAACAATTTTGTGACGGTGCGGAGCTTCCTTTGGAGATTGCTTCCCGGATCACGTATTATGTCCGGGACGGGAAAAATGCCGGAATTTATGTTGAAGGCAGGCTTAAAGAAAAGCTTGCGGAATATTTTGAGTTTGATGAATTGAAAAGATATGTCATGTTTTCTGATTTTGCTGATTTTAACGCGTCTCAAAATCATGAGGGCTACTCGGTTGCAAGGCTCATCAGATGGCTTTTTGAGGAATAAGCCGAATGTTTTCGGCAGGCTTTCGGAGAAGGGCTGAAGTTCATTAGAAATTTCGAGGATTTAAGCATGTTTAAGTACAAAAAAGAGATAGTGCAGATTAGCGATGCAGGCCTTCCGAAAACACGTAAGGACTTGTTTTCGCAGGTTATGAAACGGGATTTTTCGCTTGTTGCGGACTGCAGCCTTCTTAATTTCCTGTTTTCACTTGTTCTTTACGGAGCCTTTATTTTTGAATATATGCTGCTTACGCGGCTTGAAAATATGCAGTATGACGATATGTTCCGGGTATTGCTTTACGGAGGACTGATTGCTGTTTTGGGATTTGCTCTCCGTGCAGTCGGAAGGTGCGGAAATTACGGCGTTCTTGTTAAACGTGCGTTTAATGAGGGCTGCCTTGTGGGCGCCCGGTTTAAGCGTTCCGTGAAGGAAAACGGCGGAAAGGCCGTGGCTTTCGGTGTGATTACGGGAATATCCTATCTGGTTATGACGTGCGGAAGTCTGCATTATATGTTTAATTCCGACAGCTCGCTGTCAAAGGGTTTTGGCATGGGAATCTGCGTGATGCAGTTTTTGATTATTTTTGTAGCATCGGAATATGCTTACTGCGGGCAGCAGATTTATTCTCTTTCCAAATCGGGTTATTTCAGAAACGGACTGATGTTTACTTTTATGGCCTTTATTCCGGCAATTGCCTGGTTTGCGGCTGATATTGCCGTTCCGTTTGTACTCTGCCTGCTTCCGCTTCCGGTCCCTGCATTTGTGCTTATTGTGTGGGGAACGCTTGTGAGCGGAATACTGCAGCTTGCGGGCTGTCTGTTTGCACTTGACCGTTTTGACAGGTTTATTAATGCGGAAAATTATCCGGACAGGGTCGGAAGAGGCCTTGCGAAGGAATCGGAGAAGTCGGATGAGTAATGTAACACTTGTAAATGTCAGCAAAACATATGATAAAGGTGTCCGGGCGGTACATGATGTATCGCTCGATATTCGTGACCGTGAATTTCATGTGCTTGTTGGACCGTCGGGATGCGGAAAATCAACGCTTCTGAGGCTTATTGCGGGTCTGGAAGCACCTGAGTCCGGACATGTTTATATGGACGGTATCTGCATTGACGCGAAAACTCCCGCGGACAGAAATGTTTCAATGGTGTTTCAGAATTTCTCGCTTTATCCGCATCTGACCGTGTTTAAGAATATAGCGTTCGGACTTCAGGTAAGGGGTGCTTCGGCCGAAGAAACAGAGGAAAAAGTCAATAAAATTGCGGAGCAGCTTGGTCTTACGGACGTTCTCTACCGTAAGCCGCGTGAGCTTTCCGGCGGTCAACGCCAGCGGGTTGCACTTGGACGTGCGCTTGTACGCGAGCCCGGCATTTTCCTGCTGGATGAGCCTTTTTCAAATGTTGACGCAAAGCTTCGCAAGGAGCTGCGTGATGAACTTGTGTCTCTCCGCCGCAGAATTGCGGGAACGTTTCTCTATGTGACGCATGATATTTCCGAAGCAATGGTGCTTGGCGACCGCATCTCCGTGATGAATGACGGAACAATTCTTCAGACTGCCCGTCCGGCCGTTTTGTACGATGAACCCTCAGACCGTTTTGTGGCCGATTTTCTGGGCAAAAAGGATTATGAACCGGGAAATGCCTGTTCTTTATCCGAAAATCGAATTTTGGGGCATCTGAACGCGTCAGAGATATGCTTCGGAATGCGTGATCGGAAAGAACATTTTCTTGATATTACAGACCGGGATTTTCGGGAGCTTGTCTTTTCTTCGGATGATGTTGTGCTGCATGAGATTCCTGATGCTGTAAGGCTTCTGGTTGAGGTTAGGGAAAGAGTTGAACGGACAGGGTACAGCAATGTCCGGGCTGTTGTGTCCGAAACCGGAAGTGAGCTGTGGTTCAGGGAGTTTCCGGGCGAGGAGAGGGAAATACGTGGCAATGACGTACCCGGATATATATATGTTCCGCTCAAATCCTGCGAATTCCGTACTTCGGACGGAATGAAGCTTAATACGGCCGATACCTGCTTTTCAAATGATTACATTGAAAACGGCGTAAAGAAACATATTTACGCGGATTCGGCAGAGGTGTTCCTGCCGGCCGTGAAGAAGACACTGTTTGGAAAAAAGCTTGTTCAGCCCAAGGGCGAAGGGCTTATTCCGGCACAGGCCTACGGCGCCGAAAAACTTGGCGGTACACCGTGCAAATATGCTTTACATCTGCATCTTCCAAGCATTCCCGCAGATGTGACGATTGTGACTGATAAGGAATTTTCGGTTTATGAAATGCCGGAAATGATGGTGAGGATACACGCAAGTGTTTTATTCAATGCCGGAAATGATGGTGAAGATAAAAGCAAATGTTATATTTGATTCCTGCAATTACGAAAGGAGCCCTGTATGCCGTTCCAAATTGTACGAAATGATTTGACCAGAATGAATGTCGATGTAATTGTTAATCCCGCAAATCCCGGGGCTGTTATTGGCCGTGGGACGGATTGTGCTGTCTATGAAGCTGCCGGGCGTGAAAAACTTCTTGAAGCGCGCAGAAAAATAGGCCTTATCGAGCCGGGGTATGTTGCTGTTACAAAGGGGTTTAAGCTTAAGGCAAAGAATATCATCCATGCTGTCGGAACTACCTGGCGCGGCGGGGATTTTAACGAAGAGCAGACAATGCGCATCTGCTACAGGAATGTCTTTGCGGCTGCCGTAAGACTTGAGGCAGAGAGCATTGCTTTTCCGCTTATGGCATCCGGCTCATACGGATTCCCAAAGGAAAAGGCGCTTGACATTGCTGTTTCCGAAACAGGAAGGTTCCTTGAAAGTAATGATATGATGGTTTATCTTGTTGTTTTTGACAGTGAATCCGTGCAGCTTTCAAGGGAAATTTACGGGGATATAGATTCCTTCATCGATGACAATTTTGTTGAGGCTGCAAATAAAGCCGAGCATGTTATTGAAAGACCAAAGTTTGCGTTCAGACCGAGAAAAGCGGAAATGATGCGTGAGTCCGAGGCTGACCTTTATGAAATGCAGTGCGAGACAGCCTCTGAACCGGAACTCCTGCAATCAAAAAATGCCCGGAAACTTGATGATGTTATTGCGAATCTTGAAAAAAACTTCATGGAGATGGTTTTCACGTATGCCGATGAGCGCGGAATGACTGACGTTGAGGTTCAGAAGCGTGCAAATATCGACAAACGTGCATTTTCCAAGCTGAAGTGCGGGACAACCCGCAACCCCAGCAAGCCTACGGCGCTGGCTTTTGCAATTGCCCTCAGACTTTCGCTTGACGAAACAAAGGATCTTCTTGCACGCGCGGGATATGCACTGTCGCCCTGCAGCAGGCAGGACCTGATTGTTGAATATTTTATTACGCATGAAGCATACGATATAAATGAAGTGAACATCGCACTGTTTGAGCATAATGAGCCTACGCTCGGTGCACAGGTGGCGTAAAAAAAGTCGCCTGTCAGGTGACCAAACCTCCTCCGCGGGATTATATAATAGCCTCAGAAACAGGGCAGACGGAAAAGTCCGATGCCCAAAACACGGGGCTTCCCGGTAAATTACGGAGGAAAACAAAATGAAAGAAAACTTAACAGAACTTGTATTTATTCTTGACAGAAGCGGCTCAATGGGCGGACTCGAATCGGATACCATCGGCGGATTCAACTCAATGCTTCAGAAGCAGCAGAAAGAAGAAGGCGAAGCGCTTGTATCGACTGTGCTTTTTGATGACAAGACAGAAGTGCTGCATGACCGCATTGAAATTAAGGATATTAAGCCGCTGACTGACAAGGACTACTATGTCAGAGGCTGCACGGCCCTGCTTGACGCGGTAGGCGGAGCTATTCATCACATCGGAAACATTCACAAATATGCCCGTCCGGAGGATGTTCCCGCAAAGACGCTCTTCATCATTACAACCGACGGCCTTGAGAATGCAAGTACAAAGTATTCTTATGAGAAGGTTAAGAAAATGATTGAGCGCCAGAAGGAGAAATATCACTGGGAGTTCCTGTTCCTGGGCGCTAACATCGATGCTGTTGAAGTTGCAGGCAGAATGGGCATTTCGAAGGAACGTGCGGTTAATTATGAATGTGATTCCAGAGGAACGCAGCTTAATTACTGTGTGCTTGAAAAAGCCGTGATGTCTGTCCGCAAACGTGCAGCAGCAGGCTGCTGCGCAGAAGCGTGCGATGAGCTCGAAAGCGGTGAATGGAAGAAGGATATTGAGGCCGATTATAAAAAAAGACACGTATAATGACTGCGTGTCTGACTGTCCCTCAAACCGGGAAATAAGAAATAAACTGAAATATCTCATGCGTTATATTTTTGTGTTGCATTTCAACCGCGAAAACAAGTATAATAAAACATAGGGAAAATGCCGCCCGCAAGGCGGCTTTTTTTCCCTGAAAAAACATGAAATCAGGCAAAGAACATGGAAAAGAAGCTTATTGTAATTAACGGAAGAGGCGGAGTCGGCAAAGATACGCTGTGTGATTTTGCAGCAAAGCATTTTAAGGTCCGCAATATTTCATCGGTTGACCCGATTAAGGAAATTGCACGCTGTGGGCGCTGGAACGGTGAAAAGGACGCTAAGTCGCGCAAGTTTCTGTCTGACTTAAAACAGCTTTTCACGGAATATAATGAGCTCCCGACACGCTACATCTGCGAACAGTACGAACAGTTCAAACAGTCGGATGAGGATATCCTTTTTGTTCATATACGTGAGCCGAAGGAAATTGAAAAACTCAAGAACACGCTACCCGGCTGCTGTCTGGCTCTTCTTGTAACACGTGACAATTACAATGCAAACTGGGGAAATGCATCTGATGACGATGTCGAAAAATACGATTACGACCTGTATTTTAAGAACGATGCACCTCTTGAAGAGGCTGAAGCCAATTTTACCGAGTTCCTGCAGAAGAACGTTTTCAAGAACTGATTTTGCAAAATGCCTGAGTAACATCGGCAAAAGGCCGAAACTACAAAGCGGCAAAGTCCGTAAGCTGCCCGCATGGGCTTAGAAAGAAGTATTTATGAGATATATCAACACGCTCCGTGAGGGCGACGACATTCAGGAGGTTTTCCTCTGCAAACAGTTCCGCTACAGCGAAACAAAAAACGGCAAATCCTTTATTTCCGTTCTTCTTGCCGACAAAACAGGCGAACTTGACGGTAAGGTATGGGATTTGGGTCCCGGAATAGAAGATTGCGAACCGGGTGATTTCGTCCGTGTCTGGGGCAAGATTAATGTTTTTAATAATGCACTTCAGATTTCCATCAGACGTATTCAGGTCTGCCGTGAAGGTGAGTACATCCTTTCGGACTACATTCCCTGCAGCAGATATGATATCGATCAGATGTATAATTCGTTAATGGGTTATGTAAAGCAGGTTCAGCAGCCCCATCTGCGGGCCATGCTTGAAGAGTTTTTTGTGAAGGATGAGGACTTTATTAAAAAGTTCAAAAGCAGTTCTGCCGCAAAAGGAATTCATCACGCGTTTAGCGGCGGATTACTTGAACACACAGTCAGTGTAACGCACACCTGCGCATTCTTTGCGAAGAAGTACCAAATGTTAAATCAGGATTTATTGTTGACTGCAGCCCTTCTTCATGACATGGGTAAGGTCCGTGAATTGTCACCTTTCCCGGAAAATGATTTTACGGAGGACGGTAATTTCCTGGGACACATCGTTATGGGCGTAAATATGCTCAATGAAAAGCTTCATAACATTCCTGATTTTCCTCCGATTCTTTTCGGAGAGCTCTGTCATTGCATTCTGGCACATCACGGGGAGCTTGAATACGGGTCACCCAAGCGTCCGGAGCTGGCTGAGGCTGTTGCGCTTAACTTTGCTGACAATGTTGACGCAAAGATGGAAACTCTTAGAGAAATGTTTGAAGGCGCAAGTGCTTCCGGTGAGAAAAGCGACTGGATCGGATATCAGAAATTGTTTGAATCCAATATCAGACGTACGGTGGTTTGAAGAGCTATTTGAAGACTTGCTGTGCGTGGGCAGATCGGGTGTTTTCTACATCACGGGATAGTTAAATCACGATTATACACAAAAACGTTAACACGGATGGAAAAATGAATTATATCAAAAATCAAGAAGTTAAATTACGAATTAATGACATCGGAGCTGAAGGAGAAGGCATAGGTCGCACCGGGGATGGTGCGACCTTTTTTGTCAAGGGTGCTCTTCCCGGAGAACTTGTTACGGCTTCGGTTTTGAAGTGGAAAAAGAGCTATGGCTATGCAAGACTCATTTCAATTGATGAGAAATCGCCGGACAGAGTTGAGCCCAAATGCCCTATTGCCGACAAGTGTGGCGGGTGCACTCTGCAGCATCTTTCTTATGCCAAACAGCTTGAATGGAAACAGAATAAGGTTCTGAACTGTATTGCAAGGATTGGTGGTTTTGAGAATGTTCCCATGGAACAGATCAGGGGTATGGAAGAGCCTTTCTATTACAGAAACAAGGCTCAATTTCCTGTTCAGAGGAATTCTTCGGGCAGGGTTAAGCTGGGCTTTTATGCGGGCCATACCCATTCCGTAATTGAAACGGAGCATTGCTATATCCAGGCGGACATAATGAACAGTCTGCTTGGTGCCGTCAGGGAATATGCTGAGCAAAACAATGTATCGGCATATGATGAAGAGACAGGCAAAGGCCTTCTCAGACATATACTTATCCGAGTTGGCGTTAACACAAAGGAAGTATGCCTGTGTCCTGTTGTAAACGGTAGCAAACTTCCTAAATGGGAGTCACTTTATACACTTGCTTCAGGCATTTGCGAAAAGTTAAAATACAATTTAACCTCATTTTGCGTTGATTATAATACTGAGGATACCAATGTAATTCTTTCCGACAAGGTTGAGTGTCTTGCCGGACGCTCTTATATATATGATTCCATAGGTGATGTCACTTACCGGATTTCACCTTTGTCTTTCTATCAGGTTAATCCTGTCCAGACAAAGGTGATTTATGACTCCGTAAAGGAGTTTGCGGGACTTACGGGTGAGGAAATCCTTTGGGATATTTACTGCGGGACGGGCACAATCGGTCTTTACCTTGCGAAGAATGCCAAAAAACTGACCGGAATTGAAATTGTTCCCGAAGCAATTGCCGATGCAAAGCAAAATGCTGCTTATAATCATATAGAAAATGCGGAATTTTATGCCGGAGCTGCTGAAGCTGTACTTCCAAAGCTTGTGTCCGGGAAGGCTTCCGAGAAAACCGTTGCTATTATTGATCCGCCCAGAAAAGGCTGTGATTCCGTGCTTCTTGACACGCTCCTTACTTTGTCACCCGACAGGATTGTTTATGTTTCCTGCGACCCTGCAACGCTTGCAAGAGACCTTCGAATCCTTGCGGACGGTGGATATTCGCTTGAGAAAGTAAGGCCGGTAGATGCTTTCTGTAATACAACACATGTAGAATCAGTTACGCTCCTTGAGCGAAACTGATTCTACAATGAAATGCGCTTAGCAGCGCATGATATGCAGCTTCGCTGCATGAAATGCCCTGCGGGCATGAAATGCGCCTACGGCGCATGAATGCAACATTTCATATCATGGTGCGAAGCACCTTATCATGTCGCGAAACGACAATTCATGGCACGAAGTGCCATATCATTCACATCTGAGGTTTTCGGAAAGAATTCTTATTTGCCAAAGTCGGAAGAGGCTAAGCAACCTCAGGTAACGCCTGAGAAGGAAGAGGCAATAATGAAGGCGTTTAGGCATTTTGGGGTGATATAAACAGTAATAATATTGAGATTGGAGAATATAGCAGTGGCTGAATGGGTATCACATTTGATTGTTGCGGACAGAGTATTAGAAAAATTACCACAGCTTTCCCGTCATGAATTTTGTGTAGGGAATATCGCTCCGGATTGTAATATCCCTAATGAAGATTGGACAGAGTTTACTCCATCTCGGGCAGTGACACATTGGATGCAGGATAATAGAAAGAAAGCAACAGATTGTGTCA
>JAZQNE010000129.1:0-3211 GCA_045627185.1 Lachnospiraceae bacterium
TTTGAGTTTTATGAGTTGCGAGTAAGGAATTGATGAATATTGATGATGGTTTATATAACGCCGGCCTATTATTCAAATTTCAGCTTAACAATGCAAAAATCATGGAAATGAAGTTTATTTCTTGTACATTTAAGATGGTACCCGGATACCATCTTTTTTAATGAAGAAGTGAAAGCCTCAGGGTAATCTGAGCCTATGAGACTTCCGGGGAAGATCAGTGTGATTGATTTTTCACCGGATTTGAGCTTTTTGTCTATTTCGGTTTCGGCCTGTTCAAAATTGTCAACCCTGATGCAGTCCGGGTAAGAAAGCTCGGGTAATGTGTCATAATAAAGACTTGATGAGCAAACAGGTATATCTATTCGTTTGCTGTTTATGTCATAAGCTGCTTCGATTGTATGGTCACGCTTAATTGCTTCATCGGGAATGAGGAAATATTCGTACCAGATGCCCCAGTTAAGACTTGATTTTTTGTTTGCAGCGGTCTGGTTTGCATCCCATGTAACATCAATGTGATACCGGTAACCGTCAAGCATTACAACATTCCAGCAGTGGCCGCCCCCGTCAATTTCAATGCATTTAATGCCAAGAGCGTCCATAATTGCACAGAAAGCATCTGCGTAGCCGCGGCATACGCAGCACCGGTTGACAAGACAGCCGTAAGCAGTAAATGTGACGTCTGTTTTGTCAGTGCCCGGACGGTAATTCGGGTCATATTCGGTATATAAAATAAGATAATCGTGAATCGTTTTTATTTTTTCATAATCCGACATTTCAGACGAAATCAGATTTTCCGTAATCAGGCGGATGGCATCATTAACAGCATTTTCGCCTGTCAGACGGCCTGCGGCTATGCTTACTTCATCTGCGGAAAGCTTGCCCTTTAGTGTAGGAATTACGGCAACAATTTTGGAAGTGGGGACGGGAACTTCAGTAGGATCCGGCGAAGGTGAGCCTGTTGCTGTCGGAGCCGGTGTGCTTGTAGATTTCGGAACGGGTGTTGCAGTAGCCTTTTGAGCCGGTGTAGCTGTAGCCTTGGGAGCCGGTGCGTTTGTGGCTTGCGGAACAGGCGTATTTGTGGCTTTCGGGAAGGATGTGGCTTCTGCTGACCCGGAGGGAGCAGAAGATGCAGATATATCAGCATTCGGAGAACCGGTCACGCTAGGACTTGCGGCATCCGTAATAGGAGGGCCGAAGGAATCAGAGGACAAAGGAACGGTAATGTCCGAATCTGCAGGTGTTATTTTGGGACTTAAACCGGGTTCATTTAAGGGAATGTTTGAAGATGGGATTATTTCAGCTTTTCCCGGGTCGGAAACAGAACCGCGCAAAACGGTGCCATGCGGACCCGATTTGTGCGATTTCACGTATTGAACCGAAAACGGAACAGATAAGATTAATAGAATAATTACCGGTACCAGAACAGCCCGGAGCTTCTTTTTCATAGCGTACCCCAACCCCAAAAAGATAGGACAAGTATAGCATAGGAAATTGCTTTTTGTAAATACAAAAAATCACTTAAATAAGCTTTGGATGATTACAAAAAATACACCCGCATCCGACCATTTTTACAAAACACTTTACACCCCAAAATTAAAATGCTATATTATTATCAAGTATGGGCAGATGCAATTTTCCTACCTGCTACTTAAGTTTATTTAACGGAGTTTAGTATATGAACATTATTGAGCAAATCAGCAAAGAATTGCAGATTAAGCCGTCACAGGTTGATGCGACGGTCAAACTTATTGATGAAGGAAACACCATTCCCTTTATCGCCAGATACCGTAAGGAAGTTACCGGCTCCCTTAACGATGAAGTCCTTCGTAATCTTGACGAAAGACTGACTTATTTACGAAATCTCGAAGAAAAGAAGGCACAGGTTATTGCCAGCATAGATGAACAGGGAAAGCTTACTGACGAATTACGTAAGCAGATTGAAGATGCTATGACCATGGTTGTTGTAGAAGATCTTTATCGCCCGTATCGTCCGAAACGCCGTACACGTGCCACAATCGCTGTTGAAAAGGGACTTCAGCCTCTGGCAGACATTATTCTTGCACAGAATCCCGAAAAGCCTCTTCTTGAAATTGCAAAGGATTTCATTAGTGAGGAAAAGGAAGTCAAGACAGCTGAGGAAGCTCTTGCCGGAGCAAAGGACATTATTGCTGAGCAGATTTCGGACAATGCCGATTACAGAAGCTATATCCGTGAGCAGACAGCTGAACTCGGAACAATTGTTTCAGTAGCAAAGAATCCCAAGGAACAGTCTGTTTACGAAATGTATTATGAATATGAAGAAAACATTGCAAAGATTCCGGGCCACCGTATTCTTGCCCTGAACCGCGGTGAAGAGGAAAAGGTTCTCACAGTCAAGGTTACAGCTCCCGTTGAGCAGATTCTCCGTTACCTTGAGAAAATGACGATTACAGGTGCAAATGAAGAGACAACAGCAGCTCTTACTGAGGTTTGTGCTGATTCCTATGAGCGTCTGATTGCTCCCGCAATCGAGCGTGAAATCAGAAATGACCTTACCGAAAAGGCTGAAGACGGTGCCATTAAGGTGTTTGGCAAGAACCTTCATCAGCTGCTTATGCAGCCTCCCATCGCAGGGAAAACAGTTCTCGGATGGGACCCTGCTTTCCGTACAGGCTGCAAGCTTGCCGTTGTTGACCCTACCGGCAAGGTGCTTGATACAGTTGTTATTTATCCTACCGCACCTCAGAACAAGGTTGCTGAGGCAAAGAAGATTCTTACGGCACTTATTGAAAAATACAACATTTCCCTTATTTCAGTCGGAAACGGAACAGCATCACGTGAGTCTGAGCAGGTTATCGTTGAACTTCTTAAAGAACTCCGCCGCCCCGTGCAGTATGTTATCGTAAGTGAGGCAGGTGCTTCCGTTTATTCGGCAAGTAAGCTTGCAACAGAGGAATTCCCCAACTTTGATGTTGGACAGCGTTCGGCTGCATCAATCGCACGTCGTCTGCAGGATCCGCTTGCTGAGCTTGTTAAGATTGACCCGAAGGCTATCGGCGTTGGCCAGTATCAGCACGACATGAACCAGAAGAAGCTTGGCGATTCCCTTAACGGCGTTGTTGAAAACTGTGTAAACAAGGTTGGTGTTGACCTTAACACGGCGTCGGCATCACTCCTTGAATATATTTCCGGCATTTCAAAGCCTATTGCAAAGAATATTGTTGCATACCGT
>JAZQNE010000130.1:0-30361 GCA_045627185.1 Lachnospiraceae bacterium
TACCTTATTGTCCTCGTTGTGGAACACCGCTTTCAAGTGCTGAGGTTTCTCAGGGCTATAAGACTGTTAAGGAACGTTCAGCAATTGTACGTTTCAAGGCAGTAGGTGAGGATGCTTATTTCCTTGCATGGACAACAACACCTTGGACACTTCCAAGTAACGTTGCTCTTTGTGTAAATCCTGAAGATACATATATTAAGGCTAAGGCAGATGATGGCTTAGTTTATTACATGGCTGCAGCATTAGCAGACAAGGTTCTTGGTCAGCTTGCTAAGGAAGAGGGCTCTAAGGGCTACGAAGTAATCGAGACCTTTAAGGGTCGCGACCTTGAGAGAAGAGAGTACGAGCCACTTTACGCATGTGCAAAGGAAGCTGCAGATAAGCAGAGAAAAACAGGCTTCTATGTAACATGTGACAGCTACGTTACTATGTCAGATGGTACTGGTATCGTACACATCGCTCCTGCATTTGGTGAGGACGATGCTAACGTTGGACGTAACTACGACCTTCCACTTGTTCAGATGGTAGATGAAAACGGTGTAATGCTTGATGAGTCACCATTTGGCGGTATGAGATGTAAGCCAACTCAGGCTGAAATCGAAAAGGGTGCTATTAGTGCAGATCCTGAGGTTATTAAGGATCTTTCAGAGAGAAAGCTTCTCTTTGATGCACCTAAGTTTGAACATGAATATCCACACTGCTGGAGATGCGACACTCCACTCATTTACTATGCAAGAGAGTCATGGTACATCAAGGAAACAGCAGTTAAGGAAGACTTAATTAGAAACAATAACACAGTTAACTGGATTCCTGAATCAATTGGTAAGGGAAGATTTGGTAACTGGCTTGAGAATATTCAGGACTGGGCAATTTCACGTAACCGTTATTGGGGTACTCCTCTTAATATCTGGGAATGTGAAGGCTGTGGTCACCAGGAATCAATCGGTTCAAGAGAAGAGCTTGCTACACGTTCTGGTAACCCAGATGCAAAGAATGTTGAGCTTCATAGACCATACATCGATGCAGTTACATTTACATGTCCAGATTGTGGCAAGACCATGAGAAGAGTTCCAGAGGTTATCGACTGCTGGTTTGACTCTGGTGCGATGCCATTTGCACAGCATCATTATCCATTTGAAAATAAAGAGCTTTTCGAGTCACAGTTCCCAGCTCAGTTTATTTCTGAAGCTGTTGACCAGACAAGAGGTTGGTTCCATTCACTTATGGCTGAATCAACACTGCTCTTCAACAAGGCTCCTTATGAAAACGTAATCGTTCTTGGTCATGTTCAGGATGAAAACGGCCAGAAGATGAGCAACTCAAAGGGTAATGCAGTAGATCCTTTTGATGCTCTTAACGAGTACGGCGCAGATGCTATCCGCTGGTACTTCTACATCAACAGCGCACCCTGGCTGCCCAACCGTTTCCACGGCAAGGCTGTACAGGAAGGTCAGCGTAAGTTTATGGGTACCCTCTGGAACACATATGCTTTCTTTGTTCTGTATGCAAATATAGACAATTTCGATGCTACCAAATACAATCTTGAATATGACAAGCTTCCCGTTATGGACAAGTGGCTTCTTTCAAGACTTAATACAATGGTTAAGACTGTTGATGACTGCCTTAACGATTACAAGATTCCGGAAACCGCACGTGCACTTGCTGATTTTGTTGATGAAATGAGTAACTGGTACGTTCGCCGTGGCCGTGAACGTTTCTGGGCAAAGGGTATGGAGCAGGATAAGATTAATGCTTATATGACTCTTTACACAGCTCTTGTTACCGTTGCAAAGGCAGCAGCTCCCATGATTCCTTTCATGGCTGAGTCCATCTACAGAAACCTTGTCTGCTCAATTGACAAAAATGCTCCGGAAAGCGTTCATCTTTGCGATTTCCCTGAGTACAAGGCTGAATGGGTTGACAAGGAACTTGAGAGCAATATGGAAACCGTTCTTGATGTTGTTGTTCTTGGCCGTGCATGCCGCAACGCATCCAACATCAAGCAGCGCCAGCCGCTTTCAAAAATGTATGTAAATGCAGAAAACAAGCTTTCTGAGTTCTATATTGAGATTATTGAGGATGAGCTTAATGTTAAGGAAGTTGAGTTTACTGACAATGTCGGCTCCTTCATTTCCTACAACTTCAAGCCTCAGCTCAAGACACTCGGAAAACGTTTTGGCGCAAAGATTGGTGCTCTGAAGCAGATGCTTTCCGAAATCGATGGAAACAAAGCTATGGCCGAGGTTAACGAAAAGGGCAGTCTTACTGTTGTTCTTGACGGCGTTTCGGAGGAAATCGCAAAGGAAGACCTGCTTATTGAGACAGCTCAGACAGAAGGCTTCGTATCTGATTCTGATTACGGTATCACGGTGGCAATTGATACAACACTTACGCCCGAACTGATTGAGGAAGGCTATGTCCGTGAAATCATCAGCAAGGTTCAGACAATGCGTAAGGAAGCTGATTTTGAGGTTATGGACCACATTACTGTTTACCAGTCCGGAAATGATACCATTAAGGATATCATGAGCCGCAATAAGGCTGAAATCAGCAAGGTTGTTCTTGCTGACGCCGTTGAGTTTATTAACGGTGAGGCAGACGGTGCTTACGGCAAAGAGTGGAACCTGAACGGTGAGAACGTATATCTTGCTGTAAAACGTATGTAATAAACTGTGCTAATGCCGGCAGCCCGAAAGGACTGCCGGTGATTGTAAATGTAGCAAATGAGGTTGTAAGAACAAGTGCTTGGGGCACGTTTTAAGAAAGGAGTTTTCAAATGAAGATTCAATCAGTTTTTGACGACAGTTTTAAGAGCTATGGCCGTGTACTGAAGGGCTATGATTTCAGTGAACTCTTGAAGGTTCTGCGTGAGAATACACCCGCAGGTCCCGATGTTGAGTACAAGCCTTCGGTTGCATGCCTGGAATCATGCGCGGTTTTTGGACAGCTCCAGAACCGTGAATACGGCGGAATGCCTATTCAGATTGGTTACTGCAACGGAATCAATTCAAAACTTAACTGCTTTGAGTATCACAGAGATTCAGAGCTTAATATTGCTGACAGCGATGCTATCCTGCTGCTTGCACATCTTTGGGATGTTGAGGATGGCAAGATTGATTCTTCAAAGACGGAAGCATTCCTTCTTCCCGCAGGTACCGGTGTTGAGGTATTCTCAACCTCCATGCATTATGCACCCTGCAGCGCAAAGAAAGATGAGCCTTTCCGCGTGATTATTGTTCTGCCTAAGGGAACAAATTATGCCAAGCCTGAGATTACTGTCGGCAACGATGAAGACGGTCTTCTTCTTGCTGCAAACAAGTGGCTTATTGCACATCCCGATACATCTGAAGCCAAATCCGGTGCGCATGTTGGCATTACCGGTGAGAACATTGACCTGTATAAATAAAAGGTTGATATTTGCTAAACTTTTTGATATAGTGTTTTTATTCTAATATGAAGCGCATTTTATGCGTTCCGGATGGGAGATTATATGAAGAAATGTGAAAAATGCGGAAGAGAATTTCCGGATGATGCGAAATTCTGTCCCACTTGTGGCGTTGAACTGACAACCGTTGCAGAAGCTGCACCTGCAGAGCCTGTAACAGAGGCACCTGTAGAAGCTGCCGCACCTGCACCGGAAACACCTGCTGCACCCGCAGAGAAGCCCGCTGAAGCAGCTCCTGCTGAGAAGAAAGGCTTAAGCAAGACAGTCAAGATTGCAATCGGTGCTGTTGCAGCCGTTATTGTTCTTGCAATCATCGGACTTGTTGTAAAGAATGTTAGTTCCGGAAACAAGGCCGGCGTTAACAGAAATGCTATTTCATTCTGTATAAGTGATGATGAGTGTACATACGTATACAACGGCAAAGGCCAGAAAACCAAGGTTTTCGACAGCGCTTCCTATCATGTTTACGGTTACAACATGGACAGAACAATTGCGCTTGTCCGTGATGGAGACAGAAACCTCTGGGCAGTAACAATTAAAGGCAAGACATCATCAGACAAGCTTGTTGAAAGCCCGGATGAGGTTTATATTTCTGCTTCAGGTAATGGTATTGCTGTTATTATGGATGAAGAAAACGGAGCCGGCACCCTTTATCTTTATGATATCAAGAAGGGTAAAGCAAAAGAAATCGCAAGCGATGTTGTTGCAAGTTCTGTTGTTCTTTCTCCTGACGGAAAGACAGTTGCTTTCTCAGGCGATTACAAGAACTCTGAAAACACATACAGACTTTATGTTTCCATTAACGGAAAAGAGCCTAAGGAAATTGTTAAGATGGGTACTCCTTATGCTGTATCTGACAAGGGAACCTACACCTACTACTCCAAGTATGATTCTGACAAAGGCGAATATGATTTCTATGTAACAAAGAACGCTAAAGACAAGAATGCAGAAAAGCTTGGCAGCGACCTCAGAAGCCCGAACCTTTGCCTTAACAAGGCTATGAATGAAGCTATCTTCAGCAAGGACGGAAAGACATACGTTTCACGTAACGGCAAGGAAGCTGAAAGCATTAACAGCAATTATTTCTACGGTGTTTACACATATTCGGATTACAACATCTATAGCATAGAGAGCAGATTTGCAACAGTTGAATATGTTCCTCAGAAGACATTAAAGGGCAGCCTTCTTATTCTTGGCGGAAACGAACTGTTCTATCTCAAGAGCCTTAAAGATGCTGTTAAGGTTGTTGGTAAATATGATCAGATTGCTGTTTCTTCAGATTGCAAGTCAGTTCTTTATATCAGGGACAGCAAGGCATACAAGATTAGCAACATTGCAAAGCCTGATAACAAGAAAGAACTTGGTAATTTCGAAGATTATGATCTTGAAAATCTCTGCGTAATGCCTGACCTTTCAGGATTCTACTTCAAATCAGATAATGACCTGTATTACACAAACGGTAAGAGCAAACCCAAGAAGATTGCTGAGGATGTAAGCGGTATTGCTATTGATTATGAGAAGAAGGGCGTTTACTACTTCATTGATTATGAATCCGGTGAATCAAATACTCTTTACTTCAGTAAGAACGGTTCCAAGAAGAAAACAGCTCTTAAGGATGCAGATGCCGTAACAAGAGCAAACGGTGGCTATTATGTTGCTAAGATTGAAAGCAAGAAGGATGATGACTATTATGACTTCTACTTCATGAAGGGTAACAGTGCAAAGAAGGCTCTTACAACTGTAAGATAAGATTCTACAAAAACAGAAGGCATTTTTGTGGTTTACTAATGGAATTCCTCAAAAGAGCCCCGGTAAAGACAAAAACAAAACGAGTTGAGATAATTTTTCGTCTCAACTCGTTTTTTGTAATCCATAAATAAGACTTTTTTAATAGAAGTACGCCGTTTTGTTCTACAAACATAGAAAAATATCTGTTTTGCGGACTTGAACCGGCGTATATCGGATACAAATCGGTTACAAATCAAGCTCTTCCCTTGGCGAATTTCCGAACTGACGCCTGTAAGCACGTGAGAATGTTGAATAATCATTGAATCCACATTTGTAGCAGGCTTCGGTGACGGGAATTCCACCCCTTATGAGGTCTGAGGCGAACAAAAGACGTTTCTGGAGGACATAACTGTGGATTGTCACACCGGTTTCATCCTTGAAGCTGTGCATAAGGTAGGAACGACTCAGGAAAAAGATTTCAGCAAGTGAATCAATTGAAAGATCCTTGTCAAGGTTGGCGTTAATATAGCGGATAATTGCATCCACATGATGGTTGCTTCCGTAAGAGTTTGTGCTGACCTCATTCTTGCCGGAAAGAATCAGACGGTTAAGCTTGATAATCATTTGGATGAAATAAGTGTTCGAAAGAAGCGGAGCCGCAAAATCATCTGATTTTAGCGATTTCTCCAAATCCTCAAGCAGAATTCTGAAATCGGTCTGTAAATCTGTATCAAAACGGACAAGGCTCAGGGAATTTCCGGCCTCGGAAAAGCAGGCGGAAAGGTCATATTTGTCGGTACTGTGCGCCTTGAGAAAGTCAGAGTTGATCCAGATTACAATTCGCTCATAGGGGATGTCGGGGTCAATCACCGGACGGTGAACCGAATGGTGCGGGACAAGAAGCAGATCCCAGGGCTTAAGATAATAGGATTTTCCCTCTACGGTGTAGGTGCATCTGCCCGATAGAAAGATTATTATTTTGTCAAAGTCATGATAATGAAATTCGAAGTTCTGCTTTTTCTGGTCACGAAGGTGGAAAAACCTGAAATCTTCATTCAACCAGCCACGTTTAACATTACCGTCAATATCCATAGTTGTTCGGGGTCCGGGCGGACCATCCTTTCTGCAAATTGAAAATGAGATTGAATATCGATGTAGCGATGATACCAAAAGAAAAATTATTTTTCTACATAATAACGCCCGAAAACACTTTTTGCAATATAAACTTGTAAGAAATGCCATATACAAATCAAAAAGTCTGATTTATAATGACACCAGAAGATGAGAAAGAAATCGATTTTGAATTACTTTTTTGAAACCGGGAGGCCGTTATGTATAACGCAAATAGCATTCAGATTAGTCTTATTGAAGTTGTTGACAGTGAAAATGTCCGTGTACGCGTACTTGAGAAAATTAACGGCGCTTCCAGACGTGAAGTCCGCTGCGCGGCAGATGAAGTTTCCCTTTCAAATAATAAGGGTGTTATCTCCACAGCAGACGGCAAAATCGAGTTCGAACTCTTAAAGGGCGGTAATGTAATTCTTGGCGGAGACGCTGCAGGAAGAGCAGCCTTCATCGTTTCGGGAAAGGCGCGCGAGCAGCTTACAAAGCAGTCTGCATGACACTTTCCGGGGAAAACCCCATAAGACAGGTTAATAAGCTTAAAAGCATAGCTCAGAACCCTATGCTGGTTCGATACTTCTGCAAAACTTCCGGCTCCCCCGGAAGTTTTTTTCTTTCATTAAGTTCCGCGCCCTGGGTTTTAAAATTTCTTCTTGCTCCGGTTCCCGGTTTCGTTTCCGGTTTTTTTTCGGTTTCGTTCCCGAGTTTTTTTCGGTTTCGTTCCCGATTCAAAAATGGGCTTGAAAACCATTTCTGTGATTGGTATAATTAGAGCATCAATTCTAGGAGGAGTGTATCTTTTTTTTGGTAACGTTACCAAATAGGCTTGTTTCCTAAAAAAGATGCCGATTAAAGAATGAAAATCAATAAGGAAGAATTTAAGGACCAGGTTGTTGCTTCATTAAAGAAGCTGTTCCGTAAGGATGTTGCTACTGCAAACAAGCAGCAACTGTTCCAGGCCGTAGCACTTACCGTTCGTGATTACATCATGGATGCATGGCTTGCTACAGCAAAAGAATTCAAAGAGAAAAACGTAAAGTGCGTTTACTACATGTCAATGGAGTTCCTTATGGGACGTGCGCTCGGAAACAATATTATCAACCTCTGCGCACAGAAGGAAATCAAGGAAGGCCTTGAGGAGCTTGGTATTGACCTTACTGATATTGAAGATCAGGAACCGGATGCAGCACTCGGAAACGGCGGTCTTGGCCGCTTGGCAGCATGCTTCCTGGATTCACTTTCATCGCTCGGTTACCCTGCATACGGCTGCGGAATCCGCTACAAGTACGGTATGTTTGAGCAGAAAATTGAAAACGGCTTCCAGGTTGAAGTTCCCGACCACTGGCTTAAGGATGGCAATCCTTTCGAAATGAAGCGTCCCGAGCATGCAAAGGAAGTACGTTTTGGCGGTTATGTCCGTATGATTAAAGGCGAAGACGGCCGTGAGCATTTCATAACCGAAAATTATCAGTCGGTTATGGCAGTTCCGTATGACCTTCCCGTTGTCGGATATGGCAATAATATCGTAAATACGCTTAGAATCTGGGATGCTGAGGCAGTTCAGACCTTCAGCCTTGATTCCTTTGACAAGGGTGATTATTACAAGGCAGTTGAGCAGCAGAACCTTGCAAACACCATCTGCGAAGTACTGTATCCTAATGACAATCATTATGCCGGCAAGGAACTCCGCCTGAAACAGCAGTATTTCTTCATTTCTGCAAGTCTGCAGCGTGCAGTTGAGCAATATCTTGAGAATAACGATGATATCCATAAGCTTTACGAAAAAGCCGTATTCCAGATGAATGATACTCATCCGACCGTTGCCGTTCCCGAGCTTATGCGTATCCTTATGGATGACTATAACCTGACCTGGAATGAGGCCTGGGACATCACCACAAAGAGTGTTGCCTATACCAACCACACTATCATGTCAGAAGCACTTGAGAAGTGGCCTATTGACCTGTTCCAGCGTCTGCTTCCCCGCGTTTATCAGATTGTTGAAGAGATCAACCGCCGTTTCCAGCGTGAGATTGAAGAAAAATACCCCGGCAATAACGAAAAAATCGAGAAAATGGCTGTTCTTTATGATGGACAGGTACGTATGGCCAACCTTGCAATTGTTGCAGGCTTCTCTGTAAACGGTGTTGCAAGACTTCATACCGAAATCTTAAAGAATGAGCAGCTTAAGGATTTCTATGAGCTCTGGCCCGAGAAATTCAATAACAAGACAAACGGTATCACACAACGCCGTTTCCTGCTTCACGGCAATCCTCTGCTTGCAGACTGGGTTACCGAAAAGGTTGGTACGGGCTGGATTACAGATCTTAAGCAGATTGAAGGAATTGCGCCGCTTGCAGATGATCCCGCAGAGCGCGCAAGATTCATGGAAATCAAGTATCAGAACAAGCTCCGCCTGGCTAAATACATCAAGGAACACAACGGCATTGACGTTGATCCGAATTCTATTTTTGATGTACAGGTTAAGCGCCTTCATGAGTATAAGCGTCAGCTTTTGAACATTCTGCACATTATGTACCTGTATAACAAGCTGAAAAAGAATCCGAATATGGACTTCTATCCCAGAACCTTCATTTTCGGCGCAAAGGCTTCTGCAGGGTATCGCAGGGCAAAAGCTATTATCAAACTGATTACGAGTGTTGCCGATGTAATCAATAACGATGCAACAATCAACGGTAAAATCAAGGTTGTTTTCATTGAAAATTACAGGGTTTCCAATGCGGAAATAATATTTGCCGCATCTGATGTTTCCGAGCAGATTTCAACCGCCAGCAAGGAAGCAAGCGGTACGGGCAACATGAAATTCATGCTGAACGGTGCTGTAACACTTGGCACAATGGATGGCGCAAACGTTGAAATTGTTGAAGAAGTTGGCAAAGAGAATGCCTTCATCTTCGGACTTTCATCGGATGAGGTTATTCGCATGGAGCATGACGGCTCTTATGATCCCAAGTCATGCATCAGAAGCGATTATGAGCTTCGTGCCGTTCTGGAGCAGCTGATTGACGGTACTTATTCACCTCACGATATGGATATGTTCCGTGAGATTTACACATCACTTCTTGAAAGAAACGGTAATGACCGTGCGGATATTTACTTTATCCTTAAGGATTTCAGAGCATATGCGGAAGCACAGGAACGTGTCGAGGCTGCTTACAGGGATAAAGACCGCTGGGCAAGGATGGCTATTCTTAATACAGCCAAGTCCGGCAAATTCAGCAGTGACCGTACAATTGAGGAATATGTTTCAGAGCTTTGGCATCTTGAAAAGCAGAAAGTAGAGTTTTGATTTCGGGCATTTTCTGATGGATGTTGTTTGACGCTTTGCTGCTGTAAAGCGAAAACAAAAATAAAAAGATGCTTGACAAGTGAGATACAAAGGGTTATTTTAAGTATGTTCGTTGCTCGCGGACAAAAAATACTACGAAAGGAGGAGCGCAAAATGATTAAGTTACGCAATAATGTTTCAAAAAACAATTCCATGACAACTTTAAAATTTACAGTGGTTACCTCCGGACGGAGTGCAGAATAAAAGGTCATTAAGTTGATTTAATAATTTTGTATTTTCAGGCCGTGGTGTAATCGCCACGGCCTTTTCATGCATGTTGAGCAATGCGGTCGTGCGGTTACATTTGCGCGGCGCAAATCGTCCGGAAAATAAGGGAAAGAAAAAATGCCGCGCCCGATAAATGCGGCATGGAGTATGAAATGAAGAAGACAAAGACAAAAAAGAGAAAGTTTAATTTTAGTATTAAAAATTACATACTGCATTACGGCTGGGTACTGGTAATTGCGCTCGGGGCGCTGACAGTCAGCACGGTTCTTGATATGTGGTATCCGGAACTGCTTGGAAGAGCGGTTGATGATGTAATCACACCCAACAATCCGTCACTTCTGAAGCCCATTCTTCTGGGAATCCTTACAATCGGTGTAGGAAGAATGCTTACACAGTACATTAAAGAGTTTGGATTTGACTGGATTGCAGGGAATATCGGAACAGATTTAAGACGAAATCTGTTCATCCATATTCAGAGCAGGGATACAAGCTTTTTTGACAAGACTAACACCGGTGAGGTAATGGCCCGACTCAAGGAAGATATAGATAAAATCTGGGGTGCACTTGGATTTATCACCATGCTCCTTATTGAAGTTGCCATGCACACGGTCATCATTGTTGTAAAGATGATGAAGCTTAACCCGATCATTTCAATTGTGCCCTGCGTAGCCATGGTATTCTGCGGATTTATCGCAATTATTCTTGAGCGGAAGCTTGACAAGGTATATGGCGATATATCCGAAGAGAACGCAAAACTCAATACAACTGTTGAGGAAAACATTGCCGGTGTAAGAACCGTCAAGGCTTTTGCGAGAGAGCGTTTTGAATTCAAGAAATTCAGTGAGCACAATACCAGATACAGCAAACTGAACCTGAAGGATACGGAAACCTTCGCAAAATATTACCCGTATCTTTCGTTTGTGACAAGTATTCTGCCCTTCCTGGTTCTGCTGCTTGCAGGTTATTTCTACATTGAGAAGGGTATGACTCTTGGCGAAGTTACTGCATTTGTGGCATATTCGCAGAATATTGTATGGCCCATGGAAATGCTTGGATGGCTGACAAACTCCTTCTCAGAGGCAGTTGCAAGCGGTAAGAAGCTTAAGAAAATTTATGATGAAGAAGCAAAGATTTTCGACCCTGAAACACCCGTTGTTCTTGATGAAATCAAAGGCGAAATCACATTTGAAAACGTTGGTTTCCATAAGGAGGACATGCATGAAATCCTATCAGGAATCAGCTTCAACCTGCCTGCTGGACACACCCTTGGCATTATGGGTTCAACAGGTTCGGGAAAGAGCTCAATTATTTCCCTTCTCGAGCGTCTGTACGATGTTACCGAAGGCTCAATAAAGCTTGACGGCGTTGACATCCGTGAACTTCCCGTAAAGCAGCTTCGTGGCAGTACGGCCCTTGTTATGCAGGATGTATTCCTGTTCTCTGATACAATCGCTGACAATATCAAAATCGGCGAACGCGACACCATGAGCGATGAGCGTGTGAAATGGGCATGTGAAGAGGCCGGAGCATCAGAATTCATTGAGAAGATGGAAGATAAATATGAGACCGTAATCGGTGAGCGCGGGGTTGGCCTTTCGGGCGGTCAGAAGCAGCGAATCAGCATGGCACGCGCATTTGCAAAGGACAATCCGATTCTGATTCTTGATGATTCCACATCGGCACTTGATATGGAAACCGAACGTGAAATCCAGCAGAACCTTAAGAAACTGGAGAATCGCACAAAGATTATCATTGCACACAGAATCAGTTCCGTTAAACACGCTGATGAAATCATCTTCCTTGACGGCGGAAAGATTGCCGAACGCGGCACGCACGATGAACTGATGAAACTCAAGGGCCTGTACTATGAGACTTATGTTTCGCAGTACGGAACTCCCGAAAGTGCAGCATAATCCAAGGGGACATATTTTGCGTTTTCCTGTTTGTTTTTACACTAAGAGGTGATATTTTATGGCATTTAATTCATATAAAGATGATGAAGACGTAAGCACCCAGAAGAAGTCGGTCACCATAGCCCGCCTTCTGTCTTACCTGCTTGCGTACAAAAAGGAGATAATCATCGTATTTATCCTGCTTGCCTATCTGACGGCGGTTGGCCTGATTAACCCGCTGTTCATTGAGCATGCAATCGATGATTACCTGAAGCCCCATGATTTCAAGGGCCTGGCGATTCTTATGGGAATTGCGCTTGTAATTAATATAATCTGGGTTATCCTGCTGAAAAAGCGAATGATGATCATGTCAAAGGTCTCTAACGGAGCGGTTTGCACCATCCGCGAACAGGTCTTTACAAATCTTCAGAAGCTTGAACTGAATTTCTTTGATACACGGCCCGCAGGAAAAATCCTGTCGCGTGTAATGGATGATGTAAACTCCCTGACAGAGGTGCTTCGCCAGTTCGTACTTACACTGATTCCGCAGTTTGTAACTCTGATCGGTGCAGTTGTAATTATGCTTGTTAAGGACTGGAGGCTTGCGCTTTCGGGCATGGTTGGTCTTCCCATTCTGATTACCGGTCTTTTCACGATTGAAAAAATTAACCGCAAACGCTGGCAGATTAACAGAAAAAAGAGCTCGAACCTAAATGCCTTCATTCATGAGGACATCTCCGGAATCCGCATCGTAAAGACGTTTGCGGCGGAAAATGAGACACGCGAAACCTTTGATGAACTGAACTCAGCTGTTCGCGATTCCTTTATGCATGCGGTAAAAGTCAGCGACGCATACAACTCGGTTATTGAGATAAGTCAGTCAATAAGTCTTATCTGCATGTTTTATGTTGGAATTGTTGTGATTGGTGTTGATGAAATCAGCGTTGGTGTGCTGGTGGCATTTATTACGTACATTTCGCTGTTCTGGCAGCCTATTGCCAACCTTGGCGATTTTTACAACCAGATTATCAGAAGCCTTGCGGCTGCAGAGCGTGTATTTGAGGTGATTGATACTGTTCCCGCCATTAAGGATGACCCTGATGCAACGGAAATGCCCGCAATCAAGGGTAGCGTTGACTTTGAGGATGTTTCCTTCTCTTATGAGGATGGTGTTGAGGTGCTTAAACATGTCAGCTTCCATGTGGTTCCCGGCGAAACAATCGCCCTTGTAGGACCTACCGGCGCAGGAAAAACCACGATTGTCAACCTTATCAGCCGTTTCTACGATGTTCAGCAGGGCAAGGTGCTTGTTGACGGTATTGACGTTAAATCTGTTACAATTGAGAGTCTCAGAAGCCAGCTTGGCATAATGACACAGGACAACTACCTGTTTTCGGGCACTATCCGTGATAACATCCGTTATGGCAAGCTTGATGCGACAGATGAGGAAATTGAGGCAGCAGCTAAGGTTGTCAATGCTCATGAGTTTATTATGAAGCTTGAAAAGGGCTACGATACAGAACTCACCGAGCGCGGCGGCGGCCTTTCAATCGGCCAGAAGCAGCTTATTGCATTTGCAAGAACAATTCTTTCTGACCCGAAAATCCTTATTCTTGACGAGGCTACATCAAGCATTGATACAAAGAATGAGCTTATGGTTCAGGCAGGCATTGAGGCAATTCTTAAGAACAGAACCTCATTTGTTGTTGCCCACCGTCTTTCGACAATTCGCCGTGCGGACCGTATTTTTGTAGTTCAGAACGGTATTATTGCTGAGGAAGGCAATCATGAAACTCTGATGGAAAAGAAGGGTATTTACTACGAACTGAATATGGCACAGAATGCGTAAGCATGATAATTTGAGTCACCGAGGACGGTTCTTTTTGACTCACTCGAAGAGCGAGTCAAAAAGAACCGTCCCCGGTGACTCAGATTTTAGACTTTCCTATTGCTGAATCACCCTGATTTGGTTAAAATAGAAGCGTATAAGGATTCACCCTGATTCCGGTTGCTTCGGAACAAAACATATAAATTTTGGAGGCGGATATGGCAGTATTCGAAAGAAACAGAATAGCAGATCCCACATATTTTGCGGTTAACAGAGAGCCGGCTCATTCGAGCCACAGCTTCTACAGAAGCGAGCAGGAGCTGAAGAAGGGCAGCAGCACCTTTGTGAGTTCACTTTCGGGCGTGTGGAAGTTTAAGTTTGCAAGGAATTTTGCTGAGATTCCTGAGAATTTTCAGAGCCTTGATTATGACTGCTCGGGCTGGGACAATATTGCTGTGCCGGGACATATGCAGTTTCAGGGGTTTGACCTGCCTCAGTATGTAAATGTGCAGTATCCCTGGGATGGACATGAAGCTATTGCACCCGGACAGATTCCTGAGAAATTCAATCCGGTAGGAAACTATGTAACAACTTTCCGTGTGCCCGCACTTATGCAGGATGAGCGTAAATATCTGCTCTTCCAGGGTGCTGAGAGTGCACTTGCGGTCTGGGTTAACGGCAATTTTGTCGGATATTCTGAGGATTCTTTTACTCCGTCCGAGTTTGATATTACGGATTATGTAAGAAAAGGCGAAAACAAGCTTGCTGTCGAGGTGTTCAAATGGACTGCCGGTTCATGGCTGCAGGATCAGGACTTCTGGCGTCTGTCAGGCATTTTCCGTGATGTTTTCCTTTGCTCAAAACCAAAGGTTCATATTGACGATATCTGCGTAAAAACAATCCCTGATGCGAAATACAGGAATTTCAGCCTGGAGCTTAATCTTCAGATGGCTATTTCCAGCACCGTTGCAGAGGAAATCCGTCTGGGAAACAAAGTACAGATAAAAGGCGAACTGTTTAATATGGAAGATGGCGTAAAACTTCCGGGCGCAGTTGATACCTTTGTCATTCCCGTTACAGATCCGAATGCGGATGCTACCGTAACAAGAAAAATAGAAGCGCCCCGCCTTTGGAGCGCTGAACATCCTGAACTTTATATGCTTGAACTCAGGGTATATGATGAATATGTTAAGCTTGCTGAAATCAACACCGTCCGTGTGGGCTTCCGTGCCTTTGAAATGAAGGATGGAATCATGAAACTGAACGGCAAGCGCATCGTTTTCAAGGGGGTTAACCGCCATGAATTCGGCTGCGACCGCGGACGCGCTATCACAACCGATGATATGGTTACCGACATCTGGAACATGAAGCGCCACAACATCAACGCTGTCCGCACAAGCCACTATCCGAACCACCCGTATCTTTACGATTTGTGCGATGAATACGGCATTTACGTTATTGACGAAACAAACCTTGAGACGCACGGAACATGGCGCTACAACACCGATAACAGCAATGACCCGTATGCACTTCCGGAGGATAAGCCCGAGTGGCATGATGCAGTTATAGACCGCGCAAACTCAATGCTCCAGCGCGACAAGAACCATCCTTCGATTTTGATCTGGTCATGCGGAAATGAGTCCTGCGGCGGTAAGAACATTTATGATATGTCCGAGTATTTCCGCAAGCATGATGACACCCGCCTTGTGCACTATGAAGGCATATTCAACGAGCGCCGTTTTAACGGTACTTCCGACATGGAAAGCCAGATGTATTCATCCGTGAAATACATTGAGAAATTCCTTGCGGAGCATCCTGAGAAGCCTTTTATCTGCTGCGAGTACGCTCATGCGATGGGCAATTCCTGCGGCGCAATGTACAAATATACCGATCTGACGCGCAGAGAGCCACGTTTCCAGGGCGGTTTTATATGGGATTACATTGATCAGGGAATACGTGCAAGAAACCGTTATGGTGAGGAGTTTTTAGCGTACGGCGGTGATTTTGACGACCGTCCGAACGATGGCAACTTCAGCGGAGACGGCATCGTTTATGCAGATCGTACAAACTCTCCCAAAATTCAGGAAGTTAAGCAGGTTTATGCTGATTTTGTAATTGAACCTACGGCGGAAACGGTAACAATCACAAATGAATCGCTTTTCACCGATGCTTCCGAACTCCTTTGGAAAGTAAATGTTGAGAAAAACGGTATCTGTGTTGAAAAAGCAGAGCTTGAAATAGCGCTTGCACCGGGAAAAAGCAAGGAATTCAAGCTTCCGCTTACAAAGCAGAAGGACCGTGGAGAATACACCGTAACAGTGTCCGCGTGCCTGAAGAAGGAAACAAAATATGCGCTTCGCGGCCATGAACTTTCCTTCGGCCAGTACATTTATAAAATCGGCAAACAGGCTAAACCTTCATTCACCGCAGAAGAAACAAATGCTTTCAAGGTAGATAAATGCAGGCAGAATATTGGTGTGACCGGTCAAAATTTCCATGTTATATTCAGTTTTGAGCAGGGCCTTATTTCATACAGGTTTAAGGACCATGAAATGCTTTCAAAGCCTGTAAAACCTAACTTCTGGCATGCACCCACGGATAACGAGCGCGGCTGGAAAGCACCGTTCAAGCTTGCGGAATGGAACATTGCAAGTACATACCAGACCGTGGAATATGCAGGCTGTGAATGCACTGAAACTGCATGCAGGGTAAGCTATGTTTACAGACTTGGCACAAATCCGAAGGCTCAGGTTGCTGTTGACTACACTGTCACTCCTGACGGCAAAGTCATGGTTTCTGAGGATTACAAGGCGGTAAAGGGCCTGCCGGAGCTTCCCGAGTTTGGCATGCAGCTTATGCTTCCCGCTGAATATATGCACATCGGCTGGTACGGAAACGGTCCTGAGGAGAACTACATCGACAGACGCAAGGGCGCCCGTCTTGGCCTTTTCTTCAACGATGTTATAGACAACTTTTCAGCCTATCTGAAGCCGCAGGAATGCGGTAACAAGACGGATGTCCGTTTTGCGGAGATTTCAGCCGACAACGGCACCGGCATTCGTTTCGAAGGTCTTCCTGTCATGGAATTTTCGGCACTGCCCTGGACACCTGTCGAAATGGAAAATGCTATGCATGCATTTGAACTTCCGGCAATCCATCACACTGTTGTTCGTCCCGCACTTATCAGAATGGGCGTTGGCGGAGACAACTCCTGGGGCGCTGAGACACATGAGGAATTCAGAATTCCCAACAAAAAATATCATTTTGAATTCAGTTTTAAGGGAATATAATTTAAGGATCAATATAAAGCACCTGATTTACAAAAAGACACCGGAAATGCGAGAAAAGCGCATTTCCGGTGTTTTCTGTAAAGACGAATTTGAGAACGGTTCAATTACCGTGGAGGAATGGCGAAAAAACATTCCGGGGATACGGACCGGGTTTATTCTAACGCAAGCTGAACCAGAGGATATTCTGTTCCTATTTCAGCAGCTTTTTCAAGTTCAAAATTGCCATCGTTGGCTTTCTTACAGGTGAGAACGGATGTTGAATCATATGCGATTTCAGCAGCCTTGGGGCCTGCAGGGAAGCCGTTTGTTGTTCCGGGGTTGTAAACACGAACCGGGGAAATCAGAAGCTTGCAGGAATGGTCAGCATAGAAGCCTTCGCCTGCAACATATGCATCATGCTCTGCAAGAATGCGCTCCGCAAGAAATTCGGGGGTGCAGCAGGTGCTGTCGAGAACAAGGTTGTAATTGTTGAAGTCGAAATAGTCAATGCCGTAAACATCTTTGTAGCGGGCATCTTCTGTCCCGGCACGGGCAATAAGCTGATTCTTTGCATCCTCAAAGGATGTGTATTTTTCAACGTCTCCGCGATTGTCACCGTATACGCGGCGGGCAGCCTCATTAATGTCGACACTTAAGAAAACCTTGAAGGATTTTTCTGCAAAATGCCACGCGAGACGTGAATCAAACACAATTTTTCTATCAGGATTCTCGCGGGAGATTTTGGTTGTGGTGTCATCAATCATGTGGTCATAAGACGGATCCGAGCAGATAAGCTGGTTCATTTCGAGAACAGAAATCCCGCGTTCTTCGGCAAGATGACGTAAAATTGTACCGGTTGAATGGATTTCAAACCCGTATTTTCCTTCAAGAATGCGACAAATTGTGGATTTGCCGCTTCCAAGATTTCCGGTTAATGTGATGTGCATTTTTGTTCCTCCTAAAGGTTAATTACGGCCGCGCCCATAGACTCGGCTTCCTGAATGTCATGCGTAACAAGAAGCACGGTTTTACCGGCCGTTTTCTCCTTTACGTATTCAATAACTTTATTTTTCAAGGTCTCATCAAGTCCTTTGAAGGGCTCGTCAAGAACCAGAAAGTCATAATCTGAAAGAAGGGCCCGCACTATGGCTACTCGCCTCTTCATTCCGCCGCTAAGCTCTTTTACGGGCTTTTTGATATAATCGGTCAGTCCGATTGCGGAAAATTCAGCATCAAGCAGTTCCTTTGAGACGGGACGTCCTAAAACCGAGTTAACATTTGCGTAAGCATCGGAACCCGGGAAAAGTCGGTCCTCCTGAAAAACGGCAGCGGCTTTTAAGCCCGAAAGCCCTGTGATTTCGCCCGAATCAGCGGGCATAAGCCCAAGGATGATGTTCAGAAGGGTGGTCTTTCCTGCGCCCGACGGTGCCATAAGTGCCGTGACTGAGCCGGGTTTCAGCTCTGCTGAAAAACCGTCAAGAACCTTCTGGTCTCCAAAGGATTTGCATATTTTGTTTATTACGATGCCGGTGTTTTCGCCGGCTTTTTCTTTTGCCATATTGTATGCCTTATTTGTCAATTGCACAAGTGCCTGATTGACCAAAGATTTTACGATATTACGACAGTTTTTGTGCAAGCTTGTGAATCAGGAGCATAACAAGCTTTTCAAAAAGGACGCTCAGAAGAACAATTACAAGAGTCCAGGCAAACAGCTCGCCTGTCATAAGGTACAGTTTCGCTTCATACAGCTTTTCACCGATTGAGCCTGTGGGAATTCCTATTACTTCTGCTGCAATTCCCGATTTCCAGCTGAAACCGAGCGCTACCGAACAGCCTGCGGTAAGAGCCGGCATGACTGACGGAAGATAGATGTATCGGAACTGTTTTGAAGGCTTCATTCTGTAAACCTTGGCCATTTCCAACAGCTTTTTGTCAGCACTTTCTATCCCCTGCAAAACATTTGTGTAGATGACCGGAAGTACCATCACAAAGGAAATCAGAACGGAAAGATTTGCTGATTTAATCCAAAGCAGTGCAAGAATAATGAAGCTTGCCACCGGAACGGCCTTCAGAAGGCGCATAAGGGGTGAAATAAGCGCTTTTACGGTTCTGCTGACTGCAGACAGGGCCGCAAGCATAATTCCCGCCAAAAAGGCGAATATGAAGCCCAGAGCAATCCGCAGAGTCGAGAAACCGACAGCGGACCAGAAATTTGTCGTCCGTATCAGCTCAAACAGCTTGACAATGACCGTAACAGGGGAAGCAAACAATACCTTTGACGGTATCAGAACTGCCAGCACTTCCCAGGCAATCAGCCAGAACAGTATGGCGGCGGCGCTTATCAGTCGCTTTTTTGTTTTTTCAGGCATTGAGGAACTTTTCAATGAAATCCTCCTCAGGAATCGGCTTGGCGTACAGATAACCCTGTCCGTACTTGCAGCCGATGTGTTTCAGGAACATTTCCTGCTCTTCGGTTTCAACACCTTCACAGATAACGTCCATATCAAGTTCCATTGCCATGCGGACAACGTTACGGATAACAACGCGTTCACGGGTTGACATAACCTTGTTGTGCAGGAAGTCTTTATCAATTTTGAGTACATCGAACGGCAGCTCGCGGAGAATGTTGAGCGAGGACATGCCGGAACCGAAATCATCCATTGAAAGACGGCAGCCCAGCTGGTGAATCTCATCAAGAATACGGATCTGGTAGGTGTTTGTCGCACTGAGGGCTGACTCGGTGATTTCAACTTCAATCAGTTCGGGAGGCAGGTTGTAACGCTTAAGAGTGCCTTCAATAACTGACGGAAGAACGGTGTTGCTCAGGTGTACACGTGAGAAGTTAACGGATACCGGTTTTACCGGAAGATTGTCATCCAGACGCTTTCTGAGCATTGCACAAACTTTATCAAGCACGTAATAATCAAGCTGAACTATGAAACCGTTTTCCTCGAATACCGGAATGAACCTGATGGGAGAAATAACGGTGCCCTGGCGAATCCAGCGTACAAGCGCTTCGGAGCCGATGAGCCTGTGTGTATCAAGGTCAATCTTGGGCTGATAGTAAACAACAAATTCGCCTGTTGCAAGAGCAGATTCCATTGTATCTTCAATATCCTTCTGCTCGAGCATGTTTTCGTGCATGGACTCGTTGTAGAACATATAACTGCAGTTGTGGTAATCCACAACGTTCTTACGTGCGATGTTTGCACGGTCTACGGCTACTATTGCGGAATCGCCTGCTGAGACGGGGTAAACACCCATCATGAGGACGAGCCTGTAGAAATCGCCGTTAGGCTGCTTGATGCGCTTTGATTCGTAAATTATCTTCTTTACCTTGTCAATCAGGTCGTTTTCATTTTTGTATGCGTACATAGCAATGAAACGGTCACCTGTTACACGGCCGACAAGTGATGATGCATCGCCAACCTTCTGCATGATTTCAGCGATGCTGACAAGAATCCGGTCACCGGTGCGGTAACCGTAGTTATCGTTAATGAGCTTGAACTGCAGGACATCCGCATAAATAACGGCAAAATGTTTCGACCTGTGGGATGTGATGTTCTGACCGGCTTTTTCGAGGAATGTGTTGAGGTTGTATGTGCCGGTAAGGGAGTCCATCTGCGAAACATAATTGATTTTTTCCTGTGAACGAAGCTGGATAAGATAACTTCCGATTAGCTTTGAGAGCAGTGAAAGTGAATCAATTTCGCTCTTTGACCAGTTTCTGATTTCGTTGCTGGTCAGGTTGATATGACCTGTATATGCTTCCTGATAACGGATGCCGCACTGAATAAGTGAAGCGGCGCCGTTCAGGAACGGGTCTGCGTTAATTGCAACTGCTTCGGCTGAACCCTGAACATCATCGCGTATGAAGCAGTTGGTGGCATCGTTGGCATATCCCTTAAAGAGAAGCGCACTGTCACGAACGGACAGATTGTCTGATGAGGAACGTCTTTCGAGTGTGTCGGCAACCCATTCATGTGAAATGAATGCGGAGGCATCTTCTTTGTACAAAATGATGCTGATGCGGCTCAGGTTGTAATAGATACCGATGAGCGACAGCATCATGTTGATGGATACGCTTAAATCCTTTGAATCAAACAGAATGTCAATGGCATTTACAAGAATTGTACTGTCAACGATGGTACGCTGCTTGCCCTGCGAAGTGGACAGCATAACCTTCTGACTGCGTTTATGCTTAACTTCTTCGGGAAGCTTGCGCATGTTGGAGTTATAAATGCTGTATCGCCCTTTGCCGCGTGTTTTGGAATCGTAAAGGGCTGTATCTGCCTTTTCAAACAGACCTTCGTAGCGGGTGTCGTCTACGGGGAATATGGAAATACCGATACTTGCGGAGAGCCTGTAACGGTTCTTTGAATTGGACAGGATGCTGTGAATTGAAGTAAGAACATTCTGTGCGAGTTCGGAAACATATGACATTGAGGAAACGTTGTCAAGGAGAACTACGAATTCATCACCGCCAAAACGTCCGATAATGGTATTCTCAGGGAAAATCTTGCGCAGACGGCCTGCTATATCAATCAGGACGGCATCTGCGAATACATAACCGAAGGACTCATTAAGGTCATTGAAATCATCAACGTCTATAAGGAGAAGCGCCATGATACGGGAATCTTCATTGGTGAGGATTTTCTTTGAGGCAGCTTCGGTAAATGCGCCATAATTCACAAGCTTGGTAAGGGGGTCCTGAGAAGCCTGTTCACGCAGTTCTTCAAACTCAACCTTTGATTTGTTGATATCGGACATCTGGCCGATTACGCTGACAGGATAGTCATCGCTTTCAAAAACCTTTGTTCCGGAAAGGCGGTACCATGTGTAAACGCCTTCCGGGTTTTTGGCACGGATTTCTGTTTCAACATAAGGTTCGGGAGTTACAAGAGCGTCGCAGAAACGGAAAAATGCCCACTGATCGTCAGGATGTACGCGACCGTTTACTATCATTTCCTTTCTGTTTGCACCGGAAACGTCTACAAGTATTTTGGAAAAAGAGTTTGCATCATCCCAGAGCATTACATCTTTTGAAAGGTCATATTCCCAGATATAGTTGTTGTTGCTGACCAGAGCGGTTTTGTAACGACGCTGGGCTGAAATCAGAAGCTGACGGTTTTTGTTGATTTTAAGAGTATCGAAAAAGTGTACAAAGAACAACCAGATGGCAAGAAGCAGGATAATAACCATCTGTGATGTGGTGAAGAGGTCAGATGAACTTTTGATTACCGCAACCTGGCCATCCATTATTTCTTTTGGATAGATGATGTGAATTATTACGGGAACGCTTGAAGAATAATCGCTGTAGATGTAGAAGTCTTCATCATTTTCATCCCTGAAGGCTGCAAAAGCCGGACTGTGGGAATGAACCTGGTCAAGATAGGTATAGTATGAATAATCACCAAGAAAAGTTTTTGAAATAAGAAAATCATTATAAAGGCTTGAACCGACCGTAAAGGAGTTACCTGCCTGAACAAAATGGCCTTCACCGATGGTGCTGATGCTTGTTAGTGTATAAACGGCATTGCTGTCAACGGAGGGCATGGAAATGGTTTTGAGATTTTTTTCAAAGTCGCCTGATTCGGTATTTGCTTTTTTAACTTCATTAAGACCTGCTTCATATAAAGACTGCATTTTCTGAATTGCATTCTTTTCAACGGCAGTATTTGCAGTATTACTGTATTTGAAATACTGATAAATAAAAAGAAATGTCAATATTGCAATTATCAATACAGACATATTAGCGACTGTAAGAAACCTTCTACGCATACCAAAACCTCATAAAAATTATACATTCCCGTATGACATTATACGGTATTTTCCTAATATCCGCAACAGATTTTGTCTTTTTCACTCAAAAATTCTTGCATCTGTCCGGGCATATTGTTAAAATCATCACAACAGTTTTTTGAAAGGAGACTGCAATGCAAAACGCAAAACAGACAAAAAAAATAATATTGTCAGCTGTAGTTATTATCGTACTGCTGATTCTTGTTTTTAATTCCTTTTATACAATAAAGGAACAGGAACAGGCAGTTGTAACAACCTTCGGTACACCACAGGCTGTAACAACTTCGGGCCTTCATTTCAAAATTCCTTTTGTACAGAAGGTTACCAAGGTTAACACAACAATCAAGGGTATGCCTATCGGCTATGTTGAAGGTACTAATCTTTCGGTTCCCGAAGAATCACTGATGATTACATCGGATTACAACTTTGTAAACGTTGACTTCTATCTTGAATATAAGTTCAGTGATCCGATTGAAGCCCTTTATTCATCCGATATGCCGGAGTTCATTCTTAAGAATATTGCTCTTTCATGCATCCGTTCAACCATCGGCCAGTACGATGTTGACAGCGTTATTACAACCGGTAAGAACGAAATTCAGGGTGTTATCCGTGATGCAATTACCGCAAGACTTGAGGAAAATGACATCGGTATTCAGCTTGTAAACATTACTATTCAGGATGCTGAGCCCCCGACAGCGGAAGTTATTGAGGCTTTCAAAAACGTTGAAACCGCAAAACAGGGCAAGGAAACATCCATTAACGTAGCTGAGAAGTACTACAATGAACAGATTCCTGCGGCTGAGGCACAGGCCGACCGAATTATCCGTCAGGCTGAGGCTGCAAAGCAGGCAAGAATTAATGAAGCAAAGGGTCAGGTTTCACGTTTCGAATCCACCTATGCCGAATACATTAAGTACCCGCTCATTACCAAACAGCGTATGTTCTATGAAACCATGGAAGAAATTCTTCCCGACCTGAAGGTTATTATTGATAACTCGGATACAGGCACACAGAAGATTCTCCCGCTTGACAGCTTTATTACAAACGGCTCGGCCGATAATCAGTGAAAAGGAGGAAATTACAATGGCAGATAAAGTTGAAAGAATCCGTCAGCCCAGAATTGGCTTAAAGATATTTATTGCAGCAATCGTAATTGTCCTTTTGATTATTATCGACAGCTGCTACGTAGTTACTTACGAAAATGAGTACACTCTTGTAAAACAGTTTGGCAAGGTTGAAAAGATTGTGTCAAAAGCCGGCATCAGTCTGAAGGTTCCTTTGATTCAAACAACGGACACGCTTCCGAAGGCAATCCAGATTTACGATCTTGCAGAGTCAGACGTTATCACCCAGGACAAGAAGTCAATGGTTGTTGACAGTTACGTTCTCTGGAGAATTACAGATCCCAAGCTTTTTGTTCAGACACTTAACTCAATCGGAAATGCCGAAAGCCGTATAAATACTACCGTTTACAACGCAATTAAGTCTGTTATCAGCAGCATGAACCAGTCTGAAGTTATTACGGGACGTGACGGTGAACTTGCCGAAGCAATCAGAAATCAGATTGGTTCAACCATGAATCAGTACGGTATTGAGCTTCTTTCCGTGGAAACAAAGCATCTTGACCTTCCTGATGATAACAAATATGCAGTTTACGAAAGAATGATTTCCGAACGTAACAACAAGGCTGCAACTTACACCGCTGAAGGTGAGTCCGAAGCTCAGAAGAAGCGCACAAGCGCTGATTATGAGGTTCAGATCATGCTTTCCGAGGCACAGGCCAAGGCCGCAACGCTTGAAGCTGAAGGCGAGGCTGAGTACATGAACATTCTTTCCAACGCTTACAACGATGAATCAAAGGCTGAGTTCTACACCTTTGTACGTGCTCTTGATGCAGCAAAGATTGCGCTTCAGGGTTCAGGCGAAAAGACGCTTGTTCTTGACGCCGATTCGCCTATTGCAAAGATTTTTGAAAGCGTAGAATGAAACAGACGTAAGCATAAAACCATGAACACTTAAACTCTGAACCTCCGTCTTGTATGATTGAGCCATCAATCAAACAAACGGAGGTCTTGCTATGCGCAAAGAAATTCATCAAAGCAGAACAAGGGGCTCGAAAGTGAGAGCCGATACGGTTAGATTTGTGCATGAGTGCAGAATGCTCGATTAAGGTTCCGTTTTCTTATTCTTTTTATCCTCTGAAATAAGGTCACTTAAGCCCTGAGGAATTACTTTTGCGAAATTTGTATGAGCAAAGTATGGTGTGAGGTGTTCGCCAAAAGACAATCTTGAAATTATTTTTTATAGTGCTTTTGGTTTTTTTGTGTTAAAATCAGAAATAGTATCAGGGGAATTTGCGTTGAAAGAGAGGGATTATTGTGGAGATTGTGAAAAAAAACAATTCAATATTCAAATTAATATCGGGAATACTTCTCATTGCTGTGATGATGACGGCTGTTTGCCCGATTCCGGCATATGCTGCCGCTGATAACCCGGAGTCTTCGACTCTTGTTTTTTTTCCGGACCCGGCCAATCCTTCGGATACGATGAACGAGAATCTGGGAACGATTAACACTTTTTACAACGGTGGAACCATAAAAGACAATAAGGGACGAATTTCTTCTTCGTACGGAACCGTCAATGAAAATCACGGGTTCATTGATTCCGTTTTGGCAGGGCATGTTGGAACCAATTACGGAACGATAAACATTATCAATAATACCGGATCGCTGGGTGTGAATGACGATGAAGGAACGGTGGTTGCCGTCGGCATGGGCAATGAGGTCAGCAGAAACGATGGACTGATTCAGACAAACGCCGGAAACATAGAGGAAAATTACGGGACTGTCGGTGAAAACCATGGAAGAATTATTATGCATGACGGTCAGGTTTTGAAAAATATTCAAAACGGAACAGTTTCTTTTGAGACAAAGATTGTCGGCAGTGAAACAATCCCCGCAAAAGGAACAATAGAAAATAACCAGGGCGATGTCAAAGTTCACAGCGGAAGTGTCACGATAAAGGAAAACACGGGTAATATCGAAATCAGTAACGCGACTGTAAATGTTGAGAAAAACTCAGGCACCATCACGGTTGGCAATAACGGCACTCTTATTTGCAATGAAAACGGGAGCGGCGGAAAGATTACAAAGACATCTGCAAGCGCTGCCATCACCTGTACCTCCGACGAAGGACTTATATACGATGCTACAGCTGTCTGGTATAAGATTGTTTTTTCAGGAGACGACGGCACAGCGGAAGTTCTTGCATGCGATCTTGAAATGGACGGCTTTTTTTACACGCAGGCCCAAAGCAATGTGATTTTTTCGCTTCCCACGGAATATGAATGCACTTCCGCGAGTATAATTGAATCGGGAAACGGGAACATATGGATGCTGAGCGCTGACCCCACTGAAGGAGATACGGAATTTACTATCAGTTGCCAAAAACGTTCGATTTGTGATTTACAGGGGCACAAATTCAATACCTATATCGCCAACGGGGATGCAACCTGCACGAAAGACGGCACAAAGACCGCTGTCTGCGAAAACGGCTGCGGTGAAACCGATACCATTGCGGATATAGGCAGTGCAAAGGGCCATACTTTTGGTGAATGGGTAATTACAAAACCGGCTACCGCAACCGAACCCGGCACCAAAGAACGTATCTGTTCCGTTTGCAAAGCAAAGGATACGCAAAGGATTCCTGTGCTTTCGCCTGTAACCTACAGCCTTATTTCAGGTGCAAACAGTGAATGGACCAAGGGCACTTTGGGTGGTCTTGTCTTTGTCGCCGATACTCCGTTTGACAAGTTTGACAGTGTCACGATTGACGGTGTCGGTGTTGCAACCGCAAACTATACTGCCGAGCCCGGTTCCACCAGGATTACGCTTTCTTCCGCTTATCTGGAAACTTTGGACGTCGGTGAACACAATGTTGAAATCGTATTCACTGACGGAAGTGCCTCTGCCGGTTTTTCAATAAAAGCTGCAAATCCGACAGGTCCGGCAAATCCAACCGAACCGGTAAATCCAACCGGCCCTGTTGATCCGCTCAATCCCGGGACCGGTGATAACAGCCGCATATTCCTGTGGATTACCATTCTGTTTGTAAGCAGCGGGGCTCTTATCGGAACAAATCATAGCGGTAAAAAAAGAAAAACTGATATTTCCGAATGAGGCGGTAAATGAAGAAATTTGTTCTGGATAAAAAAACATCGATAAAATATTCCGGATGTGAAGTACCGGTAATTAAGTTTGTAGAAATCCTGAAAAGAGATATTACTTCCGTTTGTCTTGAAAAATCTTCCGAATGCAGCCTTATTCTGAAAGAAGAAAAGACAATGGCTGAGGAAGCATTTCTTCTTAAGATTGACGGAGAGACTGCGTTCCTCTTTTCGGGGGACAGCCTTGGCTTCATATATGGATTACTCTACATCAGCAAGGAATTTCTGGGCGTAAAACCGTTTTGGTTCTGGATGGATCAAAAACTTCCCCAAATGAGCCGGGCAGTCATTCCGGATGGGGAATATCGTTCCGAAAGCTTTTCCGTAAGGTATCGCGGGTGGTTCTTTAACGATGAAGTTCTAATGATGGGCTGGCCCTACAACAAACCGGACAAAAAAGGCTGGGAAATGGGCTTTGAAGCGCTTCTGCGATGCGGCGGAAACATGGTTATCCCCGGCACCGACAAAATGTCACGCAAGAACCGGAAGCTTGCAAGCGATTACGGTCTTTGGATTACACATCATCACGCGGAACCGCTTGGAGCGGAAATGTTTGCCCATGCATATCCCGATGTTGAGGCTGATTATTTTAAGCAGAAAGACAAATTTCTTAAGCTTTGGGAGGATGCCGTAACAGAGCAAAAGAATATGAAGGTTGTCTGGAACCTTTGCTTCAGAGGACAGGGTGATTGCCCGTTCTGGAGCAGCGACAAATCCGGACAATATGATACCGATGAAAAACGTGGGGCTCTGATATCGCAGATAATCGCGCAACAGGCGGAAATAGTGAAAAAGCATGTAGACAACCCCGTTTTTTGTACAAACCTTTACGGAGAGATAATGGAACTGTATGAAGCAGGACATATTTCTTTCCCTAAGAATGTGATTCTTGTAAGGGCAGATAACGGTTTCGGAAAAATGGTTACAAGAAGACGCGGGAATCACAATCCACGTGTCAACTCAATGCCTGACCCCAAAGAAACAGCGGCTCAGGGCATTTATTACCACGCATCGTTTTACGATCTGCAGGCTGCCAACCATATCACAATGACACCGAACTCCGTCGGCTTTGTTGCAAATGAGTTAAACCATGTGCTTGCAAACGGCGGTAAAGATTTCTGGGTTATCAACTGTTCAAACGTTAAACCTCACGTTTATTATCTCGATGCGATTTCGCGAATCTGGGCCGGTGAAAAGGTGACTGACGAAAGTCAGGCAAAACATTTTGCTCAAAACTATTTTGACAGCGACATTGCGGTTGAAAACAGCTACAGGGCCTTCTGTAAAATCACTCCGAAGTTTGGACCGAATGAGGACGAACACGCAGGAGAACAGTTTTACACTGAAAATATCCGGTACTTTGCGCATTACATTATGCTTGGCAGGGATGAACCGGTTAAGGAACTCAAATGGCTGACCGGAGATAAGAAGCTTTCGGAGCAATTGCGGATTTATGATGATATCTGCAGTGAAAATACTGCCGAACGTGAGGAATATCTGAAAAATGTGCCGGAGCAGGCAGATGTGCTGAAACTGCAGGCATATATGCATTATTACGGATGCCTTGGCGTACATCACTTTTATGATGGATTTTGTGCGCTTGAGAGTAAAGAGTACGCTGATTCGTTTTTTGAGTTTGGACAATCGGCGGAATGTTTTGAGACGGTTGACAGACTAATGAAGGAAAAATCAACCGGTATATGGCATGGCTACTACGATAACGACTGCCTTGCGGATTTCAAATTTACGGCTTATATCGTTCGAAAACTCATGGGTTACGTAAGAGAACTTGGCGACAATTCCGGCCATTACAAATGGCAGCATGAATACACCTACGCAAAAGAAGACAAGGGAGTTGCCCTGATTTTACTGACATCAAACCATATGACGGACGAAGAACTGTATCAGAAGATGAAAGAAAAAATGGGTTAGTTTATACTCAACGGATAAGCAAATTCCGTCGAGTGATATTGCAGACAAAACAACATAAAAAAGTCCTTGGAATTTATTATCCGTCACATTCCAAGGACTTTATTTTTATTGTATTAACCGGCGGTTTCAGACATCGGCGGCGTGTAAAAACCGCATTTTATTTGAAGAACATTGAATTCCATCTGAGTTCGTTCTTGAAATCGCGAATGTTGGTATTGTTGTCGATTACAACGGCCTCAATGCCCATCGATTCCGCCCAGTCAAGCATCTGGTCAACCGAAATGTCATATCAGTCTGTATAAGGAATTCAAGGGCTAAGGTTCATACAATAAATGGAAAATGCGGCTATACTGCAGTATAGCATAAGTAAGGTAGGGCTTGACAGCCCTACCTTACTTAAATGCTTGTTCATCATAATATTTTATAACGAGGTGGCGAAATGAAAAACTTTTGGCATTTGATGAAGGACCCTATTGAAAGCGTTGAAGACGGAAACAAAAGAATCCGTTTGTACCGCACTATTGCATTGGTTAGTGCCGCACTCTTCATATTGGAAGTGACGCTTTCTGTAATCTTAAATCATGATTTCAGCATGGTTATTAGGTACATTTCAGTTATTGTATGTATCTTTTTCCTGTTTTATTTGGCTGTTGCAAAGTCGGCCACAAAGAAAATGATGGTTTTGATGTGCGATTGTGGTGCTAAATTGGAATATAATGATAGTGTTGAAATCGAGCACATCTCAGATCGTACAGGTACGAGCGGAAACAGTGTTTGCAACTATGTGACGTTAGAAATCTCAGTTGATTGTCCTAAGTGCGGTAAGACAAAAGTATTTAGAAAGGAATTCCGTGATGTGGCTGTAAGAGGAACAAATGCATACAACATTAGTTCTAATTCGAGAAGTTATGCGGATTTAGTTAAAGGTTATTTTGGAAATGAGATACAGCTTTAATTAGTGTCCAAAATAAAAAGATAGGCTTACGGTTATCGCTTCGGTGGTAGCCGTATTTTTATGTCCGGAAAGGAGTTTTATGTCACAACACACTCGCCATCCCACCGCGGATGACTTTATCAAACTTCGGGAACAGACCGGTATGAACCGAAAGGAGTTTTCTGAATATCTTGGTGTTCCATACCGCACTATGACGGACTGGGAACGCGGAATTCGCCAGGCACCGGATTATGTTTTCAATTTAATATGTAACACACTCGGGGGCCGGGGAAGGGCTGATTATCTATGACAATGTAATACTGCCGTTCGTGGATAAGTTTCCGACGGATAAGAGAATGCGGTATGGTGAGCGCCGCCTGCAAGAATCCAGGCTGTAGCACCTGTTTCAAGATTGGGCTCGGGAGTCCAGAATGCTGTAGCTGTAGGAAGCTTAGGCATGGGCTTTTCAATCTTCTTATGGAAACAATGGAAGTTACCGAAAACGAGAAAGAGAAATCTGCTCAAACTTGGAATACCAGAATACTATGCATGTATCACAGCCAACAGTCGCAAGGGCTATTGGTACGTATCTGGAATGGGAGCGGTGAAC